>NZ_VFOF01000007.1 GCF_006715975.1 Zymomonas mobilis | reverse complement strand
ATTATTGAAAAATGGATTTTTCCAAAAATTGAAGGTTTCTCTATAATGTTGAAATATTTTTCACTTGTTCTGATGTCTATAATGGCATGTTGTTGGCAGACATCTGCATGGGCAGGCCAATGTTATAATTTGGCACGGAAAGAACCCTCCCAGTTAACAGGTATCATCGAATATATTATTTTCCCGGGCCCACCCAATTATGAAGATGTTCAAAATGGAGATACACCAGAACCTAGGTTATGTTGACAAAGGAAGGTAACCACAATTTTACGGCCGCGATATGAAGGAAGGCGAGGAAAGATTTTCTGGTTTTGTCATAGCGTGTGGCAATACGTCTGAACTGCTTCAACTTATTGAACATCCGCTCAATACGATTACGATCTTTGTAGTGCTGGAGATTATAAGGAATAGGCTTTTTCCGATTGGAACGAGGCGGGATAACAGGAAGGATGCCTCGAAAAAGCAGTTTTTCGCGTAACCTATCGCTATCATATCCTTTATCAGCGAGAAAACGGTGGGGTGTTGTGACAGGGATATCTATCAAGCTATCAGCGCCAGAATAATCAGAGACCTCACCACCTGTAAGTTCGAAAGCTAGAGGGCGGCCTTGACCATCGGAACGGGCGTGGATCTTGCTCGTAAAGCCTCCGCGGCTGCGACCAAAGCCTTCCTTATACGTCCCCCTTTTGCGCCAGCCGCTTGGCTGTGGGCGCGAATAATCGTACTATCTATCATATGTTGCCAGTCATCTGTCAGGCCAAGGTCAACCAGGGTTTCAAGAAGAGCGTCCCAGACACCCTGTTCTGCCCACCTACGAAACCGAACATAGACCGAATTCCATTTCCCATAACGTTCATGCATATCTCGCCACGGGCAGCCTGTTCGAAGCACATAAAGCATACCATTGAGAAATAACCGATTACTTTTGGCGGGACGCGCGCAGCGGCCTCGTTCGCTTGGAAGAAGACCCTCTATTATCTCCCACTCCGCGTCTGTCAGATCTCCTCGCATCCTATCTGCCCTACAAAACTTGTTCTCAAGTTATCTCTAAAAATCTTAAATTATACCCTTTGTCAACATAACCTAGTTACGTTTTAAAGCTTAGTAATCCGATTTGCCTTTCCGGTGATGAGTTCGCTGACCCCAAAAATCATTTCCAATCGGTTCAATTAGTTGGAACCAAGGCAACATCAAAACTGCTTCAGCAATTTTTGCATAAAAATGTGACTGTACAGCTTACCGATACTATGGCTGCAGCTACAGGACACCACCACGAACCCTTAGTAGCGACTGTAACGGCGGTTCGCCCTGTGTCTTATTCCGCTCCACAAGCCAAAGCCATGGACTTTATAGATGAATATGGAACGGCAGCGACAACGATACGGGCATTTTATACCGCATTAGGAGATGGGCAAGGTGCCGCAGCTTCTGCCTTAATAGTTCCAGAAAAACGCTCGACGCCCGCGTTTTTGGCTTCAAATCTTACCAAATTTTATGGGAGTCTGACTGATCGGATACAATTACTGGATATTGCCCAAGAAAACACGAATATCTTTATTGTGCGTTATCATTATGCCGCAAAATCGCATATCTGTAATGGCAGAGCATCTATTATGACCTCCATGCGGAATGGCCGGAATTTCATACAGTCTATTCATGCATTGAATGGCTGCTAGCTTTTATTGAAAAACGACTATCACACCATGATTCTTATTTGAAATAAGTATACATTCAGCGTATTATTAGTAGCAAATATATGCTGAATGTATATCAATAGGTGTAAAAATGGCGACAACAAGTTTCAATCTGCGATTGGATCAGGATTTGCGGGATCGAGCCTTTCCGGTATTAGAGCGTTATGGATTAAGCGCAGCGCAGGCATTTAAGTTGTTTTTAAATCAAGTGGCCGAGACCAAAACGATTCCGCTATCTTTCGATTATGCTAAAGATGAGCCCAATACGACCACACAAAAAGCGATGCTGGAGGCATTAAGGCGCACTGATTTTTCGGAAGCCTTTACGGCAGCAGAGGCCTTGAAAGTATTACAAGAGAACCATGATGCGTAAGGTCTTGCTTGAAAAACAATTCAAAAAAGACGCTAAAAAGAATTTTCTAGAGTTTGTTACCCCCGCATGGGCAGAAATTTTAAACTGCCTTTGTCAAGATTTGGAACTCCCGCCAAGATATAGAGATCATGCCCTTTCAGGTAATTGGCTTGGCTTTAGAGATTGCCATGTAAAACCGGATTTAGTGCTAATTTATATGAAGAATGGCGATGATTATGTTCAATTAGTACGTTTGGGAAGCCATTCTGAACTATTTGGGTAGAGCCATAAAAGCGTCCGAAATATAAGATTACCTGATTATTTTATTTATCCGGTAATTTAAAAAACCAGATAAATTTTAATATCCATAACAGCCTGATTTTACAGTTTCATTATAATAATTATTATTTAAATTAATGATATATCATAACATTATAGTTAAATATCATTAAGTGCTATTGAAAATTATTACCAATAAGATATGCGTTTCAAAAAAGGGCTATCAGGTGGGTTTTGTTATGAATTTTCGAGCGCTTTGTCTGAACACCATCGGACTATCCAGTTTGCTTTCCGGTATGGGAACAGCGTTCCTTTCTTCCTCTGCATGGGCAGAAAATGCTACATCACAAAGCAGAAACAATGCGCTTCTATTTTCATCAAAAGCATCTGATCTTAAAAAAGAAGAAACCGTTCCGGCCGTTACCAAACAAGAAGATCTTATTGTAACAGCTTCTCGCAACAATCGAATGTATGTATCAAGTGGTGGGGATTTGGGCGCTTTGGGCAACAAAAAAGGCCTTGATGTTCCCTTCAATATTCGCAGTTATAATTCTAGCCTCATTTTGAACCAGCAGGCTCAAACCTTGGGTGAAGTTCTTCTTAATGACCCAACGGTCAGGACGACAACAGGATATGGAAATTATGCCCAGCTTTTCCAGATTCGGGGTTTTACCCTGTATGGTGATGATGTGGCGATTGATGGATTATATGGCGTAACACCTCGTCAGCTTGTTTCTCCACAACTCTATGACTCCGTGCAAGTTTTAAATGGCGCCAGTGCTTTTTTAAATGGAGCGGCTCCCGGCGGATCAGCTATTGGTGGTAATGTTAATCTTGTCCCCAAACGCGCGACATCAACAGATATAACACGGGTTACCGGCGATTATACCAGTAATGGCCAAGGTGGCGGTGCGGTCGATATAAGTCGAAGATTTGGTCAGGATCGTGCTTATGGATTCCGTTTTAATGCGGCAGGCATGAATGGTCGAACAGCGATTAAAGGAGAACGCCGTGACGATATTGCTATTGCCGGTGCTTTTGACTGGCATAATGAAGATACGCGGATAGATATGAATATGAACTACCAGAAACAACAGGTTTTTGGGGGGCGCAGTTCTATTATCGTTTCCAGCCTTGGAACAGATATGCCCGTTCCAAAGACGACTTCTCCATCAAAAAATTGGGGACAGAAATGGGCTTATACCGATTTATCTTATTTATTCGGTACACTGAATATAGAGCATGATTTTGGAGACCATATCACTCTTTATGGTAAATTCGGAGCGCAGAGTGGTCAGGAAATAGGCAATTATGCCACCACGACTTTAAAAAATTCTTACACAGGAGATGGAAGCGTTGGTGCGATGGCTACGGCCTATAATGTCCTGAATAAGTCAACTCAAGCCGGTGTTCGCGCCCATTTCAAAACCGGTTTTATCAAGCATGAAATCAATGCAGGAGGATCCGCTATTTGGGAAGAATCCTATGCTGCCTATGCCATGAGTTTGGTCGGCCAAGCAGGGAATATTTATAACCCCATCCAATTTACCCCGAATGAAACCTATGCCAGTGGTAATATGAAAAATCCGGGACGAGTTTCCATGAACAAGCTCTATAGTTTGTTTTTTTCTGATACGATGAATTTCTGGGATGACCGCATTTCTCTCACCGGCGGGTTCCGTTATCAAAACATCCTGTCCAATTCCTATGCTTATGGCACAGGTAAACTTCAATCACAGTATGAATCGGGCGTTATTTCTCCGGTTGTCGGATTAGTGGTTCATCCAATAAAACATTTTGCTGTATATTTTAATCGTATCCAAGGCCTTTCCGCAGGTACAACGGTAGGAGCAAGCTATGTTAATGCAGGTCAGACTTTTGCCCCCTATCAAAGCACGCAGTATGAAGTCGGAGCAAAATATGACATTGGCCGTTTTTCTGCCAGCGTCTCCTTTTACCAGACAGCAATGCCTTATGGGATGGTAGAATCCTATGGGAATACAGGCTTGTTAATTTATACCCAAGACGGGAAACAACGTAACCGCGGTATGGAGCTAACATTTAATGGAAAAATTTGGCGCGGGTTACGATTTAATGGCGGTCTAACTCTGATTGATGCCAAACAGATACGAAGTTCTGGAGGCAGTTACGACGGAAAAACCGTGATTGGCGTTCCGGATTATACGATTAATGGGAATCTCGAATATGATATTCCCTTTGTCAAAGGTCTGACCTTTGTTGGACGAGTAGTCAGCACAGGAAAGCAACAATTTAACAATGCAAACACAGCTCATCTAGCTGCATGGTCAAGGTTTGATTTGGGAGCGCGATACACCTTCCTTGTTCGCAATAAGCCGCTTACTGCACGGATCGAAATAGATAATGTTGGCAATCAACGCTATTGGGATTCCGTTTATCAAAGCAATTTGATTATGGGCGCCCCACATACTTTTAAATTTTCAATTACGGCAGATCTCTAAAAAATATTTTTAACGCACTGTTTTTAAAAGATTTTTCAAAAAACCAGATATTTATAATTACCGGATATTTTAAAATATCCGGTAATTTATTAAGGTTTTAGGCTTGCAAACCACCATCGACAGCAATAGCTGCGCCGGTAATATTACCGGATTCCGAGCTAGCTAAAAAAGAAACCGTACGGGCGATATCATCTACTTGGCCGTAGTTTTTCGTCGCTGTAAAAGAAGAAATTAAATCAAAGGCTTCCCCATCTGCCGGATTCATATCCGTATTGATAGGCCCAGGTTCAATGACATTGATCGTTATAGCTTTTTGGCCAAGATCACGAGCAACGCCTTTGGCAAAGCCTCGTAAGCCAGCCTTGGCAGCCGAGTATAAAGAAATGCCAGCAAAGGGGGCTCGACCTGCAAATGTTGAACCAATCAAGATGATACGACCACCAGATGGCAAATGACGCACAGCTTCGGATACTTCGACCATGACAGAACGAAGATTAAGGTTAAGCATATCGTTGATATCATCAACGCTTACCTGATCTATATTTTTATAAGAAAACATTCCTGCATTGCAGACCAAAACATCCACACGACCAAAATGTTTGACTGTTTCTGATATAACTTTTTTATTGCCTTCTACTGTTGAGCCATCAGCTTGAATAGATAAAGCCTTGCATCCCAAGGCTTCTATTTTTTGACAAATTTCATTGGCTTGGGTAGCACTTCTTGCAAAAGAGATAGCTATGTCGAAGCCATCATGAGCTAATTTTTGGGCAATGGCGGCTCCTATACCGCGACTTCCGCCTGTGATAATAGCGACCGGTTTCGTCATTCGTATTATTCCTTACTTCTTAGGCCTCATCCTCGAAGTATATTATGCCTTTCATCAAAATGGTTTGAAAATCATTTATTATTGGATAATTTAAATTATCCGGTTAATATAAATACCAGATAATTTTAAAAGGGTCATATTATGCCTACTGTTGTGGTTGCATCTCCCAAAGGAGGCGCCGGAAAATCAACAACAGCAGTCCTGTTGGGAACAGGACTGGCACATGCTGGAGCTGAAGTTGTTATGGTTGATTGCGATCCCAATCGCTCTTTAACCATATGGTCAAAACGCGGCACAATGCCTCAACGCATGCGCGTTCTGTCAGATGTCACGGAATCAGAAATCGTTAAAACGATTAAAAACCATGACAATGATGGAAAGATTATTATTGTCGATTTGGAAGGCATTGCGTCGCGATTAGTCTCTCGAGCAATATCTCAAGCCGATCTTGTACTTATACCTATGCGTGCGACAACTCTTGACGCAACGATCGGCGCAAGAGCTTTACAGCTAATAGAGGAAGAGGAAGAGGCACTAGACCGCTCTATTCCTTATGCTTTGGTTTTTACAATGACCAAAGCGGTTAAGTCAAAACAGCATAGTGGTATTGAAAAGTCTTTTCGAGAACAAGGTGTTGATCTCATTGAACCGCCTCTGATGGAGCGGGCAGCTTTTTCGGCTTTATTCGAATTTGGTGGAGATCTCTATAGCATGCCAGAACAGGGCAATATGGAAAAAGCGATAGAAAACGCCTCGCTTTTTGTCCAAGCTGTCTATCAAAGATTAACTGGAGATGCCCAGTGAGTAATAACGCTTTTAGTATCGATTTAAGCCGCTTAAAAAAACAACCCAAAACATCCTCGACTAAAGACACAGATCAGGTTGCTGAAGAATTGGGTTTTTCTTCACGAGAAATCGTGAAAAAAAGAGGGAGAAAGCCAAGCCCTCGCACTGGGCAAGTCCATGCCAAAGTGATGCCAGATACATCTGTCGAAATTGCGAATGAAGCAAAGCGAAGAGGCGTTCAGCAAGGTGTTCTGATTGAAGAGGCATGGCAATTATATAAGCAAAATATGGCTACAAAATAATCCGGTATTTTTAATTACCGGATATTTATTTTAATCTGGTTTTAAAAAGTTCAAATTTTTGTTAATCTTCTATCTTAATTTATAAAATTTATATTTTGATAATAAAAATTATTTGCAATAAATTAGGGGTTATAATTTTACGAAGAAATTATGTTTAGCAATGAAAAATATTAGATCTAGCCATATACATATAAAACACCCTCCCTATCTTGTAGGGCAGTCGCTATTACATCCTGTATTCAACCAATTTCATAGTGGTCTTAGTGCTAGTTGGTTTACATCTGAAAATACTTTTTCTGTAGAAGGCGTTTTTGACAACGCATCTTCTATTATAAGATGTTTAGTCATTCTTTCTGGAAGTTGCGAAATACGCATAGATGATGATATCTATATTTTAACAAGCCAAGATATTGTTATGGCTAACCTTCAGAATTCAAAATTCAAAATTAATACTAGCCATGATTTTTCCTGTCTAGAATTACATATAACACTCGAATTTCTAGAAGATATCAAAACACCCTCATGGGAAACTGAAATTTTCACAAAAAGAAAAATTCTTCGCAAAAGCAAGTTTTGTCTTTCTCTAAGAAAGGCAGCAACAAGCTTATGCCTTTCTATGCAGAAAGGGTTTCATAATGCCCCCTTGCGCTGCGCCATGGCTTTAGCTGTGATTGGTCATTCTTTTGAACATATACAAGAGAGTCATCCACAAAACACTCTTTCGACAATCGAGAAAGCTCGTTTGGACAAGGCATATAAATTACTGCTTTCAAGAAAAGATATTGCTCCAAGAATTATTGATTTGGCCAAATATAGTGGTCTTAGTGCGACAAGACTGAAGACAGGATTTCGGGAAATCTATGGTTGTGGGCCTTATAGCCTTTTTCAGGCACATCGGATGGAGCATGCCAAAATACTTTTAAAGAAATACTCTGTCACTGAAACAGCTATTCAGTTAGGATATAGTAATATCAGTCACTTTAGCGCTGCATTTCAACGTCAATTTGGTAAATTACCTAATACTTACCGTAAAAAAAATTGATTTTTTCTTTAAAAAATATCTTGAAAACAGTAATTTTTTAATAAATATTAAAAATCATATCATTACTTTAAATAAAGATACCCTAATACCTTAAAAGTGATTTTATCCACCCAATAGGGGTATTGGTCTTATACGGGTAGCAAGGATAATAATAATCACTATCAATAAATGAATGAGAAACAAAGCCTTACTCATTCATGAATGCCCTTTTAATAAGACACATCACCTCTGCGTCTTATCATGTGTTGCCTTGACTAGCCTTATGATAACCGATCCTGTGAAAGCAGCTTCTTCGATACAAGCAGAGACGACTTCAGCCTATAAAAAAGAACAAACAACCGAGAATAAAGCTCTATTAAGACCAAAAGATATAACGGTTACGGCAAAAAGACCTATCTCAACACAGGCATCAAGCTCGACGCATATTTCAGCTGAAGATATGCAAGCCTACCGGATGCAGACGGTAAGCGATATTGCTGAGCGTGTTCCAAACCTGTCCTTTACCAGCATGACCCCCAGTAACCCTGTTGTTACTGTCAGAGGTATGGGCAGTTCAGAAGATCATGGCTCTTCTTCCTATACACCGATTTTGATCGATGGCGTTGCCGTCCCGAGCTTTGCCTTGGGGCAAATATTTGATCTTTCTGATGTAGATGTGATGCGCGGCGCACAACTTACCGAAGGCATCAATGCTTTTGCGGGTCTCATAAGCGCGCATTCACACGATCCAGGGGATAAACTTTCTGCAACTGCCAGTTTTGAATATGGGACAGGAAACCGGAAAAGAGGCTCCTTTACAGCTGATATTCCTGTCAATGATTCGACCAGCATTCGCCTTGCTTTAGGGGGTGAAACTGCTGACGGCTATATTCATAACAAGGCACTCGATAAACATAATACCGGCGGCTGGCATAGCTGGTGGGGACGCTTAAAAATTCTGCATACAGACAGTTCAGGCGGAGAATGGCGTATCAGTCTGCATCACATGATCAATCATGGCGGCAACGACTATTTTGAAATGCCAGAAAATGCGAAAAAGCATATTTCTTACAGCACCGACCAAGGTAAAAACGATACCGAGTATGTATTAGGCTCACTCCAATATCACCGGAGTTTTAGTAAGCATCTGAATATCGATGCGATGTTTGGCGGAGTTGGTACGAAATGGAAATATTGGAATCCGCGCTCTGTTTTTAATGCCGTTTCAGGCAATTCGGCACCGACCCAGCAGATCGGTGGATCTCTCATGCTTTCGGGGACATTTGGGAAGCTGGACTGGAAAGGCGGCGTTTATGGGCAAAGAGCCCTCCGATCTTCTCCTTATGATTTTGATATGTCTCCGTATTATATCAGCCATACTACCGCTGATTTGGGAACAACCGAAATTGCGTTTATGGGAGAATTGGGATGGCATTTTACTCAAAACTGGAAATTAGTGCCTTCTATTCGGGTGGAACATATTGACTCATCTTTAAAAAATTGGACGAGTTCAATTAGCGGCGATGTGCCCACCTCTTTCAGCATGTCTCAATCACTCCCTGATCAGACGATATCGAAAACAGTACCACTTCCGGGAGTCAAGCTGGAATATAGTCCCAAGAATTTTTCATCACTGCGACAATTTATTTGGTTAAGCTATACCCGTAGTTTCTTGGCTCCAGGCTATAATCCGTTCAGTAACTATGCCGAAACGGCTTCGGTGCCATATTCTTCCAGTTATGGAAATAATATCGAATTGGGTTACAGGGTTGGCGACAAAAAAAATATTTGGTCGATCGAAGTTGTCGGCTTTTCTAATTTTCTTTCTAATCTTCAAGTCGCAGCAACCAGCCAATTAGGTGAAACCGTTGTTGCTACGGCAAAAAAGGCGCATTCTCGCGGGATGGAAGCAACCGTCCATTGGAGACCTATCCATAACTTCCAACTGAATGGCTTTGTTGGGTTAACCTATGCGGCTTATGACCATTTTATCTATGGCGGAAAAGACTATAGCGGTGAATTGATGGATTCCACTCCGATAAGCAATTTCGGCTTTTCGGGTGCATGGACACCGATCAAAGATTTAACCGTTAATGCCAGCATTATCCGGCGGGGGAGATCAACACTTCACCCCAGCAGCAACGTTGAAAACGATCCCTATCTTCTTATGGACGCCCAGATAGAAAAACGCTGGAAGCATTGGAGTATCGCGATTTACGGTCATAACTTGACCGATTCCGGTTATTACACGCGTGGCGTTCCTTCAGGAAGGGTAGTTGCAGCTAATCCGCGTCAAATCGGTTTGCGCGCTGGTGTCAGTTTCTAATCTTTCAAGAATAAAAACTCAAAAAACATAAAATCAATAAATCAGAATGGATAACCGGCTTATCCATCCGGTGCATTTGCGAGGGTCGTATGAGAGGGTTTGAGGTCGTTACCAGATTGGTCGCTTTGTTACCCATAGTAAAATCAAAAATCCGTTTAGGAATGCTTCTTGGTATTCTGGCGGGATTTTCAACGGTTATCGGTTTAAGCTTTAGCGCCTATGCGGTCTCGCAGCTTTTCGAACCAATAACGAAAAATTTTTGGATGTATCTTGCTGGCGGATTAGCCGGCCTAAGTGGTGGATTTGGTCTGCGAAGCATGGCTGATCTGACCACCCATGAAGCCAGCTATCGGCTAGAAGTCAAAATACGCGAAAATATTGCAGATAGATTGGCAAGCCTGCCTCTTGGAGACATTTATCAGCTTGGCGCGGGACGTATCAAAAAAATCATGCATAACGACGTGAAGGGCTTACATGCTGCTGTTGCAGATGCCTCACCTTTCGTCGGGGTCGGTTTTAGCCAACCTTTGGCTGCGCTCCTTGTTTTGCTGATTATACAATGGAAAATGTTCCTTGTCGTTAGCCTGATGCTGCCTGTTATCGGCTTATGTATGTATTTTATGACCCGTGATTTTGCCGAGCAACAAAAACGCTACAATAACGCCAGCGAAGCGGTAAATACTGCAGTTATCGAATTTGTGCAGGGTATGCCGGTCATCCGGACTTTCGATGGCGACCGTCTAGCCTTAAAACGTTTTAAAGGCATTATAGACACCTTCACTCGAACGGTTTCCGTCTGGCTGGCTTTTTCACGCCAATCCAGCAAACTCAATAATATTTTCATTACTCCGTTACCGACACTTCTGCTGATAAGTGCCTGCGGTATTTTTATGCTGCAATGCCACTGGATCAGCTTCAGTGATTTCTTGCTCGCAATGATGATCGGTAGCTTGCCGGTGCAAGCTGTGATGCCGTTGATGTATCTGTCGCAAATGCTTTCTGAGGCAAAGGCTGCGGCCAGTCGTATCTGTGAATTACTGGATATGAAGCCCCTGCCTGAACCGGCGCATCCCCAGATTCCGCACCAATTTGATATTACATTCGACCATGTGCGCTTTAGCTATAACAATGACACGAGAAAACCCGCTTTGGATGATATCAGTTTTGTTGTTCCCGAAAAAACAGTCTGCGCCTTGGTGGGGGCTTCGGGTTCAGGAAAATCGACAGTCGCGCGCCTTATTCCCCGTTTTTGGGATGTGACCAACGGATCAATCCGGCTTGGTAATATTGATATCCGCAATATCAACAGTCAGGTTTTATTACAGTATATTGCGTTTGTTTTTCAGGAGCCTTTTCTCGTTTCAGGGAGTGTCGCCGAGAATATTGCGCTAGCCTACCCCACCGCCAGTGATGAGCAGATCAGGAAAGCCGCTCAAATGGCACAGGCCGAAGACTTCATTCTCAATCTGGAAGAAGGCTACCAAACCCAAGTAGGCGATGGTGGTAACCGTCTATCTGGTGGTCAAAGACAACGGATTACAATTGCGAGAGCCTTACTTTCCAAAGCCTCGATTGTCATTCTGGATGAACCGACCGCATGGGTTGACCCCGAAAGTGAAGCCAAAATCCAGATGGCCTTAAAAACGCTATCACAGCACAAAACCGTCATCGTGATTGCCCATCGACTGGCGACAATCATGGATGCAGATCAGATTTTGGTGATGGAACAAGGCCATATCGTCGAAGGCGGGCGACATGCTGAATTACTACAAAAACAAGGGAAATATGCCGAAATATGGCAGCATTATCAAGAAAGCAGCCATTGGCATCTCGATAAAGGCAAGAAAGATTCCGGAGGTCTCTCGTGAAAATTTATAAATTGATGATGGAGATTGCAGGAAGCTATGCCCGTTATTTCCAGCGATCCCTTGTCTATACAATAATCGCGACACTTATTCAGATGGCATCCTATGCGGTTCTGGTGCCGCTGATGATGGCGATATGCCACGACAAGCCGAATACTGAAATATGGTCATGGGTCGGATTTTATGCGGCAACTATTGTTGTTGAAGTCTTTTTCCGCCTCAAAAGCATGAATTTTAATTACCAATATTGGCCATGCGTCATAGGCGAACAAAGAATTCGTCTCGCCGAGACTTTATACAAAATGCCTTTATTGCAATTAAAAGAAAAAGATGTCGGCGACCTCTCTGAAATCATGGGCAGCAATGTCATGAATGCCGCCAATGCCCTGTCATCCTTAGCCAATATTTTTGTTGAAGTTGTTTCGTTACCCATTTTGTTATGGGTCGCCATAACCTTGTTCGATTACAGAATGGGGCTAATTCTGGCGGTTTCCCTGATCGCCATGCTGCCGATTTTGTATAAAATACAGGCTATCTACAATAGTAGTTCAGCCGATCTCGACAGAGCCGATGCAGAAAGTGCCTCCCGTATTATCGAATATGTCAAAGGGATGGCGGTTTTCAAAGCCACATCGCAAGCTGGCGCGAAATCGCCTCGTCTGGAGGCCGTTTTTCATGACCAACAAGATATCCAAAGCCACGGCAACAAATCATCGGCCAGTTATATTTCACTCTGTCAATTTATTGTGCAACTCGCCCTTGTGATTCTGATCGCTTTTGCAGGCTATCTTGCCCAAAAACACAGTTTAAATATTCCGAAAACAGTCGCTTTGGTTATTATCGCGGTTCATATTATCGAACCGCTCAACACGATCGCAGCGATCAGTAAATTATTTGAAATCGCAGAGATATCACTCCAAAGAATTAAGAATATTCTGAATAGCAAGAGCTTGCCCCAGCTCCAACCGCAGGCCATTCCTCAAAAATTCGACATCAACTTTAATCAGGTCATGTTTGAATATCCGGACTCACCGGTTGTTCTTCACGATATTGATCTGGCGTTACCGACAGAATCCCTGACAGGTGTAGTGGGTTCTTCCGGCTGTGGAAAAACGACACTGGTTCAGTTGATCGCCCGTTTTGCAGACCCGACCAAAGGCGAAATCAAAATTGGCGGGGTTGATATCCGCTCTCTGACACAAAGCCAGTTATCCAGCCTTTTATCTATTGTTTATCAAGATGTCTGGCTTTTTAACGATACGATCCGCGCCAATATTTTAATGGGTCGCCCCGAAGCCACAGAAGAAGAGCTGATTCACGCAGCCCAATCAGCCAATATCCATGACTTCATTTGTTCACTTCCCCAAGGATACGATACCTTGGTCGGGGAAGTCGGGTCATCTCTATCGGGGGGCGAACGCCAGAGAATATCTATCGCCCGCGCTATACTTAAAAATACCCCGATTATCATTCTCGATGAACCGACAGCTTCTTTGGATTCTGAATCGGAATATGCCGTTCAAAGAGCCATCAGCAGCTTGATAAAAGGCAAGACGGTTATCATGGTTGCCCATCGACTAAATACACTCACAGCAGCCGACAAGATCATCGTCTTGGACAGAGGATCTATAATAGAGGAAGGCTGCCACGAAGATTTGATCAATAATAAATCATATTATTATAATATGTGGAATAAACAATTAAGATTAACCTAAACAACAATATCAAATTCAATTTGAAACATTGGAGGATTATATTGCCTCAACTAAAAAAAGATAAAGCAATGCTTAGGTTGTCTGGGGTAAGTAAAATATACCCCGGCAAAAATCCCGTTCATGCATTGAACAATGTTTCACTCAATGTGCCTTCAGGTATTTTCGGGCTACTGGGGCCTAATGGTGCCGGCAAATCGACTTTAATGAGTATTATCGCGACCTTGCAACGCCCTGATAGTGGCAGCATCCATCTGGAGAAAATAGATGCGCTCGCGTCCCCTCGAGAGATGCGCGCGAAACTGGGATATCTC
Organism: Zymomonas mobilis; assembly: GCF_006715975.1. Classification (GTDB taxonomy): domain Bacteria; phylum Pseudomonadota; class Alphaproteobacteria; order Sphingomonadales; family Sphingomonadaceae; genus Zymomonas; species Zymomonas mobilis_B. The sequence goes on along the minus strand of NZ_VFOF01000007.1, from coordinate 17,937 downwards.
CCTCAGGATTTCGGGACATATCCGGGTGCCAGTGCAGAAGAGCTGCTTCATTATTTTGCCCGTCTCAAAGGCATTTCGAACGCCGCTGAACGAGAGCATCAGATCGGAACATTACTCGAAATGGTCAATCTCGATGCGGCTAAAAACAGACCGGTTAGTGATTATTCGGGCGGGATGCGTCAACGTTTTGGCGTCGCGCAAGCCCTGCTCGGCCATCCCAAATTACTGATAGTGGATGAACCAACAGCAGGGCTAGACCCCGCAGAAAGGAACAGATTTAATCAGATTCTTGCCAATATTGGCGAGAATACCGCCATCATACTTTCAACGCATATTATCGAAGATGTTAGCAATCTTTGTCGCCGGATTGCGGTTATCAACCAAGGTCGGATTATGGCGGAAGGAGACCCCGAGAAATTAACCGCGTCATTATCAGGGCAGCTTTGGCAAGCCTTGGTTGATAGGGAAAGGGCTGACCAAATTTCCAAAAGCGGACAGCTTGTTTTTCGCAGAATACATCGGGGATTACATCTGGTTGTCATTCAGTCGGAAACCCAGCCAGCAGAAGGCTTTACACCAAAAACACCCGATTTAGAGGACGCTTATTTTCTCGCTGTTCTGCAAAAGAATGACAGGGGAAACTGATGTTTTGGAGCCTTTTTTCAGACGAATTAAGCCGACGCTTGCGTTCATGGGTTCCATGGCTACTGATGGTTGTCTTGGTCTGCTATACCGCCTCGGCACTTCTTGGTGCTGATACATCCGATCTTGGCGGAGGCGGCGTGCCGCATAACGGCAGCTTTGTCATTTATTATTGGGGCATGTATTCGGCTTTTTGGGTAGCGGTTCTGGGGCCTTTGTTGATGGCCGCTCCCCTGCTGCGGGATATCAGAACCAAAATGGCACCCCTTGTCTATACGGCACCCATCTCCAAAGAGGGCTATTTCTGGGGAAAATATATGGCAGGCATGGTCATAACTGTCATGGTTATGATGAGCGTTCCTGTCACGATTATTGTCATACCATGGATCGCCAATGCTCTCGGTGGCGGGCAAATGTTTGGCCATTTCACCCTCTGGAATCATATTGGCTGGACGACCATCATATGGGTTCTACCCGCCTGTTTTATCTATGGCAGTATTCATTTTGCCTTGGCGGCTCGTTCAGGCCGTTTACTATTTTGCTACGGCTTTGCGCTTTTAAGTATGGCGGTATTCACCTTATTCTTTGTCAGTTTCAAAGCCTCAGCAGGCCATCACACATGGGTTGAATTGATCGACCCAATAGGGAAACAAACGCTAGATGCGCAGGCCTTATTTTGGTCTATGCCTGAAAGAACAGCCCATTTTCTTAGTCCCAGTATGATCCTTATCAGCAACAGAATAATTTGGATCACCATAGGGGCAATTTTTTTGATATGGGGAGCTGCCAGCTTCAGATTGGAAGATATGCTCAATAAAGGACGGAAATCATCGCCGTCCTCTTCTCACCGGAAACATACCCCGAGACAGCTATTGTATATCAAAAGCGATAGCCGACTTGGCCTTCTTCTCCATCTGGCCTCTATTCACTGGTCAGCCACAATCCGATTACCTGTTTTTCGGGTCATTGTCGCCGCTTTGGTCGTGCTCGGTCTCACCAGTGCATGGGGCGCTGAATCAGCCTACGCGCTACCCGAAAACCAGATGCGCCCTTATGCCCAATATTTATTTACCGTCGTCCAGCCTTCGCTTTACATGATACTCGCCATGGCGATGATTTATTTTGCGGGCGAAATTGCCGCACGCGACAGAGAGAGCAAAATGTTGTCCCTGATATCGGCGACAAGCGCCCCCGGAAACGTCCTGATCGGCGGACGGCTCATCGCTATTATTTATATGGCGCTATTATTCTCTCTCTTACCAAGCCTGTCGATTATCATTTTCCAATTTTCGAATGGTTTCTTGGAAACTGAACCACAGCATTTTATCCGTTCGATTTTTTTACATCTTTTTCTCCCGCTGATCGAATTCGGCGTCTTAACGCTGGCGCTTGACCTTCTGACGCATAAGAAGCTGTTCGCGCAAGGGCTGCCCCTGATCCTTTTATGGGGCGGGATCGCCATGCACGAAACCGGCACGATCAATGAAAGGCTGGCACTTTTTGGCGTGCCACAGCCAATGATTTTTTCGGCTTTTTCAGTGCTTGATGCCGACACATGGCGGCATCTGCTTTATGCGGCTTGGTGGCTTGGAATAGTCGGCATCATCGTTGTTTTGGCCTCCCATATAGACCTTCGAGGCGAACAAAAGCCCCTCTATATTCGGATCCGTCACATCACCATAAAATGGCCAGCGCTCACAGGCATAGCGGCCATGCTTATAGTAACGCTGACAGCCGGTGCCACGATACATCGCGACTTATATGAAGTGAACAATACCCAGAGCTTGCAAGAAGACTATAGCGATCAAGCACTATATGAACAGCTTTATGGCCAATGGCGGAACCAACCGCGACCACTCATCACTGAAATGGCACTGGCAATTTCAGTCAATCCCGCGAACGGATTATTGACGACCCAAGGAAAATGGACTGTTTCCAATCCCGATTCAAACCCGATCACGGCTATCCTAGTTAATATACCTGAAAATAGCCGCCTAAAATTGGCCAATAAATCGCTGGGTCTTTCTCTCCGCCATGACGATTATCGGGAACGGGTTCAAATCTATCGGTTTGATCATCCCTTGGCTGCCGGAGAAAAAACAACCATCGATTTTACGCTTCATTCCAGATGGCAGGGTTTTGTTGATGGTGCTTTTGCATGGCCGATAGGTCGGGATGTTGTCATATTGGACAATAATGCCTTCCCGCGCTTGAATTATGATCGCAAACGCGAGCTTGCAGAGACAAATGAACGCTTTCGCTATCATTTACCATCAAGGCCGTTGCCAGTTGATGATCCGTCTCGCTCGGCTTTAAATGATTCGGCTGGACGTGTCGTGATCGACATAAAAATCTCTGCACCATCCGACTTCCGTCTCTATACAAGCGGGATATCCTCGACAGAGCAAATTCATGATGGACAACACATCCTTGAAGCCACAGCTGATAACGCCCCCCTTGATCCGCTGATCATCGCCGTAAAAGGGGTAGAAAAGAAACAGCTTCTTTGGCGACATCCAAAATCAGCCCCTATCCCCATAACCTTTACATTCCGTAAAAATCACGGGCAGGCTTTGGATACCATCAGTAAAGAAACCCTCTTAGTGCTTGACCATCTAGTGCGTCGCTTTGGGTCGCCCCCTTTTCAAGCACTCAATATTGTGGAAACACCCCAATTTATCGATGAGGAGGCCTTGGCCGAAGCGCGATCAAGTGGTTCACTCCTCTATATCCCCGAACGGCGAGGATGGTTACATGATATGAGACGACCGCAAGCTCGGGCTTATCTAACATTTACGCTTGGACGTGAAATAGGACGATCATGGTATCATGCCCGTTTTCTGGCACCGTCCTCGCCCCATGCGATGGCAATGGAAGAAGGCTTTTCTATCGCTTTGGGACTAGAGGCCGTCGCCACTCAATATGACCAGAAAACGACCTCCTATTTTCTTGGAATATTACAAGAGAAACAACAAAAGATGAAAGCTGCTTCAAAGATTTTGCCTCGTAATCCATCCGATATAACAGATCAGCCCTATGCGGCTTTGCAAACAGGTTTTGATCTTTTTTATCGATGGCGTCCCGATTTTAAAATCGATTCAAACAGCCATAAAAATTGATCCATCAATCAAGGATAGGATGGCACTGATGCCATCCTATCCTTACAGACGATAATCAAATTATCGGAAAAGGCAGAAAAATTTAGCGATTTCGAATGACCCGACATAGCGTATCACTCACTTTAAGCCTTGGCGTTATACGGCTCTTTCCTATTTCTAATCTGATCGCAAATCCCCGGATCCCGATATATTCAGAAAAATCCGTCTCAATTACTGAGGAACCGCCTCGCATTGAGAAGTGATTGTTTTTCCCGACATAACGGCATTTGTGAACACAGCCGAATCCGGCAGAGACGCATTAACGGTCTGGCTATGATCCAAACCTTTATAAAGATGCACTTCAACGGTAGTTCCTGCCGCGCAGGCCGCTTTCACCAAAGCTAATTGCAAAGCTGGGGGCACATCCTTGTCAAGCTCACCCGTCCCAGTGAACAGTGGGTATTTAAGCTTCATCATCGGATACTGCATTGCAGCTAAGGCGGGAGCAATTTTTTCAGAAAAATCGGGTTTAAGAGAATTATCGAAATTCAGACCTTCTTTTTTAACCTTGGCGGTTAATGGCCCTACGCAAATTTTGGCGGCAGCATGATAAGCAGGCATCGCCCGAGCTGTAAAAATTTCACTGGGCTTAAAACTGGGATGATAGCCAGCAAAGCCTTGCGCGAGGTAAAGAGAATATACCACCATTGGATTATAGGCCATATTGTCTGATGGCTTTGTAATCTGTTTTAAAAGTTCGGGTGTCATATAGGGGGTGCCCGTCGCCACAATGCCTCGAATATTCAATTCTGGTGCATATTTGGGGGCAAAGGCTGCTGAAGCAAAGGCCGCCCCTCCGCCTTGGGATTGCCCCACAATCATTATTTTGTTTTCCAAAGGGGCTGCGGAAGAGATTGCCGCTCTTACAGCATCCAACAGGCCATAAGCCTCAGCCCTTGTATTCAAATAAGGATGGGGGAGAGGCGTTCCTAAACCTTGATAATCGGTTGCGACAATCGCAAAGCCTCGTTTCATCCATTCGGACAGATAGCGGCTATTGCGTTCCGACCAAGGGTTACGCGATGGGGCGCAGTTATTCGAGACACCCACCGTTCCATGAGCCCATGCGACAATGGGCCAGCCTCCGGCCGGTGCTTTCCCTGCGGGTAAAATAACTTCGGCCGTGACAGGCACCAGACCTTGCCCCGTTACGCCATTGGTCGAAAGATAAGTAATGCGTAAGGAACGTCCTGCGCCCGGAAGGCTGTAGGCTTTTGGTAAAAAGGACGATGCCGTTACGAAACCAGGCATTTGTTTCATTTTCGCCAAAGCCGTATATCCTGGAATCGCAATAAAACAACAAGATATACCTACAAAAATACGGAGTTTCTTATATATAGAGTAAGAAAAAGGCACTGAATACCATTCCTGTAATTATATATTATTCCGGCAATAGTAATATTGTATTTTATATAATTACAAGCATCTAATTTAATAAATATATATTTAAATGATATTGTAACCATATGATACTTTAAAGATAATCCTTAAAATATATCAAATTAAAAATATACGACAGCATTTTCTATAAATTAGGAAAATATCCAGAAGCTTAGGTTCTGTTAACACATAGAAGATAGCCACAATTTTATAGCCGCGAGATAAAAAAGTGAGAAAACGTCGTAGTGCTACGGCAGGAATCTCTACAAGCTATTGGCATCAGAATAATAGAGACCTCACCGCCTGTTAGTTCGAAAGTTAGAGGCCAACCCTGACCATCCGAACGGGAGTAGATCTTGTTTGTAACCGAAATCTTCCTTGAGCTTCTCCCTTTTGCGCCAGCCGCTTGATTGTAAGCTCACATGATCGTGCTATCTATCAGCCACCCTAAACTAGGGTTTCAAAAAGACCATCCCAAACACCATATTCCGCCCACATACGAAACCGAACATAGACCGAATTCCATTTCCCATAACGTTTATGCATGTCTTGCCACAGGCAGCCTATTCGAAGCACATAAAATATACCATTGAGAAATAACTGATTATTTTTTGCGGGACGTGCGCAGCGGCCTCGTTCGCTTAGAAGAAGCCCCTCTATTATCTTCCACTGCGTGTCCGTAGATCTTCGCGCAGTCCTATCTGGACTACAAAAACTTTATTTCAAATTGTCATTTCAAATCTTGATTTTTCTCCTTTTTCAACGGAACCTAATATCGAGTCCAAAAAGTGTAAAAAACATTTTCAGCAGAGTATTAAAGATCTATTGGTCCTTGATATTGATGATATCTTTTTGATTGAATAGGTTACTCTATCCCCAGCATTTCAACTCATTAACGACAGTCAGTTATCCAAGTTTCAGACTTTGGTAAACACCTCGGCTGGTTTCCAGATATCTTGGATCAATTCAGAGAGATCTCTACTCAATTTCCTCTTTTTGAATAAGCATTACCTGAGCAGATATAAGATGGTTACCGAGTTAGTCCTTTCCACTAGCTTTTTGGTTAAGGTGGTTTTGAGAAAATAATCATTTTTTTTGCATCTTTTTTACGTTTTACAAAATGCGTTGAGCATGCGTTTATTTGCGAACAGTAAAAATGGGCATTTTTCTTAAAAACTTTGCGTTTTGGGGGCTATTTTATGCGATATTTTGTTACCTGTGTCGAACTAAAAAATGCGTAGAAAAGCGACTTATATGGCGGGAGCTGGTTGGGCTTGGCACCGAACGCTAAGGGTATAATAAAAAAACACCTCTCTTGATATTTTTATACCAACTGATGGGTTTTGATACTGCTTCTTTAAAAAGAATTAATCTACTTGATCGGCTATAGTTAAGAGATCCACCTTTCCGAAAGCCAAAAGCTGGCTATCTCTATCAGCTCAGAGGGACCTCTACAGCAAGAAACAAGGTACATGACCATTGGACCAAGAAGAGGACGTATTTTACTCTGAGAAAACATCCTAATGCTTTTTGGGCTTACAATCTTCCGTCCATAAACCTTGACTAAAAATGGATGATGTAGAACATAGCCTCTACCTCCCCATCTTCTTCTGTAATGAAGGGCTGATTTACTAAACAGGCGACAAAAAAGAAGTGATCCAAACTTCTATCCAGCCTGTATATTCCATTATATTTCCCTGATCATTTTGACTAGCTGATTGCTATAATTATACCGGTCTGATTTTTCCCACACTCTATCTTTTTCAAATCCTCTGCTCATAGCTAACTGAAGCCCAATCCCGAGGATAAAAAAGAGAACATAGCTTTTGAGAAACAAGGAGTATTTTAACAGGAAAACAGAGGAAGCTACCAATGGACAAGGCTGCATAAATATGCATAAGAGATTTCCGGCCGTATTTCATTGAATAAAGCTATTTTAAGGCAGTATTTTAGGTTATTTATGGCTGTCCTGCATAAGATCAAAAAATGCATAAAAAGCGACACCTCTACGCCGAGGGCTTGGGTGGGATTACCACTCCAAACAGGTCAAAATCATTTTTCGTAGAATCCTGATGACATAGCCTCAAGTAATGAGTTTTGAAACTCTGCTCTAGAGAACCAGTAGTTGGCATATAAATGGTCAGCAGATGCCACCATTTATATGTTCGAGATGGTAAGCGGGCTATCGAATGCTTGGCAGATCGCAGTCGATGATATTTCTACCTATCACCTTATTGATCCCTAAAATTACGAACATCGTTGTCCACCTTATTTTGTTTAATCTGGCTAATGCAAAATTATTTTTTGAAGCACGGTAAGGATTTTTTATCCGATCAAAGTCCCAACTGCTTTTCGGAAAGTCTCTATAGCGAGCTATACTGATAATAGAGATTTCAAGCTTGAGTTCTTGTGCCATCTTGAACTCATTGGCATCAATAACATATTCCTACTTTCTAATGATGTCTGCATGCAGCATAAAAAGATCATTTCTGGTAACCAGATTATAAAAGGCCATAATCAAGAGGCTAGTGTCTGATTTGTTCTCTGTTTTGAGGGAAATCCAGAATTCAGTTTTGCCGAACAGGGGCCTTAAGGCAACGGGGACGACGCGACGAAAATGGTAGTGAGTGCCTACGAGAACCAGCATTGAGAACTTCTCCAGTTTGGAGTAAGGACTATGGAGAAGCGAGTTTACACTTCACCTCTTTTAGAGTTTCTCAATAAAATCAACATTTTAAGGTATGCGAACTGCGGGACTCGAACCCTCACTGACCCGCAAGGTCAGCTTCGCAACATCTTGAAAAGACAGCGGATAATGACAAGCGGTCTTCTGGTTGAATTTTCTGCCTCTAGTTGTGGTTAAACACTCTGGGGGCGTCAAGCCAAAAGAGAAAAGGGGTCATGTCCATTTATGGCGTGAAGCTGACTTGTTCAAAAATGAGGAGAGCCAGCCGTGCAAACCAGCGAACACGTTGTGTCGCGATGGTTTACAACAGGTCCGGGGGGAGAGCATTGCTCTTCCCCGTGAACCCCCTCTAGATGTCAGAATTGGGGGGAGAGCGGAAGGTCGGCTCTTAGGCAAAGAGAGCGGGTAGCTACGCTCAGTTTATAACACGATTGAACCAACAAACTCCTGTCCGGATAAAAATATGCCTTTCGTTCAAAATTTCTGAACAATAAGATAATTCAAACAGGATCAGTGGAAGATTTGTTACTGACAGATAAGAGTAAATCACAGATGATCTCAAGAGATTTTAAATAAATAATGCATATCAATTATATATATGCGCTACCAATGAAGAAAAGTTTAGAATGACAAAAAAAATATTGGACGCTTCTCGTATGAGAAGGGGTGATATAATATTAACTTCTTCAAATAATAAAATTAGCAAAGCTATTCGTGTGATGACTTCTAGTGAAGTATCGCATGCTGCCCTATGGATCGATAACGGTTTTATAATTGATGCCGTAAAAGAAGGAGTGTTTTCCTCTAATCCTGAACGCCTTGCTTTTGATCTTTCGGATTGTGTTTACGTATTACGATTAAAAGAATCACTATCCGATGAAAGACTTGATAAAATCATTCGATATGCTCAAGACCAAATTGGATCTAGATATTCAATAAAAGAGGCAATTCTAACAAAATTAACCAAGCCGCCTGCAACTAGAAAACAGTTTTGTTCAAGACTAGTCGCTCAAGCATACTCTCAAGCCGGAGTTTTTGTATCACGTGAACCTGACTATTGCAAACCAAGCGATATATTAGAAAGTCAACTATTCTCCTATGTGGAAAATCCAACAAAAGAAATATCAGAAGAATTTTTGACTTCATACAACGAAGCTCTTCCGGCAATAAAGAATAATATGGATTATTCAACACAGCAGGTCTTAAAAAAAGTTCGCGAAATTGATAATTCAATAGAAACATTGAATGATGTAAATTTATTTCTATTAAACAATAGAAATCGTGACGAAGAAATATATTCAATTTACATTAAATCCAAATACTGTGAGGTGTATAAGATAGAGCTTGGTCGACATCCATGGAGATATATTCCAGGACAGATTGACACGGTAGCAAATAGCAACAAAGAAGAAATAATCGACTATTATAAAAAAACATGTGGTCCTGAATCTGATATCTTAAAAAGATATACAAAAAAACTTAGATTTTATGAAAAAATTCACGAAACAACAAAACTAAAAACTTTCCTTTTATTAAAACAACTATATAAAACTCTAGTGGATAATGAAAGAATAAGATTGAAAATTGCCCGCGATTGGGCCAAAAGAAACTGTATAGAATAATCATTTAAATCGGAATAATATTTCATTGTCTTAATATGAAATGTCTGATTGAGTCCGTTTTCTAGGTATGATGGCTCTTAAATAAATGACGGAAATGGAGGCGTAAGCAGCCATTGGGTCAAACCTTATTTTTTTGCGCTGTAGGGGGGCAACGGGGGAGGTCTCTCCCCCTTGCCTGCTGTCGAATGGGTAGCCATTTGACACTGCTGGCTCCCTTTTAAAACGTTCCCTTTTTGAAGGCTGTTTCTGGATAGCTTATTGCTGCTATGGTTTGCTGCAAATTGGCTGTTGAAATGCTGGTCAGATAGGTCGTGGTCCCCTGGCTTTTATGGGTTGCTTCATGACCGAGTAGGCGGTCAATCCATAGGCATTCGCGTTTCTGAGTTGTGTGGAAACGGTATGCCGGAACGAATGAAATGTGATTTCCGCTGGCAGGCCGATACGGGTCTTGAGCAAAGAGAACGCTCGTCCCAGTACTACGCCCCTGATACCCTGTTTTTAGCCGGGGATGAGGTATGGGCCGTCTGTGGTATCCTTAAGAGCCAGAATACCGGCTTCAATCAGCTTTGAATGGACTGGCACCACACTAGTGCCAGCTTCTGTCTTGAGTGACCAGCCTGTTTCGGGGTGTGGGCGAATGAGGAAGCAAGGGATACTGTCAACGGTCTGGGGGTCTTCTTTCCGCAGGGTGCAGATTTCGCCTAGCCTCATGCCAGAATAGGCTGCAATGAGGGTGACCAGTTCCCGCTGGTGTAGCTAGTCCCAGAGGGAGGAGAGACGCATCATGTGGTTTTTCACACTTTTCCCGCTCAGGGTCTGTAAACCTTCCTCTCTGGCCCTATGAGCCTCTTCTTCAAGGGTAAGACTGCTTTTACGCTTACCCAGTGAGGCCGGAAGGAAAAATAGGAGGTCACGGAATGCCCCAGCCTTCTCCGTCTCCGAAAGCTTGCAGGAACAGCTCTACCGCCCGTTAGGTGGCTTTCTTTGTGTCGGCGCTGGCGCATTTCAGGGCACCGGAGAGCATTAAAGGTTGGGCTTTGGGTGCTTTGGCCGTTTTCTTAACTGTCCGGAGTTTTGGCATCAATGCTGAAACTGGCATGGCCCCCGTTTCCAGAGCAGATGAAGCTCTGCAAATCCCGCAGTCCCTCGATCTGGCTCTCTCTGACCCAGATGAGCCTGAGAGAAGAGTTCTGTGGTTCTGGCGTGAAGCAGAGACACCCGTTCACGGGCTTCGTTCTGATAACCGGTTTTCAAGGAAACCCAGATTCCCCGCCGGTTTAAGGCTGCTCGCAGGGCAGGGGCGGAAGTGGTAAGTGGTGCCTCGGACACGAAGCATACAAACTTCCCTCAAGTAGGGAAGGACGATGGAGCAAAGACAGTCTTTACCCCTCTATCAGCCGAAAAATCGTGTATTTTCAGATGTCTGTGGTGCGAACTGCGGGACTCGAACCAGCCGCACAGACAGCGGATAATGACACGCGGTCTTCTGGTTGAATTTTCTACCTTTGATTTTGGCTAAACACTCTGGGGGCGTCAAGCCAAAAGAGAGAAGAAACCATGTGTGGCGTGAAGCTGGCTCGTTCAAAAAAGAGGATAGCCAGCCGCGGAAACCAGCGGACACGTTGTGTCGCGATGGTTTACAAACTGCTCAGGGGGAGAGCAGACAGACTACTGTCGGAGGAATCTTCGATAAAACCGGGAATTGTTGCTGTGGATCATGATTAAACCAATGTCGAAAGTGTTAGCGATGTCGTTGCCCCTAAACCCCAACCCAATCGTACAGACCATCAAGCGCGTCAGAGCGATCATCTTCTGCCATGACAGGCGTGCCTTCAAGAAAAGTCACAAGCTGGCGCATGACCTTAAGCGGTACCGTGCCAAGACAATCAGCCCCCTCAGATAACAGATCGTCGTCGCTTTTTCGAAGGAGGACGTTGCAGGATATGATGCTGTTTCCGTCCGCTGTTGGAGGAAGAAAGGGAACATCTCTGTTGGATATAACAAAATCCCCCGGGTAGGATTTTGTTTTTGGACTATTAAGATAGAGGAAACATCCTTGCATGCTTATGCATAGATGAAATTTTTGCTTCCCACCGTGATCGCTCCAAAAGGAGCACACTTCTCCCGGCTGAGCCATTAGTCGCAGTGGTGTGAAGCGTAGGCAAGATCGTCAATTAAGTCCAGATCATCTACGTCAGGGATCAAGCGATAGTCCATGTCGAAAGCTCTTACTGCGTCATCATCGCGCCAAGCAGCAATATAGGCTCTATTGCTATGGGTGTATTCTCGAAGATCGCCAAAGCGGAGGGACTTCACCACGGTCAGTGCGGAGCACAAAGCATCGATATCTGTCGCTGAAAGCTTGCGAAGGTTGGCGTGGCGCTCTGGACACGAATATTCAGCAGCTGTCGTACCTGCTCTCTCCTTGCGAATCCAAGGAGGCTCATCTAGTCCAAAGAATTGCCAGAGAGACTTTGGTGCCGTCGGCTTCAATAAATCATAAGTGAAGCTGGGAACCGGACCGTGTTTCATCGCCGTATAATTATCGAACGTGATCGGTCTCCCGAACTCATCCAGATGCTTTTTGTCTGCAAGGAACACTGACTTCACAATATCGTATTGTGTCAGCATGAGTCCACGTCTCTCCCCTTCTTCAAGAAGAAAAAGGATTACCTCTAGGATCTTTTTTCGATCAGGAGCCATTCGTGGAGATACAGAGCTACTCATAACTTACTTTTAATATCACATTTAGAATAGTCGAGCAACACTCATCCAATATGCTCGAATTGCGAGTGAACGGACGGCAAATTTCGGAAAGCAGGTGATTTCCGATTTGGTGAAATCGGCCTAAAAAAACGTATGGATTTTGGGTTAAAACATTAACGAAAAACACTGTCGTGATAGTAAAAAGCCGATTAACCATAGAATTACGTTTTCCGTCAGGCTAGCAAAGACTTTATACAATACAGGAAAATGGATAAAAAAAGACCTCGCTTACGGCGGGGTCTTTTTTGTATCTTTTGTCCTCAGGGGGAGGCATAAGCCAACAAAGACCCGAGGCGAATATGTGGTTGATTATATAAATGGGTAGCCATGCTGTCAATTCAAGACAAGATTACCTCTATCAGAAAGACCTTATCGGCTCCCCGACTTGGAAGATATGAAGACACAGTCAGGGCATTGGGAAAAGATGATCTCGTCGCTCTGGATTTATATGTGTGGAATGCCCAGCTATCCGGCGCATTGCTAGCCCCCCTTCATATAACAGAAATAGCGACCCGAAATGCTGTAGCGGAAGCGCTATCCTATACCTATGGAGATCAGTGGCCGTGGTCAGAAGGTTTCCGACGAAGCCTTCCGATTATAAAATCAGGATACAGCGCATCGAAGGATGTAAACAAAGCCTGTTTGAAGGCGGAAACGACCGGAAAGGTAATACCAGAACTGAATTTTGTATTCTGGCAGGCTATGTTCACAAAGCGCCATGATAAACGGCTTTGGGATCCCTATTTGTTGAACGTGTTCCCGAATCTTGATCCACAGCAAGAGATTAAAATCCAGAGACAGAGTCTCTATAGAGATTTGGGTGAAATTCGGATGCTGCGTAATCGGATAGCCCATCATGAGCCTATATTTGAAAGAGATCTACAAGCTGACTGGGATAGAATTGTTCGTTTGATTGGATATCGCTCAAGACCGACTGCAGATTGGATGATGGATAACAGTAAAAGCCATGTCGAAACGCTTTTAGAGAATAAACCTATTTAAAGACATTTCGATAATGCGAGTTGTTAGAAGTTAATAGCCTCCCAAAAGGCAAATTTCTTTTTCGCCGAGCCTGTGAGCGAAGCGAGCAGCGCCGAGAGATTAACGGACGATATGCTTTGAGAAGGATAGCCGTCGTTGTCATGGGCGCATCTGTTTTGTTTGTATAAGGAGGCGGGCGGTTTCATCGGGTGACAGAGGCATCCATCCGTTCTTTTTCCGTTTATCTCTGTTTTCGAGGCAGGCGTTGATTTGATCGGGGCGATAACCGCGAGTTTTAAGAGTTGAGAAGAAAGGATCTTTATCAGGTTTTCGATCACAAATAGCGTCTGCACTGCCTGCGTTAGCACGAGCAGTGCAGTCCTTAATCCCTTTTTCGTTTTTAAATTGATCAGCGCCGTTATTATTAAAATAATTATAACAGGATAGAGTATAAGAATTGAACTCGCGTTGGTTGTCCGAAATTTGGAGCTTTTTTGAGGTATCCTCCTTGAGTGTTTTAGAAGATGTTTTAACCTCTTCTTGGTCAGCCTGTGCTGCCTTCTTAACCTGCGCTTCTTGTTCCCGTTGTTCTGCCCGCTCGATAGATTTGGCTAGCTGTATGAGCGAATCTGTTAACTCTGTTGGCTCTTTATCGCCCGATATTGCTTTGACGAAATCTTCGGGCGGCAAGCTTTCAATGATGGCCTTGGTTTCAGCTTTGTCCGCCTCTTGGGCGTGGTCGATATCGTCAGGAATAGGCGCATTCCTCCGGCGCATCACACGCTCGAAAACCTGTCTGGCCAACTCTGGCCAAGCCTTGGGAGACAAGAAGCCGTAGGCGTTACTGGTCTGCTTACGGCGGGGGCCTTTGCCGTCCGCCTTGATCTTGATTGATCGGCGTATCCAGCGGATGAAGCCTAAATCCTGTAATTGCCGCAGTAATTTGACGACCGTCGCACGGGCATAGCCGACACGATCGCATATTGTGTCGAGGGTCGGCTCCAGACGGCCAGTCTTAAAGTCGACCATCCGAAACAGCATCTTTAGAAGACGAACGGCCTTATCGCTTAAGCCCTTGGTTTTGATCGAATATTGATCGACCGCTTCCAGATAGGCACCGATCTCTTGCGGATTGACCGGCTTCCAGACCGACTTCTCACGTTCGCCCACCTCATAAGAATCCCGATGCACAGGATCAGGAGTCCGACGGCGGGTTTTATAGCGGGTGGCTCGTTCGAGAGGGTCTCTACGTCTTGCAATAGCTGTTTTGCGGGCGATATCGGCAGCGGTTTCAGGATCACATCCATTAGATACCATCTGATCAAAATATTCGATCTCGTCGAAATCTGATGCGGAGGCTGTAACCTCACTATTGGTATTTGAGGCCGTAATTTCGGGGGCGACGTTATTGGCCAAGGAAGATGATTGGCGGTCATATGTCGCACCGATAGGCTCCCTTTTTTTGGCATTTTTAAATTCCTCAGCAGCGAGATCAGGCTTTGGAGAAAGAACAGAGGTGTCCGACAGGTTCACAGAAGAGGACAGATCGGCATTAAGTGAAGAAGACATAGGAGATGACGCCACGAAATGAGATGATGAAGAGGAAGAGGCGGTCATTGTGCGGGCTCCGGTCTTGGACGCAAAAAAGCCACAGCGAAGATTCTCCGCTGTGGCAGGCCTGAATTTGAGATAGAGAGATAGAAGAAAGGGACGCCGGTTCTGATCACGGAACAAGCTTCCGGCTCATCGCCCGATCATTGACGATCTGGTTAATCAGAATACGAATAGAATTTTCAGGATGCCCTTTCCGCGAACGGCTAACCGCAAGCTTCGCCTTCTTGATGTCGTATTTCTGGCCTTTCAGATCCCGATAAGCCTCGGCAATCTGGTCATCCAGACGTGCCTTTTCTTCTTCAAGACGGATAATGGATTGGAGCTTTTCAGTCAGCTCTTCGGTCGCATGAATAGAACTCATAAGACAGTCTCTCCAATGAGAAGATAAGGGATTGCCGAATAGGCATCGGCCAGAAACCCAAGATTGGAACTGACGGAAAGAGAACAGGTCTTTTCCAAATAGGAAAGGCTGAAAAAACAATGGGTCATAAAGACGAACCAAAGTTTTGGATAAAGCCGTTCAAGCCCTCATTGGCCGTAGTTGCCGAACGTTTAATCACCTCGATAAGACTTAATATTTCAGTATTAAATCTTATTAATTCATCTTTTGAGACATTTTCCAGTAAAGCATAAGAGCGGGTCTCTTCTGCCCGACGAATACCTTCCAAGCGATCCATCAACAGGCGAAGACCGCATTCCATCTGCCCCATATAAAGATACATGGCGTTGCTGATCTTCTGCTTGAATCTGCTGATCTCGTCATCGACCAAGGAAGGCATATTTTCGGCTGCTTTAATTGTCATTTTGACGCGCCTTTAATTTCGGAGATTTCGGAAGATTCAGCGAGACATCAAAAAACTTTGGCTCTTCAACTGTGTGAATAAATGAAATCTGCAATACAAAGCGGTGACCGCATCGCTTGTTATTACATTCGACACAACTGTCTCGGATCGACTCCGATTGTTTGTGGCTAGACAAAACATACACGCGCGCGCCGCAATAAGGACAATAGCCTGAGGGAATATCTGTTTTATTAGCGGATAATGTTATTGTTTTTATCATCGTGTATTTACGATCTAGCGTGATACGGTTATTAGTTTTTTTGCGCGATTCTGGTAATCACTCAAAAATTTATAATTTTTACAGAAGCAATATCTAGTAATTTTATAATTGAGCTTTTCCATTCGCATCAAATTGACTCGCGTTATTGTGTGTTTAATTTAAATACCAAATTTTAAACAAAAATCTATATTTTTTTAAATTTTAATAAAAAAACGGATTTTTACCGATCGAATTTAGCTGAATCGTAATCACTTGAATTTTATGTTCTTTGATTATGACGTTCATCGACAAACGACTGCAAAAAATAGACGAGTTGTCTCATTGGGTACGTTGGCAGCGCTTGCTAAGAGGCTGGAGCGCAAAACAATTAGCCAATGAAGCTGTGAAATCTGCTCAAAAAATGGGGCATGAATTGCAGCTGAGACAGCAGGCAGTTTCATTTCTTGAAAGCGGGCGGATAAAAAGTATACCTGTCTGGATTGAATACGTTGAACAAGCGTTCAAAGACCATCCTTTACCTCAATCGCTGTCCAGCGAAGTCCAAGATTCGCCTCTGAAATTGCCTAGATATGCAGATCAGATCCAAAAACAGCAGGATTGCACCGGTAAAATCCGATTGCCTGATAGTAGTCGCCTTAAGAAACTCTTTTTGGGTTTAATGGCTCCTGTTGAGACGAGTATTCCCCTCGAAGAGAGAAGAAATCTGGCTGAAATATTATCCCAGAAGTTCGCTCGAGGATTAGAACAGATTAGCCTGTTTGAATAACTCATCATTTCCTCCTGAATAGCCAATTCCCAATTTTATATTGGTTATTTTCCAACAGGCAGAAGTTTTTATTCACTGCGACACATACAGCTTTAAAACAGGAAGCTTCTGCTCTCTCAAAAAGCATCGGTCTAACGGTATCTGATGCTGTCCGCATGATGCTGACAAAAGTTGTTCAAGAAAAAGCTCTGTCTTTTGACCCTTTGGATTCCGAACAAAAAGACATTGGCTGCTATGAAGGACGCACACGCCGGTAAATTAAAAAAACTCGACAGCGTTCAATCTCTGATGGATGGGATGATTGAGCGAACATCTCAATTTAAACGCGATTATAAAAGAGAACGAAAGTCAGATCGACAGTTAGATGAACTGCTTTAGCGCAGAATAATATAGCTCATTAATTTCTATAATATTATTTCAATAATGTTTTTTCAGCCCCCTTGCGTTCGATGCCATCCAAGCCCGCGGTAAAATTGACCCCCTGTTTTTTGCTCAAAGCTATCAGCTCAAACATACCCTGAACCCTCTGTATTTAGCCTTATAAAGCGGCATATAGCTAAAAACGAGCTAGACACCCTCATCTCATTTCATCTCAAAAGCGAGAGGACTTCTAAGCATAGGAATCTTACTTGTAAAACTACCGCTGCTTCAATCAAAGGCTTGCCATCCCCTTTCTTCACCAACTGCTTGGCTATGATCTCGATAATCGTAATATCCACTATATATATTGCCAGTCATAGTCAGAACCAAGGCCAATCAAGCTTTCTAAAAAAGTATCCCAGACACCCTGTTTGCCCATTTGCGGAACCGAACATAGACAGAATTCCATTTTCTATAGTGTTATCTATGCCTCGCCATAGGCAACCTATTCGAAGGGCATAAAGCACCCCGTTAAAATTCGAACCGATTACCTTGACACTCATGCCACTAGCGGATGCGTTCACTTAAAGAGAAATCCTCTATAACCAGCAACCCTCGTCGCTCAGGTCTTCATGCATCCAATCTGTTTCCTAAAAACTCGATTTCAAATTACTCTTTCAAATATTTATAAATTTTTTATCAAATGAACTTAAAATAATGGAGTTTAGTGTTTTGGATGGAATATTTTCCTGAAAAATACTACATTTTTATTATAAACTTAAATAATTAATAATTATATATCCATATATTATTATAATAAATATTTAACCAATACGGTATTTAAAATCATATATTTTTATATATTTAGATATTATTTAATCATTACAATTTATTTATATT
>NZ_VFOF01000006.1 GCF_006715975.1 Zymomonas mobilis | reverse complement strand
AATATGTATGAAGGAATCTGAGAATCCTAGTTTTTTTCGCATCATCAAAATTGGTTGATTTGAGTTGCATGTGCAATTTTCCTGACATTGAAGGCTGACGAAACGCGAGAAATGTTTCCAATAGTCTTCGTGCAATATTGGGCAGATGGTAATTTTGTTGCAAGTCAGCTTTTTTCTCAGAATTGGCTGCATCATAAACAAGTTTGAACAAATAATGATATTCTGATTCGTACTTACACAGTAGGCTATCGAGCCTTGATATAGAAGAAGATCTCTCAGAATCAGTTACATTTTTAGTCAGCATGTAAAACATTCCAGGTCGCTTATATTCATCTTTATTTTTTTGGTTAGGAAGGTAATTAAACCAATTTTTCACTTGCCTAAAAAAAGAATGACTATGCGTAAGAATGAAAAGCTGTCCTGCATTTTCTGTCTTTTTTTTCATGATACTAAAGGCGTAAAAGAGCGCATTGCTATCCATGCTTGAGACTGGGTCGTCGATTACGACAATTCCGTCTTCCAAGGAAAAGGACTTATCTTCGAGTGATTTTAGAAAGTACAAGAATGCGATTGCTGTCCTCTCTCCTTCGCTCAGATTTTTAGCTGGAGTTCCATTGCGACTGATCTGATAGCCAGATCCTTTTATTTCAAAGGTAAGTTCTTTTCTGCCAAGGTAAGAGCAAATATCAGCATTCAATTCATCAGCAGGTTTGCGGTGTTCCTCGATGTCTTCTTCAATCTTATGAACTTCCGTTCTCAATTCGGTGATCTTATCGCACACAGCATGGAGAGCGCTAGAAACTATATCGACTTCATTTTTTTTATGCTGATACTCTATCAGGCTTTTCGCGACTAAGGATTCTTCTATTTTTGTCCTCGCCGTGTTTATTCCTGTTTGAAATTCATCAGTTTCTTGGTTGTGTTGGATTATTATTGCGTTTAAATTAAAAATAATATTTTCATTACCGGTGATGATTTCAAAACTATGTTCAATAGGCTGAAATGGTTTTTGCTCTTTGTCTTTAAGCGCGGCGAGGAGGTTCTCAAGATATTCTTTAACTCTTTCGATTTCGTCAAGGAACTCTTGGCGAAGATCGTTGAAATTACCTTTTAAATGGTCGTAGAGACTTAGCCAATTGGGTAGTGCGTATGATTTTTCAATTTCAGATTCTATAATCGTAATTTGGTCTTTAACTTCGGCAATAAACGTATTGAATTCTTTATTAAAGTGAGCTTCCAACTTCTCAATCTGGCCATCGGGCAAGGGTTGCCCACAAAAAAGACAATTACAGGAATGCTCTTTTTGATGTTTTTCTAGACCAGTTTTTACCCATTCAGAGAGATCTTTGTCATTTTTGAGACTCTCTATTACCGTTGAGACTACTGTCTTTTTGAGTAAAGCAACAACTTGCTCTGTTAGTTTTCGAGTGTCAGGGTAGCTAAAGTTTAGAAGTTTTAACTTATCTAGCTGCGTCGAATCTTTCTTTTTTTTCTGCGTGTGAAAATCAGATTCATTTAGGATTTTTGCTTTTTGTTCAGCCTTAGAAAGTCTAAGCAACTCTTCACACTTTGTTTGGTATAAGCGCTTATCGTAGTTATTGTACCGATTGTTCCCACCAGATGAGCTCAGCAAATCTTTGATTGATTTGGCTTGGTGCGTTTTGAAGCTATCTAAATCCCTTTCTGATTGTCTCTTTTCTGTCTCTTTTTTACCGGATTCTATCTCATTAAGATTGATATCGTGTTTGAGCTTTTTAACTCGTTTTTGTTTTTCTATGTTCTCTTCGCCTAAAACGAAAATGGGTGTTACTACGTCATTGCTGGTGAATACGTTGTCGGTAACAAAATTTTTATTGAATACACGGATCGACGGAAGCCCTTGAGCTGTTGCAAAAGTTTTTCCGTCAACCTTGTTGCCAGAAATAATAAATTCAATATCCCCTTCGAGGACGGGACTTTTTTTTTCGATTGATCGAAATAGTTCAGAGAGCGTTGATTTCCCCATTCCATTCCAACCGTAAAATAGATTTTTTCCCTTAAAAGTAGGTAGATCTTCTGGCCAAACAAAATCGCGAAAAATTCGATGGCTTTTGATTTTACTTATCCGTTCAATTGTCATCCTATGACCTCCTAAGCATGCTTAATTTTAATAATAGCCTGTTGATGTATCTGTCCCGATCTCTGGATATATACATCAATTCATTGGACAACTGCTTATAGAGATGCATGTATCCGAGTAGCCGTTAACGTACTTGAAGATTCGGGTTATGCCTACACCTTGCGGTCCTAGAAATAGACTGGGCGGATTTGCTCCATCTACTCTGCTCGGAGACATACATCAGGAAGCTTTCAGCGTGCGTCACAGCTACATAGAACTAGCGGCGCGGTGGATCTGAAAGCCTTTCACCGTATTGGATCTCCTGATGATTTCGATAGTCCATTTTTCATGGATGCGAGCGTAGATCGCAGTTTGTTGGCAGTATAAACGCCGCGCACAATCGGTCGAGGCCATGCAGAGTATGGCGTTGACCACTTGTACGGGGGCGCTACCTTGTCTGGCCGCGGGAGCGAACACGGCACGATCAACACCCATTCCACGACTGTCTATTTTGATAGATAACGCAGGCCTTATCGGGTTATACTTGCGGCTAGTAATACCTGTCCATATCATCATTCTCTCCATCTTTTCTCAAAGACAGATGAATCTTAACATACCGCTATTACTCGAAAACTTTCGGATCAGGACCTAAGTGATTTACGATTGATTGACAGTCAATAACTGTTTTGGAGATGTCTTTATGAACCTTCGCGAGAAATTCAAACTGGCAGTGCTTTCGGCCAATGGAAGTAAGTTTGAGGAACTGTTCACAAAAATTCAAAGCTATTTGCATGCAGACTTTGAACAAGTGAAGCCCCATGGGAATATTGGCGATCATGGCAACGATGGCTGGTTAAAAAATTCAGGCACATACTTTTAAGTATATGCGCCGGAGAAACTCTCGACTAATTCAGCTACGACGCAGAAGAAGGTTAAGGAAGATTTTAACAAATTTGAACAATACTGGCAAAAATCACGCCAATCAAAAAATTTTATTTCGTTATGAACAACAAATTTGAAGGAGTATCTCCTCATATTTCAAAAATATTGCAAGAGATTAAAGAGGTTCACTCTCTGGAGGTGGCTAGCCTCTACCTCACCAAAGACCTCGAAGATGATCTATTCTCATTATAGTATGACCAAATATGCAGCGTACTCGGCGTTAGTCCGGTCACCCCTCAGGAAGACAATAAAAAAGTAAGAGAATTCTTAGAATTCTCTTACTTGGCTTTTTGGGAACTGTTCCAGCATACTGATGCTGCATATTTTCTCAACTGTATAATGACGTAGCATACTATAACGATATTGGAAATTTTCTGAAGTTCCAGCCACCACACGACTTGCCAGATCGGAGTAAATTCATCGATAATCGTGTAGAGTGTATGCGAAGGTTAATTGAGCAGATGGCGGTTGCCTATAACAATATTAAGGACTATGTCGCATAAAGTTATAGATTAGGTGTGATGATGATGCAGCCTATAGTAATTAATCTGCTTAATATAAGAGATAACTGCCACAGGATCTTTATATGTAAATAGTAGTTTTTGGTCCATTATGCCTAAGAAAATATTCCGTTGTCTCGGTCAAAATTGCCTGTTAGCCCAACAAAAACTGAGTAGACAGGCGGCATCCACCCTCTTGCCAGATATCCAAGCGACTGTGACTATTGCTTGAAAGCCGATACTGTCTAGTGAAAGAGAACTTGCCATTCTCTGTATTCCTGTTCTCTGGCGCTTCTGAGACATGACCTGCCGGTTGATACAGCGAGATGATCAGGCTTGGCGTGATTTGAAATGACCTTGTTATCGATCCCTGCTATCCAGCAAGTCCTGACAAGTTACCCACGAAGCTTTACCCCGCTTCTCTACCACATCCTATCAGATCAGGATAAGATATCCGAACAGATGGAAGCCCGTGACGTTGTCAACCTGAATGGGATGGTAGGGCCAAAAATCACGCAGCACTTCTGGGCGCGGATGCTTGTATACCTCGTGCGCAGGATCAGATGAAAAGATGCTGGCGGTTGGATTCAACTTAGCAGCAATGCCAGCATGCCATTGCGGTTTCGCACCATGATGCATAACCTGGAAAAGCCCCAGCTTCTGAAGCCGTCTTGATCGTTTGAAAAAATTCTCAAACCGAGTGTAGTGGGCACCTTTGAGAGTGCCATCACCAGTGTGGATCTGAGCATAGCGAGTAGTAATCGCTGGGCGCTCTACCAGGTGCGAGGTGAGGACGGTGTCAAGCTGTAACCTCGTGCTAATCGGGCCAGAATAAAGAAAGAGTGAAATGATATTTTTGTTTTTGGGAGTGGATCCGAAAGTTTCGATATAGAGGCCTTTAAGATTCTCAAATGCCTGAATGCGCTTGGTCACATCATTTTTGACTAGATCCAGCAAAAACTCGGCCTGAGTGATGAAGTCGGCACTAGCCTTAGGCTGTTGCTCCGCATCATTGTAAGGGACAAACTCCCAGAAACTGGGCACCACAAGGCGTCCGCTTGGTTTGAGGAAGATTGGCTCTTTCCCTTGTTCGTCCTGCTCAACTGCCGGGTCACCGACGGCCTCAGTTGGGGTGTCCCCGATCTCGAGATTGAGATCACCCACGGGGGGCCACGTTAGCTCGAATTCCTCACTTTCTGGAAGGATAGGGGGCTCGGGATCATCAGGTGCCGAGGGCCCATCATCAGGTTCACCTGTAGGTACAAAAACGATATCCTCAATGTCTGATCCCTCAATGCCGCGAAGATAGGCGACAGGGTTTAGGAAGAACAAAAAAGTGGGATCTTCGGCGCTGACACCTTGCTCGATCGCGAGCACCAAGCGCTTCCACAACGGGACATAGGGGATTAGTAGCCGCTTGATTGGGCAGGCTGCAATCAGACGTGAAAAGCCGCTGATATGATCTTTGTCGAAATGGGACAGAACTACCAGATCTATCTTCTCGACGCCGACACTAACTCGCTCTGTTTGATCCATATGAAGAGCGCGATCGATCAAGAATTGATTTGAGGTTGTGCCGCAATCATAGACCCAGCTGAACGCGCTGTCGCTCGAGGTCCGTATAACGCCAGAGCTGTAAAGTCCCTGGCCGACGGGCCACCAATGGAGATGCAGAGAAGCGATCTGACGGCGAGTTTTCATCTCGCTGGCATCATCGACGGTGTTGGTACTAATAACAAACTGGTCAGGATCAGAGCGCAGGCTATTGGTTCAAGCAGCAATGAAGGAGAACCATTCCTCATGGGTAGCTGGGAGGAAATTCGAAAAATAGACTTCATCACAGATTTCTTTAATGTGGGCATGTTTCCAACCTCTCCTAGGATAGGCAACATAAGCTAGAATTTCTTGATAGTTGAGAATTGGCCAGAGTAGCAGCATACTCTTGATTAAGCGGTGTTCCGCAGTTGTCAACTCGTGAGTAGCCGCCATCTAAATTACCCCATAAAAGGGTAATTCCCTTAACAGCTAAATCTTTCACTGTGCAGTGCAAAGTAGCAAAAATTACCTAGAGTATGTTATGTAACAAATCAGATTATTTCCGGCATTTGTCTTTGCTTGCAGATGCGTCTGTGCAAATTAAAGAATCTAACTAAGCTGCAAGATCCAGAATGTCAGATGTCGGCAAAAGCTGACATCCAAGGACCGTATCGAACCGGCCGGAGTTTGTGCCATCTGGGCTGCTTTGGAGTGTTTTTAGTTTCGAGAAAAAGAATTTCTCGCCGTCTTTGAAGTCCAGAATACCTCCCAGTTCAGCAAAGGGCACATTACCGGTGCCTGTCTCTTTTTTCGGCGTTCACTTGTCTTCTGGGTGAGGGCGGATAAGGAAGCAGGGGATACTGTCAATCTTCTGGATATCCTCATTTCGTAGATTTCATCCAGCCAAGCACAATACGGAAAGTGGCAAGGTGCTATGCTACGAAGCAGAGGTCAGTACTGCCAGTTTCTGTGATGTCCAGCTTCTGCGTATAGTCTTGGGGCACTCTCAAAATGCTAGCCTGCCCATGGGTTCTTTATCACCAGTTGCCTTTGCACCAGTTGAGTCCTTAAGGCCGACAGGCGAAGCATCTGGTGACCATCAAATTTGACCCTCTGTGCGTCCTGTTGCAATGTCAGACTGCTGAGAGCTGGTCACGAAATGCATCGGGTTGTCACTGACAGGAATCACCAAAAGATAAAGCGCGACTGTCCACTTGGTTGCTTCTTTGGTATCCGTTCTGGCTTTTGGGTCGCTCAATACAAACTGTGTCAAGGCATTAGAGAGTATGAACAGGCAGTTGCTTCCTGACGGCTTTACGGGTCAGCTTCTCCTTCGGATCTTCTGGTTTCCGTTTGGAAATCTCAACAGCTTTTTTCTCTTCCTAAGCCAAAACCTTAGGCTCCATCATCACCGGGCTTTGGAAGGTGAGGAGAGAGGCTAATTTCTGGCCTGAGAACCGTTTGTCAAGCTAGGCTTACAGGACTGCTGGGATGAGAGCCGATGAGACGCAGCATGTAAGTTCCTAGACTGGGAATATAACTGGGAAAGTCCCGTTTACCCATCATCATCCATTTTTATAACGTCTTTTTAAGGAATTAGCGCAAAAGTCCGAGTTACTTGAATTCGCTCGTTTTTAGCACAAATAGAAAAATAACCAATTGAAATATAATGATAATTTCATTTAAAAAAACAACTGTAGTGCTAAATCTTATGATGATAAAAAGATGAAAATGAGTAATTGTATTTACATATAAAAATATAATACAACTATTATTCAAAGGAGTAATTACACATGAAAGTAATTGCAGTATTAAATCAAAAAGGCGGTTCTGGCAAAACGACCATCTCGACCCATCTTGCTCGGGCATTCCAGTTAGCAGACTATAATTGCCTTCTGGTAGATTCTGACCCTCAAGGCAGCGCAAGAGATTGGGGAGCGGTAAGGGAGGACAATCCTGTCTCTGTTATCGGGATAGATCGTCCAACGATAGAGCGGGATCTAAAACATATTGCCAATAAAGACGTCGTCATTATCGATGGCGCCCCGCAGGCTTCTGATCTGGCAGTCTCCGCTATCAAGGCGGCCAATGTAATTTTAATTCCGGTGCAACCTTCTCCTTATGACATCTGGGCGACATCTGAATTAGTCGATCTAGTGAAATCCAGAATTGAAATAACGGACGGCAAACTTAAGGCTGCTTTTATCGTTTCCCGTGCGATCAAAGGCACTAAGCTAGGTAACGAAATTTTTCAGGCTTTGGCTGATTACGGGCTACCTGTTTTAGAAACCGCTATCACCCAAAGAATAAGTTATCCCACTTCGGCCAGTCTTGGGGTGACTGTTCTCGACGATAAAATAGATGAAAACGCTGCATCGGAAATCCACAGATTATTCAAGGAAATTAAAGAAAAATTCCTTTGAATTTTTACGTTTATGGAGTTTAAAGTAAATGAGTAAAAGTGTTTTATCACTTAAAGCGGGGCGTCCCAGTGCGCGTAAATCTAAAGAGGTCACTTTAGCTAGCTTATCAGATGAAAAAGAACAAAAGCGTGTTAACTTTTTTATAGATAGCGATCTTCATACAAAGCTAAAAATTTATGCTGCACAACAAGGAAAAAGTATCAAAGATATTCTGACCGATTATATAAAAACGTTGCCCTTTAATTGATTGAATAATTAACATGCCTACCGGCCATGCCTACCGGCCATGCCTACCGGCCATGCCTACCGGCCATGCCTACCGGCCATGCCTACCGGCCATGCCTACCGGCCATGCCTACCGGCCATGCCTACCGGCCATGCCTACCGGCCATGCCTACCGGCCATGCCTACCGATTGTATCATGTCTTTCTCTTTCAAAGAATTCATAAGCACAAAAGTGTTATTATATTTTTACTCTATAACTCAAATAAGTATATACTCATTTGAGTTATATGATATTTGGCTAAATTAGGGGGAAACTAATAAAGGATTTTTGTAAATTCAATAAAATAGCCGTCAAAAATTAGAACCTTATGAGGGGAGCGCTGGCTTGAAAAACTTTCTTTCGATCATATCGAAAGCCGGCAAATCCTCTCACAATTCCAGTAATGTTTGAATTATACTAAGCAAGCGATGGCTTCTCGTCTAATAAGGTGTAGTTCCAAAAACTAACCTCTATCCAATAAGTGAGTCTGCTACGGTTTGAACCCATCTGGGTAGATGGGCGCTGATATGCTTGACGCGCCCATTCTCACAGCTAACAAGAAGTCGCAATCTTTTGCCACTATTATCCAGCAATAAAACCCGATGCGCTATTTGTATAGCTTGAGTCAGGTGGGTCATGCTCCGCCCGAAGCGCCGTTCAATATCTGCCGGAGGTACTGCGTGACCGCCTCTTAATATGCGCTCAGCCACTCGGCTTCGAGATTGGAGGACGCTTGATATCCCAACAAAAACCAGATTAACTTTAAATCCTCGGTCTAGAGCATCCTTCATAAAGGCACACTCGCCTTGGCCAGACAGAGTTGTTTCGATAGCAAAGCTGCACCCTAGTTTTAGCAACGCATGGCGCCGTTCGATTGCTATCCGTCCAGCTTTGCTGGCAATAGCTGGGGTCGTTTGCTGGTTGGGGGCTATCTCAACGGCAATGTTATCAGGATTGATAATTTCAACTCTTCCGGCCACGTAACGTTGTGCGAGAGTAGACTTTCCGGCACCATTAGGACCCGCGAATATCCATAATTGAGGCAAACTCATAGAATTTTGATAACTTCATCACCTGCTTCATTGAAACGAACAAGTTCACGATGGCCATCAGGATATTCCTTAATCAGGAGACCTTCTGGTGTGTCGTCTTCAACATAATAGATGGGAAAGCCCGCGTCTAAGTGCTCTTGAGCAGCGGCACCATCATCATAGCTAGCAGCGATGACGAGGCTATGCCAAAGGGTATCACTGTTATCAGTTGATGATTGAGGGATAGATGTCATTTTAAACCTCTACGGAGCTAATTATTTTTAATTTTACAGCACCCTTCTCATGATACAAGTATAATCACATGGGTTGCATATGTCTTGAACATGCCTATCCGGCCTGCCTAAATTTGTTAGAAAATATTCGCTTCTTTCGATAATTTTTTATATTCTGACCTTATCGTCAAACAGACGTGTTGCCGTTTTCAATATCATCGATTTTAGGCTAAATCTGCATAACAGAATATGACTTTAATTTTAGAGAGCTGCCTTGGCATTCTGCCTTTTTATGAGCTACATAAATCAACGCCTCAACTCTCCAATTTTGCTAAAAACAGACAATTTGCTTAAATGCGCTGCCTTGAGATGAAATGAGATGAGGGTATCCAGCTTGTTTTTAGCTATATGCCGCTTTATAAGGCTAAATACAGGGGATTTAGGGTATGTTTGAGCCAATACGAGTGAGCGAAAATAGAGGGGTGAAAAAAGCCCGCGGCTTGGATGGCATCGAACGCAAAGGGTCTGAAAAAACATTATTGAAATAATATTATAGAACCTAATGAAGCATATTATTCCGCGCTAAAACAGTTTATCTAACTATGAAATTGCATAGAGAACACCACTATGAATGAGTCCTCTGCCATATGAAAATTGGTATCTTTTTGGCTCATACCCAAAGCATGCCGGATAGTGGTTGGAGTTGGATACATACCAGAAATCGTATCTTCATCAGTGGTTGTAGTCAGTCGTTTACGGTCAACACGGTCACCATAAATACCAATATCTTTTAGCCATCAAGCGGAATGCTTAACAGTATTCAGTCGAAGCCATTGATCTAAAATCTCAAATTCAAAGTTGTTACTTCGATAAAGCTCGCTGATAAAACTATAGACCATTTCAGCATCTGCCGAAATCAAGACACCATTCAAGGCAAGAAATGTATAGGTGACTGCAAAAGCCGTTCGCTTGTTACCATCAATGAATGGGTGATTTTGGGCAAGGCTTTCCCAAAGTGCAGCAGATTCTTGTATAAGATCGTTATAATAGCCTGTCTGCGGACGAAATAAGGCAGCCTCTAATAATTTTATCTCGGATCCCGTAAGACCCTCCATATCGATCTATTTGATCAGTATGAATAGCCAAAGCTTCAACAAGGGTGATAAACTCACTCATTCAGCTAATTTTTTGTATAGCGTTGCAAAATTTTTGTGGCTTGCCTGATAGATATTCATAACGCGGCTGCGAGGCTGATTAAGTCTCCGTTTTTCGATCAGATCAGATAAGGCTTCTTCGACTAACGATTGAATCTGTCTCCCTTCGTTTTGGGCAAGGTTTCTAACCGTGTTCAGTATCTCCATATCAACCTGAGTGGCGAATTTTTCACGTGTGTGGGTTGCCATAAAGCACCTCGAATATTGGGTTGATATCATTTATCATGATAAATAATGACAGCCAAGTAAGACAAGATATACTCTCTATGTTTCCAGTAGAGTGGGTTAACGTTAGCTATCTTAAATCATATTTTAATCGTTTCGCTTAATAAAATGTCTATTGAGCTGTCCAATTTCGCTAAACAACTGTAGTGCTTGAGATATATCATTTAATGATAGCTGCTGACATGATTAGATCGTCTTCACATCAAAGAAAATAATATTGGGTATCAAATACTGTGAACACTAAAAACAACGCCTATAATTACACTGGCGACCGCCCAATTACTGAAGAGAAAGACGATAAACTTGGTTTTTCTGCATTAGCAGACCAGATTGCTCTCTCTCTTACGCAAGCTAAAATTGAGGACGGTTTTGTTGTTGGTATCGAGGGTGAATGGGGTTCTGGTAAATCTAGTCTTATTAATCTGATCAAGAATAAGATCGAGAAAGAGCAGGATATAATAATAGTCGATTTTAAGCCGTGGCTTGTTGGTAATCGCGATATTTTAATTGACGCATTGTTCTGTGAATTTGTTACCGCCTTAAAGGAATATTTTCCTTATAATGAGATAGCAAAAAACTTTAAATCCTTTATTAAAGCAGCAGAAGACGGTTTTCCTAAAATAAAGCTGCTTACAGTAACTAAATATCCGGTAAACTTGATAACATTTTTTTTGAAAAAAATAAACGCTATATCTTATAGCGCTTGTATCGATATAATTATAGAATTCTTGTATAGTATTACATCAGAGAAATCTCTTTCTAATCTTAAAAATCAGCTAACAACAATATTTCAAGATATAGGTCGTCGAATAATCGTAGTAATCGATGATCTCGATCGCTTGGATCCCTCAGAAGCAATAGAGGTTCTGCGACTGGTGCGTTCCGTTGCTGACTTTCCGAACGTAACTTACGTTTTAAGCTATGATAGAAATATTCTTTGTAAAGCCATTGAAGAGCAAATAAAAATAGATAGCGGTCAGTCATATTTAGAAAAAATTATACAACTTACCATTCCTCTCTTTTTGCCAAATTTTTCTGATTTATTATCTTGGTTTAAAGATGAATTATACTCTTTGGTACCGAGATTACCTTCCTATCAAAAACTATCGATAGATATATCTTTAGCAAGTGAAGGATGGCATAGAGTAAAAACTCCAAGAGTATTGATTAAAATATTGGATAGTATCCGTTTTATTTACCTTATGTGATAAAATATAACCTTAATTTGGGTGATTTTGTCTGGCTACAAATCATCAAAAATGATGATCCTGATCTCTATAATTGGATAGAAAATTATTGTAAAAATGTCTTTTATTATTCTCTATTTGGAGAAGGAGGCTTTCCTGACAAAAAGACAGAAGAACTTGAATCTTTAAAAAAGATTCTTAGTAAAGTATCAGGAAAGCAGAAATATAATATTGATTTTTCTCATTATTTGCCTTGTGTTAATACGGATGAGCAATATAATTTAGATATATGTTGGTGGTTATCATCCTCTAAAAGATTGTAATTCTATTAAATTTAGAAGATTAAGAAGCATAAATCATTTTTATCTTTATTTCTCTCCAAGAGAAAAGCCTTTTATATTTTCTCTCGAAGAAGAGAATAAAATATTCAATCGTCTTAGAAAAAGTCCTGAAGAAACTGAATCCGTACTGATGGATTTATCTTCTACTATTTTTACAGAAAGTTTAAATAAAGCTTCTCTATTATTACAATGGATTATGGAAGGGATTTATGATATAGAACCTATCGCTATTCGTAATATAATTATAGCCATGTCTAATATTATGGATAATAATATTGAAAATAATAGTAATTCTTCTAAATTTAATTTGTTTTCAGATAATTTTTTCAAAAAAAATATAAATAAAGATTTTAGTAATCTTTTCAAAGACGGGAAGGCTATTTGTTGGCTCTCTTTTTATTTTAGAAACGAATTTTGGGCTCATGGCCGAGGTGGAGGTTCCAAAACCTCCGAATCTGAATGGCGTTTTAAAGAAGAAGCACTAGATAAAATTATTCCTATAATGAAACAAAGATATCTTCTTCTATCAAAAGAGCAAATCTTTCAAAATATTAGAGGTTGGATAATTCTTGAAGCTTGGAAAAACATTGACAATGCAGGGTTTAAAAAATTCTGGAATGCCAATACAAAAGAAGATGAAGGTTTCATCCAAATGATGGAATATCTTTATGGTAAGGGCGGTTACTCTAGAACACCTGAACTATACAATCTTTTAAAAATGCCAGACCTAGATGGTAGCCAAGAGAATCCAACATTTTCTGAAACTATATCGAGAATAGAGTCTTTAAAAGATGATCCTCATCTAGGTGATCGTTCTAGATCCCTCTTAGAAAAAATTGGGACAGTCTCTAGCTGATAATACTCGATGTAATTTTATACCACTCGGTTTATATATCTTAATTCTTCTATTCCTATCTAATAAGGTAAATTATTCGAGACACAATCCTTGCACCTCTAAATCAGGTAAAGAAAATTGTTGTCGTTAATGCCCAAAGTAACACTTGCAAGATCAAGGAAAAGTCCATCAAATACCTAAATCTTTAAACAAGGTGCCAGTATCTTTAAACAATTTTACTTTTCCTGATTACAATTCAATAATATATTTTTGTTATTAGTGTTTTTTCTTGAAGCGATTGACGTTACTCATTGATGATTTTATCCATAAGCAAGCGGATATCCTTCGAAAGACTAAAGTCCCTTTGTCCTAACGCTTATCAACTGGCCTATACCTTAATTAAAACAACTCTGAATGAGATCCTAGCCGCACCAAATGAAGGGTGCATTCGTCAGGCTTCCGGTAAATTAAAAGCAAATTAGGCTTAATGTGACATTCCCGATGGTCATTCCAGTTTCCCGTCAACGAATGATCCTTCAAACGAGGAGCTAGCATAACGTCACTGGCTAGATGGGTAACGACAGGAATAAAATATTTATCTAACTGCGGATCGGACTTTCGTTCTCTTTTGTAATCGCGTTTAAATTGAGATGTTCGCTCAATCATCCGCATGAAGGTCATCCATCAGAGATTGAACACTGTCGAACTTTTTCATTTTACCGGCACGCGCGTCTTTCATAGCAGCCAATGTCTTTTTGTTTGGAATCAAAGGGTCAAAAGGCAGAGCTTTTTCTTGAACGACTTTAGTGAGCATCATGCGGACAGCATCAGATACCGTCAGACCAATGCTTTCTAATATAACAGCAGCCTCCTGTTTTATCTGTCCGTTAATGCGAGCCTGTACGAGCTGATTAGCTGCCATTACTTCCTCCTATATGAATGACAATGTAATACATGTTATCATTTATATAGCTTTTTAGAAAGCATCATTCCTATTTTAAAGCAGTATGTGTCGCAGTGAATAAAAACTTCCCCCTGTTGGAAAATAGCCAATATAGAATTGGGAATTGGCTATTCATGGGGCCTGAATTTATGATTTAACTGAGGAACATTCCTACTTCTTTTATCCCTTTAGGGAGATTCTTCGCCAAGCTGGATGCAATACGGTATTTAGAATCCCATGGGATATGGTCTTCCATGGGTGCTAAAAGCCCAATAAGTATTTTCTTAAGAGAAGATTCATCAGGTAAAAAAGTCTTACCGTTACAATCGAATGTCTGCGGTTTTTGGTAAACCTTACCAAGCAATTTCGGAGGGTTCTCTTCGAAAGCCTGTTCAACAAATTGTAGCCAAGATGGGACACTTTTCATGTGTCCCAGTTCCAAATAGGAAATCGACTGCTGTTTTAAGTCAATCTGAACATTGTTAGCTTTGGCAACCTGAGTAGCCTTTTCCGCCAGCACTCGCGTACTCCAGTCTCTCAACAGGCGTTCTTGGCGAACCCAGTTCCGGATGTAATCGATTTGGTCTGACTTTTTCATAACATGCATGTTTTACAACCGCTTCAAAAGCGTTTGTTAATCAATGTATGTGTGACTGAATTGTTAATTTTTTATTTTTTTACAAAATTCAATAATTAAATTGAAAAATACAAAATAATTACATATGAACAACAAGCATAAGGTTACGACTCTAATTACGACTCTGTCAGTAGAGGCATTTTAGACAGCAATATGTATTATTTTTCAATAAAAATTTTACAAAGAATCTTTGTAGATTTTAATTGCGGGCAAGCTGATGACAAATAAATCAGTTACATTGCAGGCTCATAAATTATCGGCAGATATTCCCTCAGGATATTGTCCCTATTGCGGCTCGCGCGTGCATGTCTTGTCTAGTCACATGCAATCGGATTTGATCCGAGACAGTTATGTCGAATGTAATAACAAGCGGTGCGGTCACCGCTTTGTATTGCAGATTTCATTCATTCACACAGTTGAAGAGCCAAAGTTTTTTGAGATCTCGCTGAATCTTCCGAAATCTCCGAAATTAAAGGCGCGTCAAAATGACAATTAAAACAGCCGAAAATATGCCCTCCTTAATTGATAGCGAGATCAGCACATTCAAGCAGAAGATTAGCAATGCCCTGTATCTTTATATGGGGCAGATGGAATGCGGTCTTCGCCTGTTGATGGATCGCTTGGAAGGTATTCGTCGGGCAGAAGAGACCCGTTCTTATGCTTTACTGGAAAATGTCTCAAAAGATGAATTCATAAGATTTAATACTGAAATATTAAGTCTTATCGAGGTGATTAAACGTTCGGCAACTACGGCCAATGAGGGCTTGAACGGCTTTATCCAAAACTTTGGTTCGTCTTTATGACCTATTGTTTTTTCAGCCTTTCCTATTTGGAAAAGACCTGTTCTTTTCCCGTCAGTTCTAACCTTGGGTTTCTGGCCGATGCCTATTCGGCAATCCCTTATCTTCTCATTGGAGAGACCGTCTTATGAGTTCTATTCATGCGACCGAAGAGCTGACTGAAAAGCTCCAATCCATTATCAGCCTTGAAGAAGAAAAGGCACGTCTGGATGACCAGATTGCCGAAGCCTATCGTGATCTGAAAGGTCAGAAATATGACATCAAGAAGGCCAAGCTCGCGGTTAGCCGTTCGCGGAAAGGTCATCCTGAAAATTCTATTCGTATTCTGATCAACCAGATCGTCAATGATCGGGCGATGAGCCGGAAGCTTGTTCCGTGATCAGAACCGGCGCCCCTTTCCTCTATCTCTCTATCTCAAATTCAGGCCTGCCACAGCGGAGAATCTTCGCTGTGGCTTTTTTGCGTCCAAGACCGGAGCCCGCACAATGACCGCCTCTTCTTCATCATCTCATTTCGTGGCGTCATCTCCTATGTCTCCTTCACTTAATGCCGACTTGTCCTCTTCTGACTCTTCCTCTTCAGCGACCCACTCGGATGCCTCTGCCTTTTCTTTAGAGCCTGTCTCTGCGTCTTTTGAACAAATGACGCCCACAACCAGTCCTTTTATCGACAGGCTAGGCCGTTTCAAGCGCGGCACCTATCGAATAATGTTGATAGAAACCGGCATGCCATATGACAGCGCAAAGATCATGGCGGATCAGGCCGCAGAACAGCATAAAATAGACCGCATATTCTCTAAATCAATGCCACTGGCCAATAGCGTCGCCCCCGAAATTCCGGCCTCAAATACCAATCTTGAGGTTACAGCCCCCGCATCAGAAGCGTTCGACGAAATCGAATATTTTGATCAGATGGTGTCTAGCGGGTGTGATCCTGAAACCGCTGCCGATATCGCCCGTAAAACGGCTGAGACCAGACGCAAAGACCCTCTCGAACGAGCCACCCGCTATAAAATCCGCCGTCGGACTCCTGATCCTGTGCATCGGGATTCTTATGAGGTTGGCGAACGCGAGAAGTCAGTCTGGAAGCCGGTCAATCCGCAAGAGATTGGTGCCTATCTGGAAGCGGTCGATCAATATTCGATCAAAACTAAGGGCTTAAGCGATAAGGCTGTTCGTCTTCTAAAAATGCTGTTTCGGATGGTCGATTTCAAAACTGGCCGTCTGGAACCGACCCTTGATACTATTTGCGATAGTGTCGGCTACGCCCGTGCGACGGTCGTCAAATTACTACGACAGCTACAGGATTTAGGCTTCATCCGCTGGATACGCCGGTCAATCAAGATCAAGGCGGACGGCAAAGGCCCCCGCCGTAAGCAGACCAGTAACGCCTACGGCTTCTTGTCTCCCAAGGCTTGGCCAGAGTTGGCCAGACAGGTTTTCGAGCGCGTCATGCGCCGGAGGAATGTGCCTGTTCCTGACGATATCGACCACGCCCAAGAGGCGGACAAAGCCGAAACCAAAGCCATAATTGAAAATCTTCCCCCTGTTGAATTCATGAAAGAAATATCGGGGGCAAAAGCGCCTAATGCGCTCACAGATTCATTGATACAGCTTGCGAAATCTATCGAGCGGGCAGACCAACGGGAACAAGAAGAACGGGCTAAGAAGGCAGCACAGGCCGATCAGGACGAGGTTAAAACACCTTCCCAAACATCTAAGGAGGATACCTCAAAAAAGCCCCAAATTTCGGACAATCAACGCGAGTTCAATTCTTATACTCTATCCTGTTATAATTATTTATCTAATACCGACGATCAAAAATCTAAAACGACAGAAGAGAATATGGACTGTCTCGCTCCTGCTAACGCAGGCTCAACAGGCGTTGTTTTAGAAAACAAACCTAAACCTGATCGCTTCACAAAAGAACTCAATACCCTGAACCTCCGGCCTGATCAGGTAGCGGCTGTCCTTCAACACAAGAAAAAACGGAGAGAACAGCGCATGATGCCCCTTTCACCGAAAGATATCGCCGACCTCCTCGTTAAAACCAGACAGATGCGCCCATGACCCTGTCAGCTGTCATTCTGACAGATCACCGTCTGTTTATCCCTCCGGTGCTGTTCGCTTCGCTCACAGGCGCGGCGAGAAAGAAATTTGCCTTTCGGTAGGGCTATCTTATTCCTAATAATCCGCATTATCGATAATGGAATAAAAGGCTAATCTTTAAAAACCAAATTATAGCGATTACATCAGATCTATGAATGTGTATTATACATAACATGAAAAGTCGTGATTTGATCAAAGAAGTTGAAAAAGCAGGATGGATACTCGACCGAACACGTGGTTCTCATCACGTTTTCAGACATCCTCATTACTCTCATCATATCACGATACCTCATCCTAAAAAGGAAATTGGTGTTGGGCTTGTTCGGGCTATCCATAAGCAAGCCGGATTATAGGAGAAGTTTATGCGTTATCCCGTTGCTATAGAGCCAGATACAAAATCTACGGCTTTTGGTATTGTCGTACCGGATTTACCCGGTTGCTTCTCGGCTGGTGATACGATGGATGAAGCTATTGCCAATGCTGAAGA
This sequence comes from Zymomonas mobilis, assembly GCF_006715975.1. Lineage (GTDB taxonomy): Bacteria > Pseudomonadota > Alphaproteobacteria > Sphingomonadales > Sphingomonadaceae > Zymomonas > Zymomonas mobilis_B. The sequence goes on along the minus strand of NZ_VFOF01000006.1, from coordinate 10,561 downwards.
AGCCGCATCTGCTTGGATTGATGCCACATTAGATAGCGGTCAAGATATTCCTGAACCTAGTTCTATCTCAGATTTATATAAAGACCCTGATTATAAAGGATGGTCTTTCGGTTTTATCAATATAGATCCAGCTTTGTTGAGTGATAGGGTAAAGCGGGTAAACATTACTTTACCGGAAAGAGTTCTCGAACGTCTTGATCTCTTGGCCAAAAAGGCTGGGGAAACCCGCTCTGGCATGATCGCTTCTTTGACCTTAAAAGCTCAAAAACAAACAGATCATCATTCAGCTGTTATGATCTAACAAGTAGTAATGCAAATATCATATATTTTATAGGGTATGTCGTAAAACCAAGAGCGCCGATTATTCGGCGCTCTTTTTTGTCGTCAAAGTTTTCCGTTTACTTTTTCCTGATAATTCCGGCCGGAATTGTCCAGTCCTTGCCTCTGGCCGGAAACCACCTCTTTCCTGATCTGACTGTTTCAGCCTCAGGTGAACGAGGCGATAACTTTGCCCATTCTTTCTCAAAGCACAAAAAACGCCTTGGTCTTCCAGACGCGATAACATTCCATTCCTTCCGTCATACCGTTTTCACCAAGCTCAGAAATCAGGAAGCGCACATTAGAAAACTCTGGATTGATACTGTGCTTGGGAATGAAGCGTCCCACAAATCACAGGGCACGATGAACTATACGAGCGGAATTGAAGTCGCCAATCTGAAGCAGGTTATTGAAGCCCTGACCTATCCGCCCGAGTGTATCATGCCATTCTGAAAGGTTCATTCTGACCGTCTTGTTTGCATGAAAAGAAAGTTCGGAAATCAGGCATCTCAATAGGTTATCTTTAAGAGGAGCCAGCAGTGCTCCATGGCTACCCAAAGGGTGCATGGCGCAGTTGGCAAGGGGGAATACTGCCCCCTAAAGAGCAGAAAAATAAGATTTCATTTAATGACCGCTTACGCCTCATTCATGACGTAGATATGTATTGTGTGCGAACTCGTGAGCGGACATCTTGTATCCTAGGCATGACTGAGGATCAGGGCAGGATGCTTATGGTCGCGGATGAAGATATCATCGGATGATCAAAGAGCGGGAAACTAAATATGACTATGAACATTGAGCCATATGATTTCGATGCAGAAATTGCATCGCAAATGACCACTGAAGAACTTGCGATAAAGGTACTTTTCTCTATAAAGGCGACTTTGCGCGAACGTCATGATTATGATCTTAATTTCAAATCCTTTCGAGTTAATTTCGAAAAATTTCTAGCCAGAGACCCAGCGTAGGCTGATCATAAGCGCCAAGTCTATTTTCGGGCGTTTGCTGAAGCATGGGCGTGGCTAGAAGTGAATCTTTTTCTAGTGCAAGGATTTCCACCGAAAGGAGTAAAGTCCCCCGATTGCCGCGCACTTTCCCGCCTTGCAGAGAGCTTTTCTGAAGAAGCCCACGTGACAAGCTATATGATAGCCCGCAGGTTCTCTAAGTCTCTCCTCCACGATGAAATTGCTAGCAGATCGTGGAGAGCTTTTGAACGTGGCGAATATGATTCTGCCATACTTCAGGCAATGAAAGCTGTAGAAATCGAAGTCCGCAGCGCTTCGGGACTTGAGGATAGAGATGGAGTAAAACTAATATCTTCTGCATTTGCTCCACAAAAAGATAACAAACCGGATTGTGGCCCTTTGACGGATAAGGAAGTAAATACTGCGGAGCAAAGCGGTAGATTGCAGTTATTTGCAGGAACATACAGTTCTTATAGAAACCCCACTGCACATAGGGATTTTTCTATTGATAGCCCAGAAGAGGCGATAGAAATATTGATGATCGCCTCACACCTTCTAAGGATAGTTGACGTGCGTAAGACCGCAATAGCGCAAGAACACTCCGTGCAGTCGGTATCAGCAGAGGGCTCTGAAGACGTTTGATTCTTAAGTTGAAAAATCCAGACCGGACATTCGGTTCCCCCCCCAAAAGGGACAGATTTTAAAATGGACAAGGGGGTCAACGGGGGAAACATTCCCCCTTGCCCCCCTACAGCGCAAAAAAGTAAGGTTTGATCTAATGACTGTTTACGCCCTCATCTCTGATATACGATGAGCATTGTTATGGCTTCGCAGAATAGACAGTCAGGAGGGTTTTTAAAGCCACATTTTGAACTTTTTGCCTTCTGAAGTAGTAAGGAATTATGAGTAATGAGCATCAAATAAAATCAAGTTTGACACTATGAGCTTGTTATGAAATATTTCCCCAATAAGTTCATTGTATTTTAAACAAAGCCAATAAAAGTAATGACAAAAGAATATGATCCAAAATATATAATTGAGTTATCCAAGAGTTTAGTAGATGCGATTGAGCTATCTAGGTTTTGTTGACAAAGAATATAATTTAAGATTTTTAGAGATAAATTGAGAACAAGTTTTGTAGGGCAGATAGGATGCGAGGAGATCTGACGGACGCGGAGTGGGAGATAATAGAGGGTCTTCTTCCAAGCGAACGAGGCCGCTGCGCACGCCCCGCCAAAAGTAATCGGTTATTTCTCAATGGTATGCTTTATGTGCTTCGAACAGGCTGCCCGTGGCGAGATATGCATGAACGTTATGGGAAATGGAATTCGGTCTATGTTCGGTTTCGTAGGTGGGCGGAACAGGGTGTCTGGGACGCTCTTCTTGAAACCATGGTTGACCTTGGCCTGACAGATGACTGGCAACATATGATAGATAGTACGATTATTCGCGCCCACAGCCAAGCGGCTGGCGCAAAAGGGGGACGTATAAGGAAGGCTTTGGTCGAAGCCGCGGAGAGGCTTTACGAGCAAGATCCACGCCCGTTCCGATGGTCAAGGTCGCCCTCTAGCTTTCGCGCTAGCATCCGCATATTTTAGTGCTAACGCGAGTATCGATGGATGAAACCCAGTCGATATGGATCCCTTTGATCGAAGCCATTAGCCCACATGCAAAGATTCTGCTGTCTTGTGCTGCGCCCCGATCTTTGTCCCATTAAGAAATATTTTGTTGAACTTGAACCAAACGTAATAGACGTTCCTAAATATCTAGTTTCGCTGAAAGAGTGAAAAGCTATGTCCTTCTATCATTGTATCGTGGATCTTAAATTTTTGTATACCACCGATACTCTTAATACTAATGCTCCTCTGAGAAATCCTTCCTTAGAGGAGATCCCTTAATCCTCAATCGGATATGGCCCTAGAAAACGCACTCCATTGAAATGGATAAGGTGTGATGGTGCATCAGCTACCCACACTTCAGTTTCCCACGCAATTTCTCCAAGGTAACGCCCCATGATAGCTCTGTTGGGGAAAGCGGTGACATATACTAGGCCAGCAGTTGATCCGGCAAACAGCTTGGCCAGTTCGGAATGACGCTTACCATCGACCGGCCCGTGGCTGGTGACAGATTCAACCAGAAGCAACCAGTTTTTTGCAGTATAGTGCAACACAACGTCAGGCATTTTTCCGTGTGAGTCTACATTGATGCCTAAATTCTCTATAGAAGTCGCATCGAAATAGCCCCATTTATCAGCCGTGTCGCCGACATATATAAGTACACTACCTGGTGCGAAACGTGGGGCGAATTCCTCGATGATGGATTGGATCAGCTCGCTATGTTCACCGGGGCTAAGAGTAATTTTATTTCCTGGAGCAATTTCAACTGGGATACGGTTCTGCTGCCGTTCCTTGGCATATTTAGCAATCAGTGTTTCACAGCCGGTCAGATAGTTGATCAGGTTGTTATGCCAATCAGGTGTATCGAAGGTTTGGATTAAAGATAACGTTAAAGGCTCAATCTGATAAACTGCCTTGGGACTGTTAACTGGTCGAGCTGGATCATCTGGATTATAAAGAACCATTCCACTATCACAAAACTGGTGTATAGATTGTCGGCGGATTGTCTCACGAGTATTTGGCGCATAGTCTTTGTCATAGTGCTTCCGTATCCAATCCATGATGGGAGTGATACCCATCAAAGGGTTTTTTACTTCACTCCATAACTTACCTGGCGTTAAGTTTAGTAATGCCAACAAGCAAAGCGCCGTTCGTTCGTTTTGCTGTGCTTTCGGCATCCCTAAGGAAATGATAATTTGTTGTGCGGCCTCGATATAATCGTTTTTATTTTTCATTTGGTTATTGTATCCAGCTTGCTGTCGATCAGGTCTTGTGTAAGAATTTTCTGCTTTATAGCCCACTCTCCAAGCTGAATTAGGGTATAACGGCTTGGATACTTTATTCGCTTGAGATCATTGGCATTGACTTGTGTATGACCGTTGAAACTTCTAAAATACTTATCCACTGCGGTAGTATTGAGGAATACAGTCAGACCACGAGCCAGTGCCTCCGGTAATCCGTGCTTATCCTCGTGAAACAGGTTTATGTGATTTTCAAAACCTAGCGCCAAATAGCTGCCAAAGGCAACTGGATCAATGAAGCTTGCCATTACACGTCGATTTTCTTCTTTCGTTGAAAAACGGCGTACCACACAATAAAATCCGTTTGGGTAAAGCCACCTTTCTGTCTCATCGTTGCGCATAATCGCATTCGGCTTCTTTAAACTTGGTATAGGCCAAACTGTGCCGGTTATCTTCAGGTGTCCTGGGTAAATTAGAGGCACAGTACCGGGTTCAGGCATGTTGCGCAGATGCTTTTTTAGCCGAAAATCGACAACAGGGCCGGTCGATACCTTCACGCCAATGTCAGCTAGCGAGTAGCAAATAGCAGGCGAGAGCTCTATAATACTTTTCTTGGTTGTGGTTGGTACATGAATGAACTGCTCAGGATCATCTGGGAATATTATTTGATCAAATGGATGTTTATAGGTGTCCAAGTCGGAAAAGGTATCGTCTGTTGATGTTGTAACCGTAACCGGCCCTGGCTTTCCACCTCGTTCTAAGCAAATAATGATATTTTCCTGGAGCACTTCATCATCCTTGAATGCCTTATTCCTAGCATCAAACAGGTGGATATGACGTATAGCTGTACGCTCCAGAATAAAATTACGGAAAGGACGGTAGTAAGGGCCGTTGCAGAAACTCCTCGGGATAATGGTAACGATTTGACCGCCACGCACGGTCTCGCCTACGACCAGTGCAACGAAAGCAGAATATAGATTTACCGTCTCGATACCAACACTACGCAGAGCCAGTCGGTGAGCGGAACGGCTATTAATTTTCTTATAGGGCGGATTAATAATTGTATGAGTATATCCTCGATTCTGTAAACCATCGGCGGTCGCCATCTTGATGTAATCGCCTGCGATGATATGAGATTTCACTCGACTATATTTGGTCAGGTGTTGTTCGAGGTACCCTCGTAAGACATCGTCAACCTCATAGGCTGTCACCTCAACAGACTCAAAGTCAAAGCCACCTGTTGCCCAGCGATCTAGAAAAGCGCATGAAAGTGCGCCCATCCCCGCGCCTGCATCTAGCAGACGGCAAGTTTGCAAAGTGCTAGGTGGAAACAGGGATGCCATAAAGCTCGCTACGCTCGAAGGCGTCATAAATTGGCCGAACTTAGACTTCCTTTTTCGCTCTATACGTGGAGCGACTTCCCGGCGCACAATGTCTACTATCTCTAGTTGTTGGAGCATTTACAGTCCTCACTAACGCAAAAACACCGATGTGTTTAATATATAGTGTATGGAGCATATACCGTAACAGCCTGCAACCTTGGTGAGCATTCTTAATGCTAAAAGCTTCTTTTTAGATCATGCTGAAGGTCTAGGTATGACCTATCTGTCGAAACACGAGTTGCCCTATGATTTGTTTTCTGTATGGCACCAAGATATTACAAATTGACAGACATCTTAAGAGTTTTGAACCTTAGTGATCGAGTGAAACTGAGGCCTTTTCAGATTTCCCCTAATGTCAAATTAAGTGCTGTCTCCAAACAAGAAGATAAATGAAGAAATAGATAAATTTTCTATTTAGATATAGCACATCCTGGTCCAAATATCTGGCTTCTGCCACCGGTTTGTGGTATTACCTGAATCTGCGTGCTAATCCGTTCCTTCAATGCTGGTACGTGTGAAATGATACCAATCATCTTACCATCCTGCTGCAGACTGGCAAGAGTTTCTAGGGAAGTGTCGAGAGCATCTTCATCTAGAGTTCCGAAACCTTCATCAAGGAATAGCGAATCTACCCGAACATTTTTGCTGGCCATATAAGATAGCCCCAGCGCTAAGGATAGGCTGATGATAAAGCTCTCTCCACCAGAAAGATTTTTTGTGGAGCGGATCTCCCCCGCCTGATAGCTGTCGAGTACGTTTAGCTCCAGAGGTTTTGCCTCATCTAGGGTCAGCAAATAGCGATCAGTCATTTTTTGCAATTGCTGGTTGGCGTTACCAACCATAATCTCAAAGGTTAGCCCTTGAGCAAAGTTACGATATTTCTTTCCATCTGCGGAGCCGATCAATTCATGCAGGTTTACCCATCTGCAGTATTCTTTTTTCTGGGATTCAATAGCGGTCTGCTTTTCCTTTATCCGCTCCTTTGCGGCCATGTTCTCACTTAGACTATGCTTAAGGTCTGCAATGATATTCCGCAGATTTTCTAAGGATTTCTCTTGTTCCCTGAACTGCGACTCAAGTACTTCCAGAGAATTATCGGTAGTTCTTATAGCCATTTCTGTAATCAGACGAGTTTCCCGATCTTTTTGTCTGGCTTTTAGATCCGTTCGGCGTACCTCTATATCTCTCGCCATAGCCTGCAAATTCGCTAGATCTTCAGAGGATAATGCGGCCGCCAAAAGCTGTTCTTCATTCGAAAATTTCATATGATCGAGTGCTGTACAAAATACTTTTTCATATTTTTCGAGTTCTGGATCTTTTTTCTCGATACGTGCCTCCAGAGATTCAACATTAGCCTTCGCTATATTCCATTTTTGTTGAAGCTCATTGTGTTGTCCTCTTACCTGCTTTTCGGCACTTTCTGCGTCAGAAATCGTTTTATTTAAACACTCTTCCTCAATATCTGGATTCTTGTCACCGTACAGATCCTTACGTTCATTATTTGCAGAAACGAGTTCTTTTTTTAAAGAATCTAGGCACTCTAGCTTTTTGGATAGGATCGTGCTTTGTGTTTCAATCACCGACCCCAAACTTCTCAGGTCGCTATCAATATTAGCAATTTGTTTCTCGATATCGGCCTTTTCCTTGACCTGTGTTTGCCAAGCATTCCGCTGCGCTCTGAGTGATTCAACTAGTGATGAAATGCCCGTTTCAGGGATGTCCGAAATACCAAGTGGCTGGAGTTTGACAGTAATAGCCTGCCTGCATTTGGTAAAATCAGCACGAAGCTTCACCAGACTGTCTTTCATCTCGGTGAAGATCTTATCGGTGGCCTTTTTGTTATTATCCGCTGTTAATTCTAGCTTTTCAGCATTCGTCAAATTTTCCCGAGCCAGACTTTCTGCTTTTTCAAGTTTCTGGATAGAAATTTCCTGATGCTCGGCTTTACTGATCAGATTGCTCAGGAGGTCAATCTTTTGTTCGACTTTATCGGGAACGGGGATATTCCCTTCCGCGAATGGGTGTTCGGTTGCGCCGCAAAGAGGGCAAGGTTTACCGTCTTCTAGTTTTGCTCGGATATCCTCAAGCTCGGTAATTTTTGTTAAGAAGGTCATCTCACGCAGTAGAGTTTCTTTTTCGGTGCGGTATTCTCGTAACAAGCGATCTCCCAGCAACTGCTTCAAAGCATCATTGTCTTGCTGAAGCTGTTTTGAAATCTCCTTCAATTCCTGCTTCCGACTCTCCGATTGTTTTTGACAGTCGTTGAATGACTCTGTTGCTGAATCCATAGCCATCATGGACGTCTCTTGATCGGACTCTTTTTGGGAAATTACTTGTTGTTTGGATTGTAGGCCCTGAAGCTGTTCTTCAATTCCAGCTAGACCGCTAATCAGCCATTCATCATTTGAATGCTTTTTAAGATAGTCATCTACAAGATTTTGTATCTCAGAAGCCCTGGATCGTTTTTTCTGTTCTTCTAACAGAGCTTTTCTGTTTGTCTCAATTTTTGCTGCATCCTTTTTACATTCTTCATTACTTTCAGAAACAGTTTTTTTCTGATCTGTAAGTTTCTGGTCAAGGAATCGAACTTTCTGCAATATCGGCGCGGCCATTTTTTGCGCTTCTTTTAACCGAGCAGTTTGCTGCTCAGCCGCTTGTAGTGCTTTTGTTTGTTCCTTGGTAGATGCTTCCAGTCGACAAAGATGCTTTTCCTCAGCTTTTAAGCATGCTTTATCCTCTGCTATCTGTTTGCGGATGGCAGTAAGTGTTGCGTACGTACCGTCCAGTGAGGCTGCACGTAAAGCTCGATCTAGCTTTTCTTGATCCAGCTTAAATGCCTTGATAGCAGCCTGAATCTGGCTCTCTTCAGCGGCCAGACTGGCAATGTCATTCTTCAGCTCATTGATGGTAGTGAGCCATTCAATGGCCTTTCCAGTATCAGTGAATTTGGCAATAAGATTTTTTTCTTCTTTTAGTTCTGTCTCTAGTGTCTGCTTAATCTTTTGTTCCTGATCCTGGTCAAGAAAGACGATGCCAGCAGTTTCAGCCTGGATCAGGTTCAGTTTTACCTTCTCATCACGTTGTCGTTCATGGACACGGGTAGATATCTGACTGTAAATTTCTGTACCCGTTATCTGTTCTAAGATCGGAGATCTGTCATCCGGTGAAGCCTGAAGAAATGTAGCAAAGTCGCCCTGAGCCAGCAACATGGACCGGGTGAAACGGTCAAAATCCATGCCAGTGACTTCCTCGATCTGTTCGGCTACACCTCTGATTTTGGATTCAATGATTTTACCGGAGGCTGCATCGGAAATTTCGTGTTTCGGAGTCTGGAGTTCACCATCTGGCTTTGCGCGTGCCCGACGCTGACTCCAATGACAAAAGTAACGTCCAGACTGGGTTTCGAAGGTTACCTCGGCAAAACACTCACCAGTCTGGCGGGACATGATTTCGTTTCCGCTTTTTGTGACCTTGCTCAGGCGCGGAGTCCTTCCATAAAGAGCGAGACAAATAGCATCAAGGATCGTAGTCTTCCCTGCCCCGGTGGGACCAGTGATGGCGAAGATGCCGTCAGACGCGAAAGCCGGATGTGTCAGGTCGATTTGCCACTCGCCGACCAGAGAGTTCAGATTTTTGAAGCTTACCTGCAGTATTCTCATCGAGAGTCTATCTATTCCGTTTGTGTATCGTTTTCATATAAAGATAAGATCGTTTCATGATAGGATCGAAAAAGCTCAAGCCGCTGCTCTTCAGGTATCTTATGAACATCAAGACAGCGTTTGAATACATCGTCCATATCTAGATCATCAAGTGTTTCCTCTTTGTGGATTTGCCCCAGCATGTGGTCAATGATGCGGTTATTCTTTATCCGGAGAATCTCTATCTGGGTTCCAGAGATTGCAGAATCCAAGCGCTCACGAAGGTCACCAATAACTTCACTGCCGTTATAAATAACTTCAAGCCAGCCTTGGGGAGTTGTTGCCGACAATTCAAGGATGCGGTTTGAAATGCCGTTCCAGTCTCCCTTGATGCGCTCAAGTTTTTGAAACACTGGCACGTCGATTAATTGTATAGATGCGGCCTTATTGTGGAAATCAATTTGGCAAACGCTCTTCTGCTGTTTTGCCTCTCCAAATCCCATAGGTAATGGAGAACCACTATACCGTATGGTTTCGGAACCATTCACCTTTTGCGGAACGTGAAGATGCCCAAGTGCCATATAATCAAAACTTGCAGAGAAAATTCCCGCTGTCACATGAGTCAAGGAACCTACATAGAGTTCGCGTACACCATCGCCGTCGACAGTTTGTCCTCCAGCGGTAAACAAATGTCCCATGCCAATGATTGGAATATTGGCATGGAGTTCTTCACGTTTCTGTTCTGCTAAAGTGGCGACTGCGGCATAATGGTTACGAATACTATCAATCAGCTTACGCTCCTTATCCTCGATACTTTCACCTGCTTCTGCCACACGGATATCTCTGTCGCGAAGATAGGGTACAGCGCAGACAATCAATTCTGGTATGTCCTGCTCATTACGCAGTACCAGAACTTCGTTTTCCATGCATTCCGAGCTACTGCCGACTATATGGATATCAAGAGCTTTGAGCAGCTCCTTAGGGGCATTAAGAAATGAGGGAGAGTCGTGGTTACCCGCGATGATGACAACATGTCGACATGATGAGGATGCCACCCGACACAGGAATCGGTAATAGAGTTCTTGGGCGCGATTGCTTGGAGTGCTGGTGTCAAAAACATCACCTGCCACCAGTAGCACATCAATTCCATTCAACTGAATCGTCTTAGCCAGCCAAGTCAGAAAACCCTCAAACTCTTCATAGCGTTTCTTGCCGTAAAGAAGGCGCCCAATATGCCAGTCGGATGTATGAAGGACTCTCATTCAGTAACTAACGTCTTCATCTGCGCAAAGTGACGTTCATCCTCTTTTTGAATTAAGCAAAGTAGGTCATTTAGTATCGGCTTTGCTTCAGTTAGAATTGATGGATCGTGTTCTGGGTCAGATATCTGTCCAGCATGAG
>NZ_VFOF01000005.1 GCF_006715975.1 Zymomonas mobilis | reverse complement strand
CATTCGAAATCAAAACGTCTGGTTGTTTCCGCAGCCAGACGTTTTTTTTGCCCTGAAAGCATTTCAAAACTGTTCAAAAAAACTTACGCTTATTTTTGACTGCCAGACAAGAACATTTTTAAAAATATTGTAGAAAAATTTATTTCAAATTTGGCCAAAAGATACATCTTTTGACTATATACATAAACAAGCACCCAGCCATATAAAATATGGCTGGGTGCTTGTAATTACCTTAAGATTTGTGTTAAGATAATAGGCTTTCCGTAATTTTTTGGGAAGATTTTTACGGGAAGCGCATTATTCATCTTTTAAAAAGGCACTATATATATGGTGGAACCTAATTCCATCCATCATCTGATGATAAGTCATCAGATATTAATAGAAGTATTACGCTTTGTTTTCCTACTTTCGAAGCAATACAATCCTTCTCTGCCAATAAAGCAGCGATTGCTTTGTGTTCTAAGAAATAAAGACATAGCTAACTCCTTCTACCAATTAATTTATTTAGTTAGCCAAAGCTATTTAAATTAACATTAACGATAGGGTTCCAAGTGCTTTGGAACCCTATTTTATATATCCACCTCCAAGACATGGAAGTGGCCTGACGAATCAGCCATGTTGTTTTAAGCCTACATCCATCTGAGAGCGTTGTAAAGATTCTGCTTGACACTAAAAAGTGTATGTCCCGTCTATAAAATCAGATACAGTAGCGATATTTATGTCCGAAAATGTCGCATTTATCCTAATAACAGACACTTGCTAAGTAGTAATCTCATTATATTTTTAGGTACATCCCAACGTCATTAGCTGAACGAAAATCCAAGGCTGAATTCTGTTCTAAAAAGCGCCTTAGTGTCTTGTATCTTAGTTTATAAATAAATTCGAAACGCTGGATCAGGCCATCTCGCAGTTGCTCATCATAAGATGTTGTTTGGTAACGCGTCCATCATTTTTTAGACGCTCAAACGGGGTAAGATGAAGCACTCGATAACTTCCTCTGTCTAATTCATTTAGATTTTCATTATATGCCCATTTAAAACTTTCAAATGAACTATTCGAAAAAGGCTTAAATGTCGTTTCCGTTATCTGGAATAATACGACAGAGTTTAGCAAGTATAAATAGCTCCATTTTATACCCGCTAACGGTTAATTCAGCTTCTATGCTGATAATCATGTGATATTCGAGATTACTTTTTAAAGATAGAAAATTAAAAAATAGAATTGATTAGACGAAAATTGTCTTCTATAGTTTACATATGCTCACGGTAAAACAAACCCCGCAATTTAGAAAATGGCTAGAGCATCTTAAAGATCAGAAAGCTGTTGATAAAATCACATCTCGATTGATCTTGATGTCTGCTGGCTCATTCGGCGATGTGAAACCGTGCGGAGAAGGTCTTTCAGAAAGTAGAATCCATTACGGAGCTGGATACCGGATTTACTTCATCCAGCATGGGAAAACAGTGATTGTCGTGCTTGGGGGAGGAACAAAGAAAACTCAATCCCAAGATATCCAAAAAGCAAAAGATGCAGCGAAAGAAAGGAAGTTTTTATGAAAAAAGAAAATGATGACCTCATTCTTTTTGATGCTGTTGATGCGGCTAAAAATCCGCGGGTGCAAACCGAACTACTCAATATGGCATGGAATGATGGCAATTTACGCGCAGTTGCTTACGCCTTAAAGGTAATCGCAAAAGCTCGCGGAATGAAATCAACAGCAGAAGAGGCAGGTATTTCTCGGACAGCTCTTTATAAAAGTCTTTCCGAAAAGGGTAATCCTAGCCTCTCTAGTTTAATCGGAATTATGAAAGCACTAGGTGTTACGGCTAACTTTCAAATTGGTGCAAATGCTATTTAAATGACCCTAACGGGAACAATCATGACGTATCTTCTTGTAAGTGTTGGAATTTGCTTTTTGGCTTTCTTTGAAAGCGTTGGTTATAAATCTCTAGGTGTAGAGGACGCTCCAAAAAAAGTTGGTTCTTTTTTGCGGTGCAGCATTATTCTTTCTCTGCCCTTTGTGGTGTGTCTCGGAAAATTCTGGGCAATTTTTCACCATCCATCATATCGGGTATTTAAAGCTGTTTTTTTGGCTTCGTTCTCTCCATTTTTTTATACAGTGCGGTAATCGACTTCTTTGAGGAAAAGGTCGCTATTCCCCCTTTTCTTATTAAAATTGCCAATAAATTTTATGAAACTATCCCTTCAATATAATAAGCTATTATGGCTTTGCCGGAATGATATTTCTTAGCTGATCGAGTAGGTCGGATATATCGTCTTGACGGCTTAGTATTTTATGAAGAGCTGACCGGACATCTGCCTCCGAAACAGCCTCACCTGGAGCGTCCACTAACCACATTTTTAATAGCCCACCTAGTCGGCCAAGATCACCGCGAAGATGGACGACTTCCAAGAAGGTTCGTTGCTCAATCCGGCTTGGTGGATTGTGACCCAGTGCCAATTCGCGGAGAAGGGTCGAGACTGGCAAACGAACCTTTTCTGCTGTCCTCTTGATCTGATCGTATTCATCAACCGACACTCTGACAGGAATGCGTTTCTGTGACCTTGGTCCAACATTTTTATTCCGTTTTTTAGCATCTTTCATCAGGGGCACCTGTCCTGTTCCCGTTGAGCCGAAGGCGAATAAGGTTTGTTGCCGTGCACACGGCAACACATCTTGCCTCCAAAAGGGGAGAAATTTAGTTTCATTTAATTTCATTTTTCTAGTTTTATAGAAAATGAACTAAAATGACCTTCATTCAAACTAAATGAAATAGAATGTAGTTAAATGAACTAAAATCAAACAGGATAGAACAGCAATGCTAGAAAATCGGCGAGGTATGATCAAAGTAAGGTTTTTCGCCAGAAAAGATTTTATCTTTAGAAAACTGGAAGAAGGCTATTCCCGAAGAGTGATCTTCGAGGAAATAGAAAAAGAACTAGATTGCACTTATGAATGGTTCTGCCGCTTAATAAAAAAACAGAAACAGGAACGCTTTTAAGGGAGGAAACGTCTTGAACTTATTTCCCCTTCAAAACAAAATATATCCTTAATCGTGAGCATTGGCCTTTTAGGAACCCATTTTCTTTTTCGCAGAGCCTGTGAGCGAAGCGAACAGTTTCCGCACTGTAAAGGCATTATACGGCGTTTTAGGTTAGCTATGGTTTCATTTGTCGGGTTTTAATGAGCAGTTTGGCGGTATCCTTTGGAGAAAGAGACATCCATCCGTTTTCTATCCGTTTTTTTCTGTGTTGAAGGATAGCTGAAACTTGATCAGATCGGAGGTTCAGGGAATGAAGTTCGGTTGTGAAGTGGTCGGGTTCTGTTTTTAGGTCAAAAATAACGTCTGCCGAGCCAGCGTTAGCTGAAGCGAGGCAGTCTCTATCTGCTTTTATCGAATTTAGATTAGCGATGTCAGTATTATTAAAATACTTATAATTAGATAGATGCTCAAAATTGAACTCTCGAAAAAATCCCGAATTTTGGGGTTTTTTCAAAGGTCGGTTTGGTGGTGTTTCGCTCCTTTTTTCTTCCCTTTCTATGGCATCCCCCAAACTAGCCAATGTCTTGGCCAACTCGGAGTTATTGCCCTCTTCTTTCTGATTGGCAGAACGCTTCTGGGCAAAAATCTCCTGTGACCACTCCACTACTGGCAAACTCTCGATCATTTCCTCTGTAGCAGCCGCATCCGTTTCTTTGGCATGAGAAAAATCATCAGGAAGGGGAATATGTTTGCGCTGCATGACTCGCAAGAAAGCCTGTTTTGCAATTTCCGGCCAAGACGCAGGCGATAAGAAACCATAAGCATTACTAGTCTGCCTACGGCGCGGGCGTTCACCCTCTTTCTTGATTTTAATTGATCGCCGTATCCACCGCAAAAACCCTTGTTCTTTTAACTGCGTTAATAATCGAACAACGGTCGCGCGTGCATAGCCCACCTTATTAGAAATTGTCTCAATAGTCGGTTCTAAACGGCCTGTTCTAAAGTCAGCCATACGAAACAGCATTTTCAACAAGCGGACAGCTTTATCGCTCAAGGCGCGGGTTTTAATCGAATATTGATCGACCGCCTCAAGATAGGCTCCGATATGCTCTTTATTGATTGCTTTCCAAACCAGATGCTCCCGCTCACCGACTTCGTAAGAATTTCTATGAACTGGGTCTAAGGGTTTTAGTCGGATTCCAGCCAGTTCCAATGGGTCGCGAGATATAGCATTGGCTGTTTTTCTCGCAATATCGGCAGCAGATTCAGGGTCTAAACCGCGACTTATAAGCTGGTCGCAATAGTCCTCTTCATCAAATAGAGGCTGCGATTGTTCATGGTAAGTTTGGAAGGCAATCTTTTCAGCAGTAGCACCATCCACGCCTTGGGATTGAAGTTGCCGGATAAAATTATAAGCATTTAATTTTTTCATTATCCTGTCCTCATCTTGGACAGGGCTAGATTTCACTACACAATTTTTTACCTCAATAGAGGCTTGCGTATTCCTGTAATAATCACTAAAATCATCTCTGCATTTATAGAGATTTGTACTGGTGTAGTGACCGTTACAT
>NZ_VFOF01000004.1 GCF_006715975.1 Zymomonas mobilis | reverse complement strand
AGTATAAACGCAGTCGCAGCTATGTGTGATGCAGGCACCAAGGTCATCTGGAAGAAATACCGTGGGCTAACTCATAATGGGGCAGTTAATGGAGCTTCAGCGGATGCACTATCTTTTGTAAAGGCTCTTATAAGGGGGAAAAAATTATATGGATATTGTAAAGGAATAAAACCAATTTCAGATATAGAAACTCCGGAATCTAATATCCCTTTTAACAACTAAAGAAAAATCAAAATATTTTTTAATTTAAAATAACAAATATGAATAAGATCAGATAAATTTTTGTACTAAAACAAATTATAATTTAACTGATCTATTCATGTAAAATTGTCCATCATCTTGGAATTCTTTACGCACGACCATGGCGTCTAAGCTCAGGACCTATCAATCTGTCAAATTGAGTGGATTATAATTATCTGATCCAGTCTTTTGACGATAACCACTCAAAAAGCAGAATATCTGGCTAACTTAGTCGCGGTGATGATTGCGATCGTTATTCCCGTTACGTGGATACTGATCATGATGCCCGCGTTTTCTGTGTCGATAGTGATTAAAAATATCAGAGGCGCAGATTCCTAAATACAAAGAAGCGCCAAATAATAAATTCAAAAAATACAAAGTATATTGTTACTAAAAACATAATAACAAGCCAAAATATTATGCTAATATTTTAACTTGTTATTATTATGACAATTATGAAATATCAGATATTTCGGCAGTTGCCTTGTTCAAGACAGAAATTATTTTCTGTAAAACATCTGAGGAAGAATGGCGTTTGGCTTTTAAAACGGATCTAAGTCGATGATGAGCTTGGCGCGTAGCATCTGATAACGTTTCATCATCAGCCTTATCTGAAAAAGCTTCGCGAATATTAGCCATCTTATGGCCAACCGTCTCCAAGGCTTCCAAAATATCATTAGCTTGTTGACGCTGGCTGTTCAGATATTCTTTGCCGAGGTCTGTTAGTCTGTAAAGTTTCCTGCTGCCTTCCTGTTCAATATCGGTATGGCCGACTTCACTAAGATAGGTCAAAGCTGGATATACCATCCCCGGACTAGGCACATAGAATCCATCAGAAAGTGCCTCTAATTGACGGATCAAATCATAACCGTGAGCTGATTTTTCCTCCAGCAAGGCCAAAAGAATAAGCTGGAGTTCATTGGAGCTTAACTTCCGACCTACCGGAAAATTATTACCGCCACCAAAATGACGTTTAAAACCTCCTCCATGGCTGTGGCCTCTTCCTCGACCAAAAGGATGTTCATGTCGTCCACAGGCATAAGAGCCTTCTCCAGAAAAGGGCTTTTTAAAATGATCTAGTCGATCTTGTTTTTTTATTACCGAGTCCTCTGCATGAGGGCTGTGATGAAAGGAGTGGCTATTTTTAGAATGTGTTTTCATAATTCTTAAGATATATATTTTAAGATATATTTCAAGATATATTTCAAGATAAATTTTTATATTTTTTTCTTTGATAATTCAATCATCATAAAAATATGGACGATAATATATTGCGTCCTATCTGAAAAAATATGATTTCTTATTACGGAATAGGCTAGGTTAAATTAGCAAAAAAAATGCCTGATATAAACCAAATACCGTATTCTCAAGCTGTTTAGAATGCAGCCTTACTTATTAAATATTACAAACAAATTTTTATTAAAATTGATAGGCATTTTGTATGTAAAAATGAATAAAATATTGAAAATGATAATTATTATCATATAATGGGAGAGAGGAGATACAACATTGGATTCAAAGCGAGTATCGCATAGATTATATCAAACTCACCGCACCGCGTTTTTAATTTATGCTGGACGTCTAACAGGTGGCCCGCAAAATGCAGAAGACCTAGTACAAGATGCGTGGATACGGTTTGCACAATGCCGCACGCCAGAGATTACGGCACCTGTAAGCTATTTTAAAACTATTATGCGAAACCTATTTCAGTTTAGCCGTAAGCGCAGCCAGTTAGAAAAAATAGACAACGCAGACTTCGAACATGTCTGTGCCTCCGTGGCAGATCCAGCACCTTCGCCGGAACAGATAGCAAATGCGCGGCAGCAAATGAACAAGCTACTTAACATTATTGACAGTATGCCTATTCGTCAGGGGGCAGCTATAAAAATGTACCATTTTGAAGGGCTAAAACTGCGAGAAATAGCGGCTCGGCTGGAGCTGTCAGTCTCATTTACTCAACACCTTATTGCCGACGGTGTAAATCTGTGTAGCCAGATCCGTGAAACTGAAAGATAAAAAACAATCTCTCGGATGCAGAAACGACGCAGCTCCATAACATGACGAACAAATTCTCTAAGGCGTACTCTTTTAACATTGTAAGAAGAGCTCTCTAAACATTGGGAATTAGCTCTGCATAGTTGGCAGGTTCCTCAGTATGTGCTGATAGCTATCAAAAATCATATAAACGAAAAAAATTACAAATTTACAGGAAAATCCATTCGCGTCTATCTCTAGGTAATTATATGAAATTGCGAAACATTAGCACTTTCAAAATGTCTCGCATAATACAGGATTTTCGATTGAGATGGTAGTTCGCCGTTTTTGGGCTCATAGCGTAATGGTAGGATCTCTTGGCCTTTTTTTCACCACAGTAGGAATGATGGTTGAGCCAGCAAGAGCCAATACACCAGGATCTGGCAATCTGTGTTCTTTTCACATTTCGTCAGGTCCATTGCTCGATGCACTTTCAACCTTCAGCCATCAGGCTCACGTTCAAATTACAGTAGCGTCTGTAAGCATAGACCAGCACACAAATACAGATCTTACAGGCAAATTTTCTCCGACAGAAGGTTTGAAAAAACTTCTGTCCGGCACAGGACTAACCTACAAAATGGTAGGTCAAAACACATTTAGTATTGTAAAAATTTCTACCAACAGGTCAACGCTTCAGGCTGCAAATTTACATGAGGTGGAAGGCAGCGCTCTTCCCAATTTTAGCGAAACAGAGAGTATTGTAGTTGTCGGTCAGTCCATAGATCGGCTTAAAAATACCAATAGTGCCGTAACTGTACTACGTCATCTCGATACAGATGAGTATCGCTCCTTGTACGATGTCACAAACCGTGTCCCTAATATGGTTGGCAACGCTGCAGGTTTGCCTGCTATTCGTGGTATGAGTGGAGAAGGTGCTGCAGGAGGTATTTTTACCCTTATGTCAGGTAGTCGCCCCCGTACTGCTGTCATTATTGATGGCCTA
Source organism: Zymomonas mobilis (assembly GCF_006715975.1). GTDB lineage: Bacteria > Pseudomonadota > Alphaproteobacteria > Sphingomonadales > Sphingomonadaceae > Zymomonas > Zymomonas mobilis_B. The sequence goes on along the minus strand of NZ_VFOF01000004.1, from coordinate 10,558 downwards.
CCAGAAACTTTCGGCGGTCAACGTTATACAGATTCTGGAATGTGGAACTTTGATGAGGTACAAGTGCTGCGTGGTCCACAGGCTACTACGCAAGGACGTAACGCCATTGGCGGTGCAATAACGATGAACACCAAAGATCCTACATGGTCTTGGCATGGTACTGTCCATGCAGGCTATGAAAGTCAGGGTAACCGAGGCAGCTTTGGCGTAACTATTTCTGGCCCGATTGCAAAGGATCAGTTGGCTATCAGCCTTTCTGGTAACGGAATTTATGGCAACAGCTATATCAAATATCCGAGTAAATCGTGGCCCTATAACCCTGGAGAAATAAACCAGTCTACCTTTCGTGGTAAATTACTCTGGACACCGAAAGCTCTGCCGAACTTTAAAATGGAAATAGTTGGTTCGCACAGAGAGCAAAACGGGGAATACCTCTATCAGACTACCGGTCCAAATTTCTGGAAATATCATTTCGACAACCCTGATATGAATATCCGTATATCCAACTCTTCTATTAATACACTAAGTGACAAACTCAGCTACGAGATTTCAGATGCCATCACGGCAACACTGCTCTATGGCCACGTGTGGTACGATGCAAACTTTAACCAGTCGAACCAGTTGGCTAGTTCCAATTCTCGAGGTACACTTAACCTAAAAGAAAATAACAATACCATAGAACAACGTTTTGTATACTCACCTAAAAACGGCTGGATTAACGGTGTGTTGGGTCTGTATTATTTCAACCGTAATCAAAATATTACTTCTCCTGATATGGGCGTAAATGGCCCCGATCAGGAGAATACTTACGCGATTTATATGGATGGCACCATGCACCTTATAGGGGGATTAAACCTAATCGCTGGTGCCCGTATTGAACGGGAAGTACAAAAACGTAATGTCCAAATGAGCTGGGGTGCTGTCAACTTTGATGGTGGTACGACTATGTTTCTGCCTAAGGGTGGTCTTTTGTATAATTTTACCCCACACGATAGCATGAGCTTTACCGTTCGGCGTGGTTATAACCCTGGCGGTGGCGCAATTGATTGGGACAGAGGCTTTTATTACCAATATAAAAAAGAAACTGTTACTACTTATGAATTATCCGGCCATACAGAACAGTTAGGACGGCGTTTCAGCCTCAACGGTAACCTGTTTTATAATACCTTCCATAATTATCAGGATTTGCTGGATTACACCTTCGTCAATATTCCAGAAGGCCGCAGTATGGGGTTGGAGCTAGAAGCCCAATTTCACGTAACAAATGGGCTTAAATTGTATGGTGGCGTTGGCTTGCTTGATACAAAAATTCAAAAAGCTCCAACAGATTATAGTTACGCGAAAGGCTCAAAATTCAGCAATGCGCCAAGAACCACCTTTACTTTTGGTTTTGACCAAAAATTTAAATCCGGCTTTTCATTTGGAGGCATAATAAATCGTGTTGGGGCCTATACCTCACAGGTTGAAAACGGGACAGGTATTACGGCGGGAAATTATATTACCTTTAATATGCATGCGGCCTATACAATGAAGCATTATACAATAAGATTGTATGCAAAAAATCTATCTAATGAGCATATTATTTACAATGCGAGAAGCAGTTGGGCTGGATCTTATGCGCAGGTTGGACAACCTCGTGCCTTTGGTATGAGTTTTGAAGCGCATTTTTAAAAATCATAGGGTTTTAGAACGATATCAGCTTAAAAGATTGAATTTTCAGCAGCAGGTCAAATGTAATTGTAATATAATAGGCATCGTTCACTCGCTTAACGGCAAGAAGGGCGATGCCAAGCCTCTAACAAGGATTATTAGCATGTAAATTATATCATCGTTTCTCCTAGCCCTACAGTAATTCTGTAGTCTAACACAGACAGTGAAATGTTGCATAAAATAGCGGTAAAACGCAAGATTTAAAAAAAAATGTTCATTTTTACTGTTCGCAAATAAACGCATTTTGCAAATAGTAAAAAATTATCAAAACAATCCTTATTTTCTTATAACCTAGCTAGATTGCACAAAATAAAGTCGAGGACGATGTCCGTATTCTTATAGCTCAATGAGATAGTTGATAGAAATTCAACTTCGAGCTGTCGAGCAGCTAGGGCCTGTTAGATCTTGAAATTTAATTTATATTATAGGGGTGGAAAAAGTAGACGGAAACGGCACTTTTACGGATGAGACATGGCCGCTCTCGCGGTGGCTATAGCACGAAAGTTTGTGTAATTGCTGATGGACACGGGAAAGCTATAAATTTCGCTACAGGCTCATGAACTGCCAATGGCGCCAGTCATGCTTGAACATCTTCTCTCTGTTCCCATGTGGGTCATAGCTGACAAAGGCTATGCTTTCGGATGCTTTCCGTGAACGGATCTGGGACATGGGGGCTCGACCAGCCATTCCTGTAAAACGACGTGATGCACCGGTCGCCTGCCATAAATGGGCTTATCGTTGCCGGCATCTCAAACATCTGGGCTCGCCTCAAAGAGTGGCACGCTGTCGCTACCAGATACGAAAAAACAGCAACCTCGTTCCTAACTGTCATCCATATCGCTGCCCTCGCAGATTGAATCAAGATCCAATAGAACCTAGTCGTCATTTATCATCTCCAACGTAAAAAATTAGCATATGCCCCCTTTTTTATATCGATTGTGGATTCCCTGAATCAGAGTTTCAAAACCCATAACCTGAGGCGATGTCATAAGGATTCTACGAAAAATGATTTTGACCTGTTTGGAGTGGTAGTCCCACCCAAGCCCTCGGCGTAGAGGTGTCGCTTTTTATGCATTTTCTGATCTTATGCAGGATAGCTATAAATAACCTAAAATACGGCCTTAAAATAGCTTTATTCAATAAAATACGGCCGAAAATCTCTTATGCATATTTATGCAGCCTTGTCCATTGGTAGCTTTCCTTGTTTTCCTGTTAAAATACCCCTTGTTTCTCAAAAGCTATGTCCTCTTTTTATCCTCGGGATTGGGCTTCAGTTAGCTATGAGTAGAGGAGTTGAAAGAGAGAGTGTAGGAAAAATCAGACCGGTATAATTATAGCAATCAGCTAGTAAGAAGGCTCAGGGAAATGCAATGGAATATACAGGCTGGATAGAAGTTTGGATCTTTAACTGTTTGGTAAATCAGCCCTTCATGACAGAAGGAGATGGAGAGATAGAGGCTATCTTCTGCATCATCCATTTTTAGTCAAGGTTTACGGATGGAAGATTGTAAGCCCAAAAAGCATTAGGATGTCTTCTCAGAGTAAAATACTTCCTCTTCTTGGTGGTCCACTGGTCATATACCTTCTTTCTTGCTGTAGAGGCATCTCTGGGCAGACAGCTTTTAGCTTTTGGAAAGGTATATCTCTTAACTATACCCGATGAAGTGGATCAATTCTTTTTAAACAAGCAGTATCAAAACCCATCAGTTGATATGAAAATATCAAGAGAGATGTTTTTTTATTATACCCTTAGCGTTCGGTACCAAGCCCAACCAGCCCCCGCCATACATGTCGCTTTTCTACGCAATTTTTGATCTAACGCAAAATAAAAAATATCGCGTAAAATAGCCCTCAAAACCTAGACAAATTTTTCGGCTAAAATTTCACGGACTAGAGTGATCATCGTTTTCCCTTCATCCATGGCCTGAAGTTTCAGCTTTCTATGAATGTCTGCGGGTACATCCAGAAACACACGCTTTGGTTATCATCGGCATTCCGTTTCGCAACCCACTGATTAACATCAGACGTTTTTAACTGTACGAAATTTCATAGATTTAAAATAGGGTAAGAAGGATTCCTATCAGAAAGGCAAATTTCTTTTTCGCCAAGCCTGTGAGCGAAGCGAGCAGCGCCGAGAGATTAACGGGCGGTGTGCTTTGAGAAGGATAGTTTTGGGTGTCATGGGCGCATCTGCCTTGTTTGTATAAGGAGGCGGGCGGTTTCATCGGGTGACAGAGGTATCCATCTGTTTTTTTTCCGTTTATCTCTGTGATTTAGGCAAGCGTTGATTTGATCGGGACGATAACCGCGAGCTTTGAGAGTTGAGAAGAAAGGATCGTTATCAGGTTTTCGATCATAAACAGCGTCTGCACTGCCTGCTGTGGCAGGAGCAGTGCAGTCTTTAACTTTTTCTTTGGTTTTTAGTTTTGTATGGTCGTTATTATTAAAATAATTATAACAGGATAGAGTATAAGAATTGAACTCGCGTTGATTGTCCGAAATTTGGGGCTTTTTTGAGGTATCCTCCTTAGGTGTTTGGGAAGATGTTTTAACCTTTTCCTGACCGGCCTGTGCTGCCTTCTTAGCCTGTTCTTCTTGTTCCCGTTGTTCAGCCCGCTCGATAGATTTGGCGAGCTGTATTAACGAATCTGTTAACTCTGTTGGCTCTTTATCGCCCGATATTGCTTTGACGAAATCTTCGGGCGGCAAGCTTTCAACGATAGCCTTGGTTTCAGCTTTGTCCGCCTCTTGGGCGTGGTCGATATCGTCAGGAATAGGCGCATTCCTCCGGCGCATGACACGCTCGAAAACCTGTCTGGCCAACTCTGGCCAAGCCTTGGGAGACAAGAAGCCGTAGGCGTTACTGGTCTGCTTACGGCGGGGGCCTTTGCCGTCCGCCTTGATCTTGATTGACCGGCGTATCCAGCGGATGAAGCCTAAATCCTGTAATTGCCGCAGTAATTTGACGACCGTCGCACGGGCATAGCCGACACGATCGCATATTGTGTCGAGGGTCGGCTCCAGACGGCCAGTTTTAAAGTCGACCATCCGAAACAGCATCTTTAAAAGGCGAACGGCCTTATCGCTTAAGCCCTTGGTTTTGATCGAATATTGATCGACCGCTTCCAAATAGGCACCGATCTCTTGCGGATTGACCGGCTTCCAGACCGACTTCTCGCGTTCGCCCACCTCATAAGAATCCCGATGCACAGGATCAGGAATCCGACGGCGGATTTTATAGCGGGTGGATCGTTCGAGAGGGTCTCTACGTCTCGCAATAGCTGTTTTACGGGCAATATCGGCAGCGGTTTCAGGATCAACGCCGTTTGATACCATCTGATCAAAATATTCGATTTCGTCAAAATCTGATGCAGAGGCTGTAATCTCACTATTGGTATTTGAGGCCGGAATTTCAGGATGAGCGCTATTGGCCAAGGGCATTGATTTAGAGAATGCGCGGTCTATTTTATGCTGTTCTGCAGCCTGATCTGCCATAATCTTTGCGCTGTCATATGGCATACCCGTTTCAACCAACATGGCTCGATAAGTGCCACGCTTGAAACGGCCTAACCTGTCGATAAAAGGACTGGTTGCGGGCGTCATTTCTTCAAAAGACGCAGAGACAGGCTCCAAAGAAAAGACAGAGGTATCCGAGAGTGTCGCTGAAGAGGAAGAGGCGGTCATTGTGCGGGCTCCGGTCTTGGACGCAAAAAAGCCACAGCGAAGATTCTCCGCTGTGGCAGGCCTGAATTTGAGATAGAGAGATAGAGGAAAGGGGCGCAGGTTCTGATCACGGGACAAGCTTCCGGCTCATCGCCCGATCATTCACGATCTGGTTGATCAGAATACGAATAGAGTTTTCAGGATGCCCTTTCCGCGAACGGCTGACCGCAAGCTTGGCCTTCTTGATGTCGTATTTCTGACCTTTCAGATCCCGATAGGCTTCGGCAATCTGGTCATCCAGACGCGCCTTTTCTTCTTCAAGATGGATAATGGATTGGAGCTTTTCAGTCAGCTCTTCGGTCGCATGAATAGAACTCATAAGACGGTCTCTCCAATGAGAAGATGAGGGGTTGCCGAATAGGCCTCGGTCAGAAGCCCAAGATTGGAACTGACGAAAAAAGAACAGGTCTTTTCCAAATAGGAAAGGCTGAAAAAACAATGGGTCATAAAGACGAACCAAAGTTTTGGATAAAGCCATTCAAGCCCTCATTGGCCGTAGTTGCCGAACGCTTAATCACCTCGATAAGACTTAAGATTTCAGTATTAAATCTTATGAATTCATCTTTTGAGACATTTTCCAGTAAAGCATAAGAGCGAGTCTCTTCTGCACGACGAATACCTTCCAAGCGATCCATCAACAGGCGAAGGCCACATTCCATCTGCCCCATATAAAGATACATGGCGTTGCTGATCTTCTGCTTGAATGTGCTGATCTCGCTATCAATTAAGGAAGGCATATTTTCGGCTGTTTTAATTGTCATTTTGACACAACTTCGGCTTTAGATTCTTTGAAGAATTTAGGGAGGCTTTGAAAAAGGATGACTCTCGGGACGGATGCAGAAAAGCAATCTGTAATAGAAAGCAATCACGACGTCGCCTTTCATTACACATACTTCTGATTATCCGAGTACGGTTACCTCTTGCGCCCCGATCAGCCATAATTTTCTGGCTTTGGCTTTAAATCGGATGATTTTAATTTTTTATAATCATTTTTTATGTTTATAAAAAAAGTTGTTTGATTCTCAGCCATAATTTTCTATCAAAAGTTACTTACCGAATCCACTTTATGTTAAAAAACATAAAATTCAACAACTTTTGAAAAAAAACTTAAAATAAGCCTAAATTGTTGGTGTTTAGTAAGGTAGACAATTTTAAAATTGTCTTATGACGATAGTGCCACCAGAAGAATTTCAGAGACTCGAACAACTGCGACTTACCGTTCGCAGAGAACGTCATTTGCGGAATTGGACAGCACAAAAACTCGCCGAAGAAGCAACCAAATCAGCAAAAAAACGTGGTTTTAACATTAAATTAAAGCAATATTCGATAGCATCTCTTGAAACTGGACGCCTGAAAAGTGAACCTATTTGGGTTCGCTATATCATGTTTGCGTTCGCCGACAATCCAGTTCTTGAACTTAGTTCTGCTCAATCTTCAAACTGGCACTACCAACAGCCAGAAGCAGAAAAACAAAATGACGAATCATGCTCAGGTAAAATAAAATTGCCTGATCAAAGCTCCCTCAGGAATTTATTTCTAGGACTACTAATCCCTGTAGGAAAAAATGTTTCTTTAGAAGCAAAACAACATATTGCGGATGTGTTAGCGCAACGTCTTCCGAAAGGCTTAGAACAGATAAGCCTATTTCAATAATATCCTTTTAGTATAAACGGATATTATGACGAGGCATGTTGATATTGAAATCATTGGTAAGATGAGAGCGTGGATAACGCACTGAGCGTTCTTTACGTGGCTGGAGTACGCGTAAACTAGCAAAAGAAGCATCCTTATCTGCTGAATCAAAAGGTATTTCAATTAAGGTAAATCAGCAGTCTATTTCTCATTTTGAGAATGGACGTATAAAAATATACCTGTCTGGATTGAATACGTTGAACAAGTGTTCAAAGACCATCCTTTACCCCAATCGCTGTCCAGCGAAATCCAAGATTCGCCTCTGAAATTGCCTAGATATACAAATCAGATCCAAAAACAGCAGGATTGCACCGGTAAAATCCGATTGCCTGATAGTAGTCGCCTTAAGAAACTCTTTTTGGGTTTAATGGCTCCTGTTGAGACGAGTATTCCTCTCGAAGAGAGAAGAAATCTGGCTGAAATATTATCCCAGAAGTTCGCTCGAGGATTAGAGCAGATTAGCCTGTTTGAATAACTCATCATTTCCCCCTGAATAGCCAATTCCCAATTCTATATTGGTTATTTTCCAACAGGGGGAAGTTTTTATTCACTGCGACACATACTGCTCTAAAATAGGAATGATGCTTTCTAAAAAGCTATATAAATGATAACATGTATTACATTGTCATTCATATAGGAGGAAGTAATGGCAGCTAATCAGCTCGTACAGGCTCGCATTAACGGACAGATAAAACAGGAGGCTGCTGTTATATTAGAAAGCATTGGTCTGACGGTATCTGATGCTGTCCGCATGATGCTCACTAAAGTCGTTCAAGAAAAAGCTCTGCCTTTTGACCCTTTGATTCCAAACAAAAAGACATTGGCCGCTATGAGAGACGCACGTGCCGGTAAATTAAAAAAATTCGACAGTGTTCAATCTCTGATGGATGATCTTCATGCGGATGATTGAGCGAACATCTCAATTTAAACGCGATTACAAAAGAGAACGAAAGTCAGATCCGCAGTTAGATAAATATTTTATTCCTGTCGTTACCCATCTAGCCAGTGACGTTATGCTAGATCCTCGTTTGAAGGATCATTCGTTGACGGGAAACTGGAATGACCATCGGGAATGTCACATTAAGCCTAATTTGCTTTTAATTTACCGGAAGCCGGATGAAGCCACGCTTCACTTGGTTCGGCTGGGGTCGCATTCAGAGTTATTTTAATTAAGGTATAGGCCAGTTGATAAGCGTTAGGACAAAAGGACTTTAGTCTTTCGAAGAATATCCGCTTGCTTATGGATAAAATCGCCAATGAGCAACGTCAATCTCTTCAAGAAAAAACACGAATAACCAAAAATAAAAAATCTATTATTGAATTGTAATCAGGAAAAGTAAAAGCGTTTAAAGATTTAGGTATTTATAGTGGCCGTGTTGACCGTAAACGACTGACTACGATCACTGATGAAGATACAGTTTTTGGTCCAGCCGCTGCATGGCGAGCAGTGGCAGCTTAATCTTAAAAGAGGTATCCGTTAGAAAAGGGAGTAAACAACTTACTCCTTTCAAGTTCTATAACATTATTTCAGAAGTGTTTTTTCAGACACGTTGCGTTCGATGCCATCCAAACTGCAGGCTTTTTTTACCCCTCTATTTTTGCTCACTCGTATTGGCTCAAACATACCCTAAATCCTCCGTATTTAGCCTTATAAAGCGGTATATAGCTAAAAACAAGCTGGATACCCTCATCTCATTTCAGCTCAAGGCAGCGCATTTAAGCAAATTGTCTGTTTTTAGCAAAATTGGAGAGTTGAGGCGTTGATTTATGTAGCTCATAAAAAGGCAGAATGCCAAGGCGCTATCTAAAATTAAAGTCATATTCTGTTATGCAGAATTAGCCTAAAATCGATGATATTGAAAACTGCAACACGTCTGTTTGACTATAAGGTCAGAATATAAAAAATTATCGAAAGAAGCGAATATTTTCCAACAAATTTAGGCCGGCCGGATAGGCTTGTTCAAGACATATGCAACCCATGTGATTATACTTGTATCATGAGAAAGGTGCTGTAAAATTAAAAATAATTAGCTCCGTAGAGGTTTAAAATGACATCTATTCCTCAATCATCAACTGATAACAGTGATACCCTTTGGCATAGCATCGTCATCGCTGCTAGCTATGATGATGGTGCCGCTGCTCAAGAGCACTTAGAAGCGGGCTTTCCCGTCTATTATGTTGAAGACGACACACCAGAAGGTCTCCTGATTAAGGAATATCCTGATGGCCATCGTGAACTTGTTCGTTTCAATGAAGCGGGTGATGAAGTTATCAAAATTCTATGAGCTTGCCTCATCTATGGATATTCGCGGGCCCGAATGGTGCAGGGAAGTCTACTCTTGCGCAACGTTATGTAGCTAGAAGAATCGAAATTATTAATCCCGACAACATTGCCCTTGAGATAGCTCCTAACCAGCAAACGACCCCAGCTATTGCAAGCAAGGCCGGACGGATAGCTATCGAACGTCGTCATGCCTTGCTAAAATTAGGGCAAAGCTTTGCTATCGAAACGACCCTATCGGGCCAAGGCGAATGTGCCTTTATGAAGGACGCTCTAGACAGAGGATTTAAAGTTAATCTAATTTTTGTCGGAGTATCAAGCGTCCATCAATCTCGAAGCCGGGTGGCTGAACGCATATTAAGAGGCGGTCATGCAGTACCTCCGGCAGATATTGAACGGCGCTTCGGGCGGAGCATGACCCATCTGGCTCAAGCTATACAAATAGCGCATCGGGTTTTATTGCTTGATAACAGTAGCAAGAGATTGCGGCTTCTTGTTAGCTGTGAGAATGGACGCGTCAAGCATATTAGCGCCTATCTACCCAGATGGGTTCAAACCGTAGCAAACTCACTCATTGGATAGAGGTTAGTTTTTGGAACTACACCTTATTAGACGAGAAGCCATCGCTTGCTTAGTATAATTTAAACATTACTGGAATTGTAAGAGGATTTGCCGGCTTTCGATATAAACGCAAGAAAGTTTTTCAAGCCAGCGCTCCCCTCATAAGGTTCTAATTTTTGACGGCTATTTTATTGAATTTACAAAAATCATTTATTAGTTTTCCCCTAATTTAGCCAAATATTACATAACCCAAATGAGTATATACTCATTTGGGTTATGGAGTAAAAATACAATAACACTTTTGTGCTTATGCATTCTTTGAAAGAGAAAGGCATGGCCGGTAGGCATGGTAATTATTCAATCAATTAAAGGGCAACGTTTTTATATAATCGGTCAGAATATCTTTGATACTTTTTCCTTGTTGTGCAGCATAAATTTTTAGCTTTGTATGAAGATCGCTATCTATAAAAAAGTTAACACGCTTTTGTTCTTTTTCATCTGATAAGCTAGCTAAAGTGACCTCTTTGGATTTACGCGCACTGGGACGCCCCGCTTTAAGCGATAAAACACTTTTACTCATTTACTTCAAAC
>NZ_VFOF01000003.1 GCF_006715975.1 Zymomonas mobilis | reverse complement strand
TCTCAGGACCAACACCTATACCGGCCAAACCACTGTCGCTCTAAATGCTACCCTCAATCTGCCAGGTGCTGTCGCTGGGGATCTCGTCAATGCAGGAACAACCAATGTTAATGGCGGAACCGTTGGAGGGATAACTTCTAATACCGGAACTCTTAACGCTCTAAATGCTAGCCCTGCATGATATCAACAATACGGCAGGAACAACCTCTCTCAACAATTCGACAGCCGGTACTGTTACCAATGCATCTAACGCCACATTCTCTGCTGTCGGAGGCAGTCTTGCTTCTGCGACCAATAGTGGCACGATGACCCTTGGTAACGGTAATAATGTCGCGGGCGATGTCACCAACAATGATGGTAGCTTGACCCTTGATGGCAATGCAGTCGCCGGCACCCTTGCTGCCAATGGCGGAAGCTTTGAAGTTACATCCGCTGCCTCTGACCTTGGTTCACTCGCAGGAAGTGCCAATGGTAATCTTGACGGTGCCCTCAATCTTCATAACGCTAAAGATACCTATAGCGGTGCTATGTCGGGACAAGGCAGTCTCAATATTCTGGGCGGAACAGAAACCCTCTCAGGAACCAACACCTATACCGGCCAAACCACTGTCGCTCTAAATGCTACCCTCAATCTGCCAGGTGCTGTCGCTGGGGATCTCGTCAATGCAGGAACAACCAATGTTAATGGCGGAACCGTTGGAGGGATAACTTCTAATACCGGAACTCTTAACGCTCAAAATGCAGCCCTGCATGATATCAACAATACGGCAGGAACAACCTCTCTCAACAATTCGACAGCCGGTACTGTTACCAATGCATCTAACGCCACATTCTCTGCTGTCGGAGGCAGTCTTGCTTCTGCGACCAATAGTGGCACGATGACCCTTGGTAACGGTAATAATGTCGCGGGCGATGTCACCAACAATGATGGTAGCTTGACCCTTGATGGCAATGCAGTTGCCGGCACCCTTGCTGCCAATGGCGGAAGCTTTGAAGTTACATCCGCTGCCTCTGACCTTGGTTCACTTGCGGGAACCGCCAATGGTAATCTTGACGGTGCCCTCAATCTTCATAATGCTAAAGATACCTATAGCGGTGCTATGTCGGGACAAGGCAGTCTCAATATTCTGGGCGGAACAGAAACCCTCTCAGGAACCAACACCTATACCGGCCAAACCACTGTCGCTCTAAATGCTACCCTCAATCTGCCAGGTGCTGTCGCTGGGGATCTCGTCAATGCAGGAACAACCAATGTTAATGGCGGAACTGTTGGAGGGATAACTTCTAATACCGGAACTCTTAACGCTCTAAATGCTACCCTGCATGACATCAACAATACGGCAGGAACAACCTCTCTCAACAATTCGACAGCCGGTACTGTTACCAATGCATCTAACGCCACATTCTCTGCTGTCGGAGGCAGTCTTGCTTCTGCGACCAATAGTGGCACGATGACCCTTGGTAACGGTAATAATGTCGCGGGCGATGTCACCAACAATGATGGTAGCTTGACCCTTGATGGCAATGCAGTCGCCGGCACCCTTGCTGCCAATGGCGGAAGCTTTGAAGTTACATCCGCTGCCTCTGACATCGGTTCACTCGCAGGAAGTGCCAATGGTAATCTTGACGGTGCCCTCAATCTTCATAATGCTAAAGATACCTATAGCGGTGCTATGTCGGGACAAGGCAGTCTCAATATTCTGGGCGGAACAGAAACCCTCTCAGGAACCAACACCTATACCGGCCAAACCACTGTCGCTCTAAATGCTACCCTCAATCTGCCAGGTGCTGTCGCTGGGGATCTCGTCAATGCAGGAACAACCAATGTTAATGGCGGAACCGTTGGAGGGATAACTTCTAATACCGGAACTCTTAACGCTCTAAATGCTACCCTGCATGACATCAACAATACGGCAGGAACAACCTCTCTCAACAATTCGACAGCCGGTACTGTTACCAATGCATCTAACGCCACATTCTCTGCTGTCGGAGGCAGTCTTGCTTCTGCGACCAATAGTGGCACGATGACCCTTGGTAACGGTAATAATGTCGCGGGCGATGTCACCAACAATGATGGTAGCTTGACCCTTGATGGCAATGCAGTCGCCGGCACCCTTGCTGCCAATGGCGGAAGCTTTGAAGTTACATCCGCTGCCTCTGACATCGGTTCACTCGCAGGAAGTGCCAATGGTAATCTTGACGGTGCCCTCAATCTTCATAATGCTAAAGATACCTATAGCGGTACTATATCGGGACAAGGCAGCCTCAATATTCTGGGCGGCACCGAAACCCTCTCAGGAACCAACACCTATACTGGCCAAACCACTGTCGCTCTAAATGCTACCCTCAATCTGCCAGGTGCTGTCGCTGGGGATCTCGTCAACGCAGGAACAACCAATGTTAATGGCGGAACCGTTGGAGGGATAACTTCTAATACCGGAACTCTTAACGCTCAAAATGCAGCCCTGCATGATATCAACAATACGGCAGGAACAACCTCTCTCAACAATTCGACAGCCGGTACTGTTACCAATGCATCTAACGCCACATTCTCTGCTGTCGGAGGCAGTCTTGCTTCTGCGACCAATAGTGGCACGATGACCCTTGGTAACGGTAATAATGTCGCGGGCGATGTCACCAACAATGATGGTAGCTTGACCCTTGATGGCAATGCAGTTGCCGGCACCCTTGCTGCCAATGGCGGAAGCTTTGAAGTTACATCCGCTGCCTCTGACCTTGGTTCACTTGCGGGAACCGCCAATGGTAATCTTGACGGTGCCCTCAATCTTCATAATGCTAAAGATACCTATAGCGGTGCTATGTCGGGACAAGGCAGTCTCAATATTCTGGGCGGAACAGAAACCCTCTCAGGAACCAACACCTATACCGGCCAAACCACTGTCGCTCTAAATGCTACCCTCAATCTGCCAGGTGCTGTCGCTGGGGATCTCGTCAATGCAGGAACAACCAATGTTAATGGCGGAACTGTTGGAGGGATAACTTCTAATACCGGAACTCTTAACGCTCTAAATGCTACCCTGCATGACATCAACAATACGGCAGGAACAACCTCTCTCAACAATTCGACAGCCGGTACTGTTACCAATGCATCTAACGCCACATTCTCTGCTGTCGGAGGCAGTCTTGCTTCTGCGACCAATAGTGGCACGATGACCCTTGGTAACGGTAATAATGTCGCGGGCGATGTCACCAACAATGATGGTAGCTTGACCCTTGATGGCAATGCAGTTGCCGGCACCCTTGCTGCCAATGGCGGAAGCTTTGAGGTTACATCCGCTGCCTCTGACCTTGGCTCACTTGCGGGAACCGCCAATGGTAATCTTGACGGTGCCCTCAATCTTCATAATGCTAAAGATACCTATAGCGGTACTATATCGGGACAAGGCAGCCTCAATATTCTGGGCGGCACCGAAACCCTCTCAGGAACCAACACCTATACTGGCCAAACCACTGTCGCTCAAAATGCTACCCTCAATCTGCCAGGTGCTGTCGCTGGGGATCTCGTCAATGCAGGAACAACCAATGTTAATGGCGGAACTGTTGGAGGGATAACTTCTAATACCGGAACTCTTAACGCTCTAAATGCTACCCTGCATGACATCAACAATACGGCAGGAACAACCTCTCTCAACAATTCGACAGCCGGTACTGTTACCAATGCATCTAACGCCACATTCTCTGCTGTCGGAGGCAGTCTTGCTTCTGCGACCAATAGTGGCACGATGACCCTTGGTAACGGTAATAATGTCGCGGGCGATGTCACCAACAATGATGGTAGCTTGACCCTTGATGGCAATGCAGTCGCCGGCACCCTTGCTGCCAATGGCGGAAGCTTTGAAGTTACATCCGCTGCCTCTGACATCGGTTCACTCGCAGGAAGTGCCAATGGTAATCTTGACGGTGCCCTCAATCTTCATAATGCTAAAGATACCTATAGCGGTACTATATCGGGACAAGGCAGCCTCAATATTCTGGGCGGCACCGAAACCCTCGCCGGTGCCAACACCTATACTGGCCAAACCACTGTCGCTCTAAATGCTACCCTCAATCTGCCAGGTGCTGTCGCTGGGGATCTCGTCAACGCAGGAACAACCAATGTTAATGGCGGAACCGTTGGAGGGATAACTTCTAATACCGGAACTCTTAACGCTCAAAATGCAGCCCTGCATGATATCAACAATACGGCAGGAACAACCTCTCTCAACAATTCGACAGCCGGTACTGTTACCAATGCATCTAACGCCACATTCTCTGCTGTCGGAGGCAGTCTTGCTTCTGCGACCAATAGTGGCACGATGACCCTTGGTAACGGTAATAATGTCGCGGGCGATGTCACCAACAATGATGGTAGCTTGACCCTTGATGGCAATGCAGTTGCCGGCACCCTTGCTGCCAATGGCGGAAGCTTTGAAGTTACATCCGCTGCCTCTGACCTTGGTTCACTCGCAGGAAGTGCCAATGGTAATCTTGACGGTGCCCTCAATCTTCATAACGCTAAAGATACCTATAGCGGCAGCATGACCGGACAAGGCAGTCTCAATATTCTGGGCGGAACAGAAACCCTCGTCGGTGCCAATAGCTATACTGGACAAACAACGATCGCTGAAAATGCTACCTTACAATTAGGTAATGGTGAGACATCAGGAACGATCAATAATACTCAAGATATTATCAATCATGGCACTCTTTCTGTGAATAACAGCCATGCCGTGACAATGCCAATGCTGATTTCAAGCAGCGGTCAGTTTAAACAGATCGGTATCAGCACGACTACATTAGGCGATCATAATAGCTATAGTGGCGGCACGACCATTACATCGGGGCGGCTAGTCGGATCAGCACATAGTTTCGGAACTGGGGCTATCAATAACTATAGCGCTTTAATCATTGCTCAGCCATCCAACGCCACTTTTGACAATAGCATAAATGGGACTGGCACATTAACCAAAACAGGGGCTGGGATCCTAACCATTAACAGCAATAATAGCTTGTCTGGTTCGACATTTCTCAATCAAGGGGAACTCGCCGTCAATGGATCTTTGGCCTCATCTTCTGTTACATCCCAACCTGGAACCATCTTGTCAGGTACAGGAACTGTCGGTGGTATAACAGCAAAGGCAGGATCCATAATCAGACCCGCAGGCAACATTATCGGAACATTGAATGTTTCCGGTAATTATCAGCAAGATGCAGGAGCAACTTATGCTGTTCAGGTTCTTCCTGGCACGAATACCTCCGATGTTTTGTCTATTAACGGGAAAGCCTCCCTATCAGACGGTGCTATCTTGTCGGTTTCCAAGGCAAGTCCGGGGAATTATACGCTTGAGACGAAATATCGCGTCTTGACAACAAAAGGCGGCGTTTCTGGCAATTATACACTGACAGGTGATACGGCTCTTTCGGCATTTTATGGTTTGGGTACAACGTATGATGCCAATAATGTCTATCTTGAGGTCAAGCAGGATCACCTATTTGTTGAAGAAGGCAAAACAAGTAACCAGATAGCAGTGGCAGGCGGGCTAGATAGCTTGGCCAGTAATAGTGTTATTAAAAATGTCGTCGGGTCTTTGATGACAGGTGACCAAGCTCGTCAGGCTTTTAACACTTTATCCGGTGAAATTCATGCATCTGCTCGCACATCTTTATTTCAAGACAGCTTTTATATCAGAGACATTACAGTTGAACGATTACGTGCATCCGATTGTGGTATCGGTACCGATGCAGATACAAAAAAGACTTGCGATATAAAGAAAAAACGTGAGGCTGAAGGTGCATGCGAAGGGGCTGCTCCTGCGTTATGGATGCAGAGTTATGGTTCGTGGGGAAGAAATAGTGGAAATGATAACGTCGCCACTATGAACCACTCTACGGGCGGATTTGTTTTGGGCGCAGATACGCCCATAGGACGGAGTAAATGGCATATCGGTGGATTATTCGGTTATGGATATTCGTCCTTCAATATTCCAAACCGCAGTTCAACAGGCCATAGTAACAACCTGACAGCAGGTGCCTATGGTGGCACATCTTGGGGGAATCTTGGTTTCCGAATGGGCGCCTCTTATACATGGAATATATTATCTACCAATCGCACGGCCACGATTGGCCAGTTCAGCAATCAATTAAACGGCCATTATAACGGTGATACAGCACAGGTTTTTGGTGATCTTGGCTACCGTTTTGACGTAGGCAATGCCTCATTGGAACCTTTTGCTAATGTAGCCTATGTTAATCTTCATACCGATAGTTACCATGAACATGGTGGCGAAGCGGCGTTGCATGGTAAAGCCATAGATACAGGACTTACCTATACCACATTTGGTTTGCGGGCGGCTGCAACTCTCCAGAAAGGAGATACGGCATGGATTCCTAATATAACAGTGGCTTATCGCCATGCTTTTGGCGATGTCGATCCTACCGTTACTCAACGCTTTATAGCTGGCGGTAACGACTTCTCTGTCGCTGGCGTACCGTTGTCGGAAAATTCTGCTTTGGTTAATGCTGGCTTTAAAGTTAAAGCAGGTAAGCGAATTACGGGTGGAATATCTTATATAGGCCAATATGGTGACCACTATCTTAGTAACGGACTAAGAGGAACTTTTTCTTGGATATTTTAACTCAGAATCACAAATAATTTTCTGTTATATTCATAGCAAATC
Organism: Zymomonas mobilis; assembly: GCF_006715975.1. Taxonomy (GTDB): domain Bacteria; phylum Pseudomonadota; class Alphaproteobacteria; order Sphingomonadales; family Sphingomonadaceae; genus Zymomonas; species Zymomonas mobilis_B. Next base: position 8,760 of record NZ_VFOF01000003.1, on the reverse strand, counting down.
TTAGACTGACAAGAAGTTTTATCCTCAGCCTTGCGTGCGGCTTTCTAGGTTCTGTTGACAAAGGAAGGTAACCATAATTTTACAGCGGCGATATGAAGGAAGGCGAGGAAAGATTTTCTGGTTTTGTCATAGCCTGTGGCGATACGTCTGAACTGCTTCAACCTATTGAACATCCTTTCAATACGATTACGATTTTTGTAGTGCTGTACATTGTAAAAAATAGACTCTTTTCGATTGGAGCGAGGCGGGATAACAGGAAGGATGCCTCGAAAAAGCAGTTTTTCGCGTAACTTATCGCTATCATATCCTTTATCAGCGAGAAAACAGCAGGGTGTTGTGACAGGAATATCTATCAAGCTATCCGCGCCAGAATAATCAGAGACCTCACCCCCTGTCAGTTCGAAAGCTAGAGGGCGGCCTTGACCATCAGAACGGGCGTGGATCTTGCTCGTAAAGCCTCCGCGGCTTCGACCAAAACCTTCCTTATACGTCCCCCTTTTGCGCCAGCTGCTTGGCTGTGAGCGCGAATGATCGTGCTATCTATCATGTGGTGCCAGTCATCCGTCAGTCCAAGGTCAACGAGGGTTTCAAGAAGAGCGTCCCACACACCCTGTTCCGCCCACCTACGAAACCGAACATAAACCGAATTCCATTGCCTATAGCGTTCATGGATATCTTTCTATGGATAACCTGTTCAGAGGACACAAATAAAGCATACCGTCGAGAAACAACCGATTACTTTTTGCGGGACGGGCGCTGCGGCCTCGTTCGCTTGGAAGAAGACCCTCTATTATCTTCCACTCCGCGTCCGTCAGATCTCCTCGCATCCTGCCTACCCTACAAAAACTTGTCCTCAATTTATCGCTGAAAATCTTAAATTATATCCTTTGTCAACAGAACCTAGCATACACAGAACCCCGTCTTTGTCTGAAGTTTATCTGATTATATTTAACGGGATCTGGGCAGTATTAGGGCTGATATATGCAACATCGTCATTGAAATATTAAAACATTAATGTGGAATAATGAGTCTAATTAAGTTCGGCAACATTATTTCAATAATGTTTTTTCAGACCCCTTGCGTTCGATGCCATCCAAACTACGGGCTTTTTTTGCCCCTCTATTTTTGCTCACTCGTATTGGCTCAAACATATCCTGAAAGTCCTATATTTAGCCTTATAAAGCGGCATATAGCTAAAGACAAGCTGGATACCCTCATCTCATTTCATCTCAATATAGCTCATTTAAGCAAATTGGCCGTTTTTAGCAAAATTGGAGAGCAAGATTGCTTGGCTGATGACGTTATCAAAGTCGCCAAAAATCGAAGCATCGATCTTAACTTTAAAGTGAGATCACCCATTTACGGATGCACAGACAGCTTATAAATGCGCTATGAGTGGTTTTCTGAGACAAAAGATATTCGAAGCCTAAGCCCTAAAAAAATTTTGGCCAATGGATTAACATTTCAGTGAAACCAAACAGGCTCAAATGTTGAGCTTCAAAATTTTCGATGGTTTATCCGAATAGTTCTGAATGACTTCCCAATCGTATCAGTTGCACATATTCATCCCCATTTTTCATATAGATCAGTACCAAATCAGGCTTAACGTGACAGTCCCTAAAACCCAACCAGTTCCCTGAAAGCGCATGATCTTTATATTTTTCTGGTAATTTTAGATCCTGACAAAGGCAATTCAAAATCTCTGCCCATCCAGGAGTAACCAATTCTAAAAAGTTCTTTTTTGCATCTTTTTTAAACTGCCTTTCCAAAACGACCTTACGCATCAAGGTTCTCTTGTAATACCTTCAAGGTTTCGGCAGGCGAAAGGGCTTCAGAAAAATCAGTACGGCGTAACGCTTCCAGCATAGCTTTTTGCGTAATTGCGTTTGGCTCGTCTTTTGCGTAGTCGAAAGACAGCGGAATTGTCTTTGTTTCAGCTACCTGATTCAGAAATAGCTTAAATGCCTGCGCTGCGCTCAAGCCATAACGCTCAAACACTGGAAACGCTCGATCTCGCAAAGCTTTATCAAGTCTAAGATTGAAGTTTGTTGCTGCCATATTTCACCTAAAATACTTTACATATGACGTATTATTGTAAATAATATATACGCAAAATATACGCAATATACAAATGATTAACATCATTTTTCCTGCCACCTAAATGGGGTTAAGACTTTTTATAAGATTGCATCCCAATGCGATATTGGTGGCCTGATACGGGCAAGCTTAAAATGTCGTAACGTTATGTGGCTGGACGAATTGAAATTATTAAGCCCGACAACATTGCTGTTGAAATAGCCCCAATGAACAAACAACGCCTGCTATCGCCAGCAAAGTCAGACGGGTAGCCCGAACTGGCCAAGAGGCGGTCACACAGTACTTCCCGCAAATATTGAACGGCGCTTCGGGCGGGTATGAGCCATCTGGCTCAAGCGATACAAATAACGCATCGGTTTTTATTGCTTGATAACAGTGGCAAAAAGATTGCGACTTCTTGTTAGCTGTAAGATGGGCGCGTCAAGCATATCAGCGCCCAATCTGCCCAGATGGGTTAACCCGTAGTAGGATAGCCTAACTTTTCTAGTTTCTAATGGCGTATTTTAAGTTGTTAGAGCGGCATCTTAGAATACAAAAAAACGACGTATTTCATATTCAAATTACACTTAATGAATATTCAAATAATATTATTATGTCATTCTTTCAATATACCATACAATGCCATACTTATAAGCGCTGATCGTCCCATTCCCATAGCTTCAGCGCGTTCATCAACTTTCCGCAAAAGTTCTGGAGCAATAGTGATGCTCACCTGCCTTTTGTGACCTTTAGCAATCCCTTTTTCATAAGTCTTCGACTTATTACCCTCCAGTTTCGCATCCGGTGCAGCCGTCAAAAAAGCGGCTGTGGCATCCTCTTGAGATTGATCAAATTTTATTTTTTTATGAATAGCCATTTGACATTATTCCAATATTATTTGAATATTCATTCACCATTAAAAATACTATTAACCAATATACTCAGTTCAGCGATAGCTTTTTGATCTCGCGGTAAACTTTCAACAACAGATAAGCCTGCGCCTCCAGCATTGCTAAAAGCTTTCCGACGACGAATAGGTGTTGGCAGATAGGTAAATTGTGGAAGATCAGCCAAAGCGGCTTCAGCGTCAGCATTATCACTTGAGTTAGCGCCAGGGTCAGCTTGGTTCATGACAGCTAATGAACGCAACCCATCACGGATGCTGCGTGCTTCATCAACCAAGCCTGCCATATCATCTAGAGCCCAGACATCATAAGAACGAGGAGCAAAGGGAACAAGAAGCGTATCTGCCAAGATTAGCGAAGCTCTCAAGGCTGTTGAATCCCTGCCTCCGACATCGATAATAATGTCTTCCCATTTGTGCGCCTGTTGCTGAACCTGTGCCCTAAGTTGTGCTCCATCAGCATATTGCGCACAGGCGATACCCGGAAGCTTTTGCGCTTCTGCACGAGCCGCTATGGCAGCCGCAGCCGTACCTTGACGATCGCCATCGATAAGCCAGACATCTCGACCAGCTAATGCTCTAGCTATAGCTATCTGCACGGCAAGTGTTGTCTTACCAACACCGCCTTTCGTATTTGCAATAGAAATAATCACAAAACAACCTATAATGAATATTCAAAACACATATTTTATATGTTCAAAATATCATTCAATCAAGGCTATTTTATAGCATTTTGAATATTCAAAATACATTAAAAGAATATTATATAAGGTTCGTAAAAATACCAAAAAGTGTAATAACATTGGCATTATAAAAAACTATATTTAAGCAACATCAAATTGTATCCAAAAGCGTATACAGATTTCTTAACACATCTTGATATACAACCACAGCCTAATAACCGACTGTAAAAAACCATGCAAACGATAGCACCATGGGATAAGCTGCAACGATAAAAGCTCCAGAATTATTATCCCTAGGTTCTGTTGACAGAGGGTATAATTTAACATTTTCAGAGATAAATTGAGATCAAATTTTCGTAGGATATCCTAGATGCGAGGAGATCTGACGGACGCGGAGTGGAAGATAATAGAGGGCCTTCTTCCAAGCGAACGAGGCCGCTGCGCGCGTCCCGCAAAAAGTAATCGGTTGTTTCTCAATGGTATGCTTTATGTAATTCGAACAGGCTGCCCGTGGCGAAACGAATTCTGTCTATGTTCGGTTTCGTAGGTGGGCGGAACAGGGGATCTAGGATGCTTTTCTTGAAACCCTCGTTGACCTTGGCCTGACGGATGACTGGCAACATATGATAGATAGCATGATTATTCGAACACACAGTCAAGCAGCTGGCGCAAGAAGGAGACGACTTGTAACCCCGTAAACTTTCTAAACGGTGTGCAGGTTTCAATCCACGCCTCCGCAAAGGAGGCGACATTATATGGCTTTGTATCAGATGATCTTTTTGCCGGTTTCAATCCACGCCTCCGCGAAGGAGGCGACTAATCCTCAAATCCAAAAGGGCGGCTCTTTAGATGTTTCAATCCACGCCTCCGCGAAGGAGGCGACTCAGCACGCCGACGGTCATGCCGACCTTGACCTGTTTCAATCCACGCCTCCGCGAAGGAGGCGACAATCCTTCCGTGCGATTATTCCAGCCAGCAAGGTTTCAATCCACGCCTCCGCGAAGGAGGCGACCCAAGGTCAGGCCGCGCCTCATCAGCCTTACTTTGTTTCAATCCACGCCTCCGCGAAGGAGGCGACTTAGGGCTTCCGGATATGTTTTGTTGATGGGCAAGTTTCAATCCACGCCTCCGCGAAGGAGGCGACGACTGGCCGACAAGATCAGCACAATCAGAGCGCGGTTTCAATCCACGCCTCCGCGAAGGAGGCGACCTCGCCCCAAGGCGGCGGCGTTAGATATTTTAGCAGTTTCAATCCACGCCTCCGCGAAGGAGGCGACAAGATGACATGGATGAGGTTTGCTTTAACGGACAGTTTCAATCCACGCCTCCGCGAAGGAGGCGACGGGAATTTATTTCTGGTTTTATTGATAACATTCCGTTTCAATCCACGCCTCCGCGAAGGAGGCGACAAAGTTTGGTTAGGTAACGATGATGAATAAAGCAGTTTCAATCCACGCCTCCGCGAAGGAGGCGACATTACACCTTTTCGTTACAGCATCCACAAGATTGTTTCAATCCACGCCTCCGCGAAGGAGGCGACCCAATTGGCGGATGTAATAAGTTCATATCATTAGTTTCAATCCACGCCTCCGCGAAGGAGGCGACCGCCCCTATTGTAAAGCACAGAAAAGATTAAAATTAAAAGGGTAAATATGCGAAGAGGGAGATAATAAAATCCTTTAAGGTAACAGTATTCTTTTGGGTACAAAATTGTTGCGTAATTTCAATAACAAAGCTGGATGCGAACCTCCGCGAGTCGTGCAGCACGCTTGTGGTTCGCACCAAAGAAAAATTGTATCAGGAATAGAAGATAGACTAGATGATGAGCGGGGCATTTAAATCCGTCGCAGACTTTGCCCCAACATGTTCTATCCGTTTTTGCCAGTGAGCCCCTAAATAATAGTAGCGGAGACTATCCACTGTTGGTAAGATAATATCTTCTAGTCGCGCCTTAAGTTTTACCCATTGAGCAGGGTCTACCTCAATTTCAAATACAGAAAACTGTACACGCTGTCCGAAATCACGACAAGCTTTTGCGACTGCACGAAGACGTTTTGCCCCGTTCCCTTCCGTCGTGCTGACATCGTAAGTTACCAGAACCAACACAATAATTTCCTATTTCCAGAACCAAGGCGGATAGGCATCAATATCACCACGAATATGCCGTGCCAGCATTTGTGCTTGTATATAAGGAACCAATCCAAAAGGAACCTTTTCATCCAAGAAAACGTGTTGTTTTTCCGCCCGTTTTCGCTCTTGCCAAGCTATTAAAACTGTACGGCGACAATCATCCGTCATTAGCACAGCTCCGCCGTCTTGCAATATAAAGTCTTTAGAGCGTAATTGCCGTCTATTAATTAAAGATAAAGCTAAACGATCTGCTAAAACCGGTCGTAATTCCTCCATGAGATCAAGCGCAAGACTGGGACGACCGGGACGATCCCGATGCAAGAATCCGACCGCTGGATCAAGACCTATACTTTCAAGAGCTGAACGGCAATCATGTGTCAAGAGAGTATAAAGAAAAGATAAAATTGCATTGACTCGATCCCGAGGTGGTCGACGCGACCGCCCTGTCCACCGCATGGTCGTGTCTGGAGATCGGATAAGATAATCGAAAACAGAGAAGTAAAGCGCAGCAGCTTCACCTTCCGAACCTCTTAATAAGTCGATTGTGCTATCAGAATACTCAACTCGACGTATTATATAGCCAAGGCGATCAGTAACAGTTTCTAACCTGTCACGCTCTTGAGGGCTGTAATCAGATCCATAATCTCTCAATGCGCGTCGTAATACAGCGCGTTGGTTAAATATTTTACCGATAAGAAAAGATCTCACGATCTCTTTAGACTGATCAGATACACGGTATTGTGCGCGTCGAAGAAGGACATTTCCGGAAATAGGCCCTTCCAATCGCGCTTGAAACCGACCATTTCGATCTAGAAAAGTCAGTGTAATACCAGCAGAAGCCAGCGCAGCCATTAAAGGCGGAGTCACGAAAATAGCACCAAATACGACAACAGAAGAAACCATGTGCAACGGAACGCGACTACGTTCTGTTCCATCTATTTCTGCTACAATATTTTCACCATCTTTCCGAAGATTTGCGCCTTCGGTCGTTACATACATGGTATTAAGCAGTTTTTTCATATGTCATCACCAGAGGATGTCATGCAGTCAACCATATGAGCACGCCAGATGCGTACTGGCCGTGCCACAATCTTCGGATGACATATTTCAACAAGAGAGCACGCTTTACATCGTTCTTGTCGAATTGTGGGTGGAGGCGTTTTTCCAGATAACAAAATGTTACGCAACGCAATAATGGTTGCTTCTGTTAGATTACGCAGATCATCATCAAAAGGCACAATGACACGGCGTTTTGTCTGTGCGTAAAATAACGCACCTTCTGGCACAAGACGACCTGTCATCTCCTCAAGACAAAGGGCCTGAGCACAAAGCTGAACCTCATCGGCCCTATGTAGCTTAGGTTTACCGCGTTTGTATTCAAGAGGAAAAGCTGTCTCTCCGGTAGTGTCCGGCAAAAACTCTACTATATCGGCCACACCCAAAATATTCAGCTTTTTTGATATAATTGGCAACGCCATAACCCGACGGATACCACGAACCTTCCTGTGCCCTATTTTGTCGGCGACAGCATGAAGAACATGACCTTCTGCAGTAAAGCGGTTGTCTGCCCAGACACGCTCAAGATGAATTAAAGCGGCCTGACGGAGACAATACACAGCGTGCTGCAAGGCGGAGAGCGGAATAGGCTCTCCGTCAGTTTCAGATATTTTGGAAGTATCATTAACCATTGATCAAATAAGTTCGAGGATTTCGACCCCTGCAGGAAAATTCTCGCGATCGATATCCACAATATAGTCGGAAAAGGCGCGCGCAGGTAGCAAATTATCCAAACGGCTGTCAATTGGATGGATTTGATTATCTATATTGCGCCCAATTTTTATTCGATCGAATAAAATATGAGCTGGGGCATTACCAAGCGCGTTTTCATGTTTAAAAACAATTAGCTTTCGCGTCGCCATTTCACCCCGGGCGGCTGAGCGATCATGTTCAAACATATTTTTGAGTGCGTCAAATAAAAGCTGGAGGTCTTGTTCTGAAAAGCCAGTGCGTTCAGCAAATTTAGCAGAAATAAAACCATGCGCAACATACAGACCATAAGGCACTATATACTTCCGTCCCATAGTCCGATTATCAGACCGACTATTTGAATCGTCGCCTTCGGCTCCCTTTTTCTTCTCAGCTTCATTTGTTGCAGCCATACGGGTAATTGTGATTTCCAGAGGCAAAATGGGTTCCACTGAACGTGCAAAACTCATTTGCACTGGTCCCTTCACCTGACCGCAATTTACACCCGTAGCCATAACGGCACCGAAACACCGCACATCAAAAAAATTGCGGCACATGAAGTCGGTTAATTTTTTTGCTTCACCATCATTTTCAGGATTTAACTTTCCACCTTTACCACTTTTCAGATCATCGCCCCGAATGGCTGTATAGGCTTCCCTATTTTTATTATTGAGGATGGCGCCTTCCTCAACGTAAATATGAAAGCCTTCCTCTGCATGACGAGCAAGATCGACATAGTTTCGTATTTTGCGTTTCAAGCTTACATCAGTAACCAGCCCGCGGTTAGTTTCAGGATCAACGCGCGGCAAATTACCCGCATCAGGGTCACCATTCGGATTGCCGTTCACTACATCAAAAACAAGGGCAAAATCATAACGATTAGTTATTACAGTCATATTTCTTACTCTTCTGAGATGGCGGTATTGTTCGCCTTTTTGAAAAATTCACTACGCTGGTGGTAGTAACCAAGACCAAAAAGCGCTTGATCTTGAGCTGCTAATGATGTCGGGAATGGATCCGCATCTGGCCGCATTTTCTCCATGATAGAGGCAACTGTCTTTTCTAGTACAATGCGGAATCCAGGTTTCTCTTTACCAATTTTAGAAAGATGATTTGCAGAACCCTTGTCTAAAACGGGAAACACCTTTCGGGGCTGGGCTGAGGCAGATCCGTAGAATTTATCCTTAATCGTTGCATTCACCTTGCTGCCTAGCGCGGCTG
>NZ_VFOF01000002.1 GCF_006715975.1 Zymomonas mobilis | reverse complement strand
GCGGTAGCGGTAAGACAACTCTTTCGGTTCACACGGCTGTGGCAGCAGAGGCTGCTGGCAAGAAAGTCTGCATCATTGATGCCGATCCTCAAGAGAGCGCAACAACTTGGGGAATGTCCCGGGAAAAGCCGACACCTATCGTGGCCACGGCTCAAGCCAGCGATCTGGATTCTGCACTTTCGGCAGCCGAGGCAGAAGGTATCGACTTGGCGATCATTGACGCACCGCCTCATGCGGCTCCTACGGCTAGTCAGATTGCTCGTCGAAGTGACCTTGTGCTAGTCCCCATTAGACCAAGCGCTTTTGACTTAGCGGCTGTACCGGCAATCGTAGATATCATTAGGGCATCAAAATCGAGAGGCGCTTTCATTCTGTCAGCCTGTCCTTTCCGAGCTCCCGAGATCGAAGAGACACGCCTTGCTTTAGAAAGTTATAATCTGCCTATCTTTCCATCCGAGATCGTTGATCGTCGCGCTTTTGCTCGTGCAGTCACCACTGGACGCGCTGTCACAGAATTTGAAAGCAATGGCAAAGCTGCTGAAGAAATCCATCATTTATGGACTTGGATTAATAATACGTTAGAACGTATAGCTATATACGTATATACTTAAATAAGGATTTGTTGTTATGGCGAAGAAACCAACCGGACTAGCTGCTTTTTCCCGCCCTAAAACAGTTACTCCTCCGTTGACAGAAGAGCCAACTTCTACCATCGAAAATCAAACAGCCTTTTCACCCCGCAAGAAAAGAGGCTCGGGTGATACCGTTGCTTTAACAGTGAAAGTGCGCCGCACCGATTGGCAACGATTGCGCCAGCTTGCGGATGCAGAAGGAACAACAATTCAAGCCATGGCTGAGGCAGGCTTTTCTGCTATCCTCGCCCAACATGGTTTGGCGCCACTTGCAACTAGAAAATAAACGTATTGGCGTATATAGCTAAATACGTATTTACTTTTCTATGTCACACAGTGCTATGGCTGCTACCAAACAATATAGGAAAGGCTTGTTTAAAGCCCTCCTATAAAACCTGCCAAACAAAGAATTAGAAAGAGAAATTGACGAATCCACCCACTGTGCGCCTTGCATCGGGGGTCGTATAGTGGACAAGACCCATGGCTCCATATTGCTGCCACCCTGTCGAGAAATATTTGTCAAAGAGGTTTCGAACATAAACGCCGACTTGGATTTTTTTGTTCAAAGGCATTACGCTGAATCTAAGGTTCACAAGGCTATGTGCTGGAACGCGTGAATAAGCTGGTTGCCCGACCACAGTCCAGTAAGTGCTACGATATGAATAGTCGACATGGGCGCGAAAGCCTAAATCAGGGGCTATATCATGATCATAATCGACAAAAACATTTCCGGAAAATCTGGGCGCATTGGTTAGCCGAGTATGCGTGTAATCAGTTGTCTTATTATAGTGATAATCGGTAAAATAGGCATCTGTGTAAGTAGCAGCCCCAGATAAGGTTAAGCTGCTAATCGGTTTAAACGCGATATTCCCCTCTACGCCTTGGCTTCTTAAGCCACCAGCATTACCGATAGCCGTTGTTTGTAACCAGCCTCCAGCCCCCGCCGGAATATTGGTAAGAACCGTAGCCTGAAAATCGGTAAAGTCTTCACGAAACAAATCAAAATTGAAACGTAAACGGTGATTCAACCATTCTGATTTGAAGCCCAACTCATAGGATTTAACTTTTTCAGAGCGGTAAGGGTCATACTTATTCCCGACAAAGGCGATACCGGCTGGCTTATAGCCCGTCGAGAAAGTAAAATAGGCAATAGTATCGGCATTAAAATGATACTCGGGAGAAATTCTGCCCGAAAAATTCTGCCCTCTTTTTACTCCATAACTGTAAATTGGAGGAGCGCTCGTCGGAATAAAAGTCGGAGTATATCCCATAATCTGAACAGGGTCAGTTGTAACATAGTTCAGACTTTGAGAATTCCTGTCATGAGTATATCGGCCACTAATAGCCAAGGTAAATGATTTAAGGATATTGAATTTCAACTGACCAAAAGCCGCAAGGGATTCATTGCGAGACTTAAAAAGGGAAGTATTCCCATCCTTTCCGATGGCACAACTGGTACAATAAAGACTTGAAACCGAATTCCCATTCGTATCAACAAGAGGCGAACCATAAGTCCCCCATCCATACTGGGTCTGCTTGGCCTCAAGGCGATTATAGAAACCTCCGACCAAATATTCTAAAAAATGTCCTTTAGGGGATGAAAAATGGATCTCTTCACTAATTTTTTTTGTTGTTAGATGACCGTAGTTATACGGGATAAAAGCATACTGATCAGAAGGTAAAAAATCTACTGGGGTCGCATTGTTATAGAGCGATCCTCTATAGGCACTAATGAATGTCAGATCATTATTGCCAAGCTTTGTATGAACGTGAAGGGATGATCCCCACTCTTCTCTTTCAATTTTTCCTAAAAAGGAATCTGCTGTATCCGCATTTTTGGCATTAGGATATATCCCCCAGCCATGCAGCATTTCGGTTACTGCACTAGGTTGGTCGGCAACAGGCGTGCGAACGCTACTATCCCAATGATGGGCATAATCACCAGCCAGCGTAATATCTAAGTTGTAAGCTGGTTCTATATAAAGTTTGGCTCTGGTTCCGTATTCATGTGTCGATCCGACCAACTTGTGTAACGTCACGTTATGGCCATAACCATCTTGCGCGTTATCAAAGGCTGACACACGCAAGGCAGCAATCTTTCCTATCGGGATATTCATAGTTCCGTTAATAATGCGCTCGTTATGCTCACCGTAACTGAAGCTACCATTACCAGATAGCTTTCCAAGCTTTGGCTTCCCTGTGGTTACAGAAATGACACCGGATGTTGAGTTCATACCGAATAGGGTACCTTGAGGGCCCATCATAATATCAACATTGTTAATATCGACTAGCCCGATTAACCCATTGGCGCGCTGGGCATCCATAACAACATCATCAACAACGACGCTAACCGATTTAGCGTTAGAAAAATCGAAAGATTCACTCCCGACCCCTCTAATTTGGAAAGCGGCCCCTTGCGTCGGATCATATTGGACACCAGGAGCTAGATATTGGAGATCCGTTAAATCTTTATAGCCTGCATTGGCAATAGTTTTGCCATCAAGATGCAGGACAGAAATAGGTACACGCTGGTTATTTTCACTACGTCTTTCTGCGGTGACTGTAATAGCATCCAATTGCTTGGAATCTGCTTTATTCTCGGTATTGTCTTTTGACTGAGAAACCTTCTCATTATTTTGAATAATATTCTGTTCAGCAAAAGCTGGACTCAAATAATAGAGGCTCACGCCACACAAAAACGTAATACGAGAAACAAATCTATACATGACCCACTATCAATCCCGCTATTAATATCGAAAGATTTTGACAATAAGACGTAAATTCAGATTAAATTTCCCTAATTTTTAGAATAAAGAAATTTATATAAGAAATATTTATTTATTTTTAGGGTCTTTTATATTTATAAATTGTTATATATTTATTACGTTAGGATGTTTTTTATATTACAGTATAATTTTTGTTATAAAAAAATAGGATTTTGTAAAAATACATTAACAAATCTAGTCTTAATATTTTTGCCAAATTGATTTCTTGCTGAAAGAAGCATTTGGAGAAAATATTTAATATGTTTAAAATACTAAATAAATATATTCCGATATGTGGAGTAATATTTCTGGCATCTACTCCCCATATAGCAAATGCTAATATGATACCGGATAATACTCCGATAAATAAAATACAGGTAATTGGTACACATAATAGTTATAATCTGGGTGTTGATCCCCATATTAGAAAAGTAATCGATGATTTTTTCGCATCATCAAAAGAGAAAATTTCAAAGGAAAAGCTTGAAGAATTTGAATTAGCACATCCAAACCATTTAAGCCCTTCTGAAACATTAAGCTATTCACATCCTTCAATCAAAAAGCAGCTTGATATGGGAGTTCGCTCCCTAGAAATAGACGCAAATGCCGATCCAGAAGGTGGCGCCTATGCTGATCCCATATTGTATAAAATCCTTAAAGAGCGCGGTGTTAATCGCCTGCCTTCATTTGACGTCTCAGCATTAAAACAACCGGGAATAAAGATTCTACATATACCGGATGTCGATATTCACAGTTCTTGTCCAACATTGCGCATCTGTCTTACGCAGATGAAAAATTGGTCAGAGTCTCATCCTCGTCATATACCGATTTTTGTTATGATCGAAGCCAAGGTTCAGCCCTTAAATTTAAAGCTTTCTGGTAACCCAGATAAAACCCCAAATTTTTCAAAAATACCACCCTTCACCGATGAAACTTATAACGAAATCGATCAAACTATTGTTGATGTATTAGGTCGAAACAAAGTTATTACCCCCGATGATGTGAGAGGCAGCTATCCTAATCTGGAAGATGCAGTTCTTGCTGGAAATTGGCCAACACTTGGTCAAGCACGTGGGAAATTCATCTTTTTCTTAACAACAGCGACAGGCCGTGACGGCGCATCTGCCTACCTGAACGGTCATCTCGGACTTAAGGGGCGAATGGCATTTATGGATTCAGAACCCGGAAAACCTTATGCTGCTTTTGTTCTTGAAGATAACGCCTTAAGCCGAGGAGATATTATTCGGAATGATGTCAAAAAAGGATATATTGTACGAACTAGAGCCGATATTGATACCTACGAAGCTAAAAAGAATGATCTAACAAGGGCGAAGGCTGCATTTGATAGTGGCGCTCAAATCGTTTCGACCGATTACGAAGCTGCTGGCAATGCTTATCATACGCCTTATGTCGTAAAACTTCCGGGTAAAAATAAAGACGCTCGGATCGTTTCGCACTAAGAAATGTCAAGATAGGTATCGGGATAATCATAATAAAGCATATTATCCCGATACTCACATATAATTGTAGCTATCCTTTATAGTTATTCAATAATTTATTATTGATATGCGTGTAATTTTATTCATCGAGATTGCCCGCGAACTAGGAGCTAATTTAGCCATAAAAAGTTGAATCTCTTAGGAAATAGGCCGTTTTTAGATCTAGCTTAGCCCTAAAAAATTTACGTAAATACGTATGTAGCTATATATGTATTTACGTAAATTTTATCTAATTAACTTTCTGCTATCCGCCTCTGCTTAGGCTAGGTAAGCGAGCCAGCGTTTGTAGTTAGCCTTTAACTATACGCACACGGAGCCATTCTTCAATTTAAGGAGTTGTTACGGCTAATGATGCCAGCATTGGTATCGCTGCAAATCAAAGAGATGATATATAAGGCTGCAATATATCAACAGTTTTGGTCAAACCGATTGCATCCATCCTTAATAGAAGTGCTTCTGGAGTAATTTCAGGTTTCTTAAAACGGCCTCGCATTTTTTTGATAGCAGCAACTGCCCTGCCAATATCCAATGAAATGATATCAACTAAAAATCATCTGTAGACCTTGCAACTAAATTAAGCGGCTCAAGAATATTATCAGGGAAGTCTTTTAAATTTTCAGTAACAATCGCTGATGATCTAGCCTTGAGAGCTGCTGCCAAAACATGATGATCCCCAAGGTCAGGTATACCATTACATGCAGGCAAAAATCCTTCAAAATCCTCTATCATGGCATCCTCAAAAGCAGACTCCATACAGTTTCTAGCTTTTATTGACCGAGTATTGGCTTCACTATCTGACTTTCCATTCTGCTTCAAAATTCGTTCAATAGCCCTTTGAGTTTCATCTAGAACCGGAGCAGACCATCGTAGTCGAAACAAATTGGCTTCAGCCAAAGAAAGAATGAGATTTCTTTTTAACGGGCTCGCCAGTGAACAGGCGTCTATAAAGACGGTAAACCGATGTATAGACATCGTTATATTAACTCGGCATCTAGTTCGGCCAACTCGGACAAAGCATTTTGTCTTTTTTCTTCACTGCGGCGTTTATAAGCAAAAAGGTCTTCAGCCTTGATGCGACGATGGCGTCCAACCAAGGTAAATTCGATATCTCTACGTTCCAATAACTTAACAAGATAGGGGCGCGAGACATTCAAAATATCAGCAGCTTGCTGGGTCGTAAGCATTTTTTGGACAGGCATCAGTGTGACTGCATCGCCTCGACCAATATGCCGCAATAATTCGGTCAAAAGAGAGGATAGAGCGGGTGTAAGTGTGACTTCAGTTACAGCCTTTTCATTATCAACCATCCGTAAGGTTGCATCGCCATTGGCATAGGTCGCTATAATTTTTCGGAGTTGGTTAGCCGAAGCCCGTTCAAAATCAGAAGGTAAACGGCAACCAAGATCCTGTGCAAATGCGGGTATCGTCATATCATTTTCTCCTACCCAATCTTATAGCTGATACATTTAACCTGCACAATATTCGAAATAAACGAAATGAGCTATATTGAGATGAAATGAGATGAGGGTATCCAGCTTGTCTTTAGTTATATGCCGCTTTATAACGCTAAATACGGAGCCTTTAGGGTATGTTTGAGCCAATTCGAATGAGCAAAAATAGAGGGGTAAAAAAAGCCCGTAGTTTGGATGGCATCGAACGCAAAGGGTTTGAAAAAACATTATTGAAATAATATTGCTACCGCTCTGTTAGACATTATTAGGTAAATTTTAGACATAAAAAAACTGCCAGTTTCGCGTCAGATTGAGAGGCGATGCAGGTGCGTTACCTTCTAACTACCATTCACATGACGACAATCGAGATGCTTAAAAATAGAGACTTTGTAATCCGTATAAACGTATATAGCTAAATACGTATTTAAGTTAATAGTTATTAACATTATTACGTTTTTAATTAGAAAGATATAATCCACAAAAAGCATTGATATGAAGAATTGTCCATTACGGCAATCTGCCGATCAACGGATTACGTGGCATTATATGTTATACAGAATTGTTGAAACAACGCATTGATCAAGAGATTTGTGCTCGTAATCTCAATCTTCGGGTTTATGCCCGACCAGAATGGTATTTCTGATGATTATATTCACGCAAGGCAACCTACTAGAAGCTAAAGTCGAGGCTCTTGTTAATACCGTTAACACCGTCGGAGTGATGGGTAAGGGTATTGCGCTCATGTTTAAAGAGCGCTTCCGCAAGAACTTTCGCCTGTATTCTGCCGCGTGTAAGGCTAAGGAAGTTCAAATCGGTAAGATGTTCGTTACTCCAGTCTATGAACTAGGGGAAATACGTTGGATTGTGAACTTTCCGACTAAACAGCATTGGCGTAATCCGTCACGAATAGAATGGATTATAAAAGGCTTACAGGATCTACGGCGTGTCCTGCTCGAAAAGAATATAAAATCTATTGCTATTCCTCCTTTGGGTGCTGGCAATGGCGGGCTTTCATGGAAAGATGTTCGTGGACAGATCGAGTTGGCCTTAAGTGATCTCGATATTGATATTTTTGTGTTTGAGCCGACTACCCAATACCAAAACGTGGCTAAGAGGACAGGCGTAGAAAAACTAACGCCTGCGCGCGCCTTAATAGCTGAATTAGTCCGTCGATACTGGGTAATGGGTATAGAATGCAGTTTGCTTGAAATTCAAAAGCTGGCTTGGTTTCTTCAGAGAGCTATTGAACAGTATTCTCCAGATAATAATCCATTGAATTTAGATTTTCAGCCACATAAATATGGTCCTTATACTCATCAGCTAAACCACTTGTTGAATAGTTTAGATGGGAGCTATCTTCATTCTGATAAACGTATCAGCGATAGCGACCCGCTGGATGTCATTTTATTTGTTGATAAGCGCAAAGACGATTTACAGGCTTATTTGAAAAGTGAGGCCAAGCCTTATAGGCAAGCATTAGAATCTGCCGCCATGCTTATTGATGGTTTTGAGTCCCCCTTTGGGATGGAACTGCTGGCTACAGTTGACTGGATGCTAACTCGCGAAAATATAGAACCTGATGTGCCAGCTTTACGTAAGGGATTGCGTTCTTGGCGAGGTAGTGCAGATGCGGCGTTGCGTAAAGATCGAATTTTTAATGACCGATCTTTGGGGATTGCCCTTGATCGCTTAACTAAAATCTCTACGCCTGTAATGGCGTAGAGCGTCTTATCTCTTCTTTATTGAGGAAGCTATTAGGCCGAAATAGTCATCTATTTTCAATTAGGTAATTATCCATAACGCCTAAAAAAAAGGTTTTTTATAAATAGAAATACGTCTTAGCGTATATAGCTAAATACGTATTTAAGTTAATAGCTATATTTGTATTTACGTATTATGTAGCCGGATGCTATTTATATGATATCCGATTAGCTGGGAGAGATAATGTAAAGACACAGCCCGTTATTAACAGAAGGTTGAATGCCAATTTCACAGGAATTGCAGCGGTTAGAAAGAAAAGGGCTTTTGGTTCTTAATTAAAAGAAATCGGGCGGAGGTGCCGGTGCCGGAACAGCATTTGCGTCGAATGCGAACAAGGCAAATTGTAACCAAGAGGGTTCTCGTTTTACTATCCCATTTTCAAAGCGAGAAATCGATTGTTGTGTAGTGGTGAAAATAGCACCTCGCTTTTCAGCTTCCTTAGAAACCATATCGGCTAGTTTTTGCGCACTCCATCCCCTTTTTATCCGAGACGCTCGAACAAACTCGCGGAGCTTATCTAAATCCGTTAAGTTATCCATCTGGCCTATTCGTTGTAAAGCAAAGGGTGAGATAACGCGACTGGGAATTTTTTTGCCAGTGAAGATGCAATATTTTGTTTAAGTGACCATGAGTCACTAAAGTCTACATCCAAAGGAACTAATAAACTCAAAAACAAGTTTTTGAGTTTATCTTCGCTTGGAAGAATTTCTTTATAGATAATTTTTTTATTATCATCTTCTGATATTGTATCAGTCGAAAATTTTGGTTCTTTTTCTTCTTTTTTTGTGAAAGAAGGTTTAGATACTACAAAATCTGCTAGTTTAGCCTGCTCCAACAAAGCTGCTTTTACATAATTCAGCCACAGAGGTATCGACTTTATTTTTCCATTTTCAAACAAGGAAATAGATTGCTGTTGTAAATTTAGTTTAACGCCATGACGTGCAGCCACCTGTTTTGCTTCGTCAGCTAACTTTGCTGCCGTCCAGTTTATACGTTTACGCTCATTTCTTATCCATGTGCGTATTTCGTCTATTTTTGAGATACTGGTCTGCGTCATAATTCTAGTAATCTACAAAATTTTTATACGCTAAGCACTTACTGATGAATTTTATATATAAAATTCACTTGTAAGATTACACGTAATGTGCTTTTTAGGGATCGATTTACACTTTTTGACTCTAGAGAATCGCAGCAATGGCAATTGGCAAAGATAATACTAGATTTATTCGAATAGTCACTACACATGATTTGTATGTTGACTTGTGATGATAAGTTTTTTTTTAAAATTGCATTGTAATAAATGTAGATTAGCCAATGATTATAAACCGTTAGCTGAAAAATTACTCAGTGAGCTATTTGATTTAAAAGGCAATAATTATGCGCCTTGTTTTCAATTGATAGGCCGTCAATCTCTAAAAATCTTTTTAAAATCTAGCACTAACAAGACAGCCACAGCTTATCTTTCATTGGGGCGGCCAGTTTCCCTTCGGGTGAAGAGTAACATCAATGACAATTAAAGCAGCCGAAAATAAGACCTCCTTGGTCGATGACGAAATCAGCGTGTTCAAGCAGAAGATCAGCAATGCCCTGTATCTTTATATGGGGCAGATGGAATGCGGTCTTCGCCTGTTGATGGATCGCTTGGAAGGTATTCGCCGAGCGGAAGAAACCCGCTCTTATGCTTTACTGGAAAATGTCTCAAAAGATGAATTTATAAGATTTAATACTGAAATATTAAGTCTTATTGAGGTGATTAAGCGTTCAGCAACTACGGCCAATGATGGCTTGGCGGGCTTCATTGAAAATTTTGGCTCGTCCTTATGACCTATTGTTTTTTCAGCCTTTCCTATTTGGAAAAGACCTGTTCTGTTCCCGTCAGTTCTAACCTTGGGTTTCTGGCCGATGCCTATTCGGCAATCCCTTATCTTCTCATCGGAGAGACTGTCTTATGAGTTCTATTCATGCGACTGAAGAGCTGAGTGAAAAGCTCCAATCCATTATCCGTCTTGAAGAAGAAAAGGCGCGTTTGGATGGCCAGATTCGTGATCTGAAAGGCCAGAAATACGACATCAAGAAGGCCAAGCTTGCGGTCAGCCGTTCGCGGAAAGGTCATCCTGAAAATTTTATTCGTATTCTGATTAACCAGATCGTGAATGATCGGGCGATGAGCCGGAAGCTTGTCCCGTGATCAGAACCGGCGCAGCCTCTTCCCTTTTATCTATTTCAAATTCAGGCCTGCCACAGCGGAGAATCTTCGCTGTGGCTTTTTTGCGTCCAAGACCGGAGCCCGCACAATGACCGCCTCTTCTTCCTCATCGTCTCATTTCGTGGCGTCATCTCCTATGTCTTCTTCACTTAATGCCGATCTGTCCTCTTCTGTGAACCTGTCGGACACCTCTGTTCTTTCTCCAAAGCCTGATCTCGCGCCTGCCCCATTATCCGCTGAGTTGTCTTCTATGTCGCCTAACCTTGTATCGCCTTTGGAAGCTGCTGACTTATCCTTAGCAATCTCCGTTTCGTCTTCGCCATCCTTGGCTTCTCCATTACGTGCCACCATCTTACCAGATTCTTCTACCGCTCCATTACCTTCATCGCCCTCCTCTATGTCTTTTGACGGTAGCCCTTTTGTGGACAGGTTAGGCCGTTTCAAGCGTGGCACTTATCGTTCAATGCTGATGCAGACGGGAATGTCCTACGACCATGCAAAAGACATGGCTGATCTTGCTGCTGAGGAATTTAAAAACGCCAAAAAAAGGGAGCCTATCGGTGCGACATATGACCGCCAATCATCTTCCTTGGCCAATGGCGCTCATCCCGAAATTCCGGCCTCAAATACCAATAGTGAGGTTACAGCCTCCGCATCAGATTTCGACGAAATCGAATATTTTGACCAGATGGTTTCAAACGGCGTTGATCCTGAAACCGCTGCCGATATTGCCCGTAAAACAGCTATTGCCAGACGTAGAGACCCTCTCGAACGATCCACCCGCTATAAAATCCGCCGTCGGACTCCTGATCCTGTGCATCGGGATTCTTATGAGGTGGGCGAACGTGAGAAGTCGGTCTGGAAGCCGGTCAATCCGCAAGAGATCGGTGCCTATCTGGAAGCGGTCGATCAATATTCGATCAAAACCAAGGGCTTAAGCGATAAGGCCGTTCGTCTTCTAAAGATGCTGTTTCGGATGGTCGACTTTAAGACTGGCCGTCTGGAGCCGACCCTCGACACAATATGCGATCGTGTCGGCTATGCCCGTGCGACGGTCGTCAAATTACTGCGGCAATTACAGGATTTAGGCTTCATCCGTTGGATACGTCGGTCAATCAAGATCAAGGCGGACGGCAAAGGCCCCCGCCGCAAACAGACCAGTAACGCCTACGGCTTCTTATCTCCCAAGGCTTGGCCAGAGTTGGCCAGACAGGTTTTTGAGCGTGTGATGCGCCGGAGGAATGCGCCTGTTCCTGACGATATCGACCACGCCCAAGAAGCTGACAAAGCCGAAACCAAGGCTATCGTTGAAAGCTTGCCGCCCGAAGATTTCGTCAAAGCGATATCGGGCGATAAAGAGCCAACAGAGCTAACGGATTCGCTCATACAGCTTGCTAAATCTATCGAGCGGGCGGAACAACGGGAACAAGAAGAGCAGGCTAAGAAGGCAGTACAGGCCGATCAGGAAGAGGTTAAAACATCTTCCAAAACACCTAAGGAGGATACCTCAAAAAAGCCCCAAATTTCGGACAATCAACGCGAGTTCAATTCTTATACTCTATCCTGTTATAGTCATTTATATAATACCGACGATACAAAACTAAAAACCAAAGAAGAAAATAAGGACTGCACTGCTCCTGCGGCAGCAGGCAGTGCAGACGCTATTTGTGATCGAAAACCTGATAAAGATCCTTTCTTCTTAACTCTTAAAACTTGCGGTTATCGTCTCGATCAAATCAACGCGTGCCTAAATCACAGAGATAAACGAAAAAACAATGGATGGATGCCTCTGTCACCCGATGAAACCGCCCGCCTCCTTATTCAAACAAGACAGATGAAACCCTGATACCGATAGCTATCCTTCTCAAAACATACCGCCCGTTAATCTCTTGGCGCTGCTCGCTTCGCTCACAGGCTTGGCGAAAAAGGAATTGGGGTTTTCGGGAATCTATCAAATTTCTAACAATTCGCATTATCGAAATGTGCTTAAATTGGCTTATTATCTAATAACGTTTCGACATGGTTTCTACTGTTATCCATCTCCAATCTGCCGTTGGTCTTGATCGATGTCTAATAATTCTATCCTAATCATAGGGCCATGGACTTCGGATCCATCACGGTTGTCTACAGCATCCGTCCCAGCAGATATGACGTTTGCGACCAACCCCTTTTTTGCTCGGCAGATGGGTTTTTATTACCCAGATCGAGGAGACCAGAAATTGGTACAAAAAGGGTTGCATCTATAACGAAGCGTTGGAGAATTCCTGGGCGCATCAAAGACGGGTTTTTTGAGGTCTGGACACTGAAATCGATACCTGCAAAGTGCCTTTTTCAATGCCATTCGCAGAAGGAAACAGGCTTTGCAATTATCCCAAAGCCTAGGTGGTATCATGGTTATCTGGGAAGCTGTTATACTGAAAACTATGCCAAAATAAGCCTACTTTTGTATTCAAAAAGTAAAAATTCTTGTAATTCTGCTAAAAACTTAAATGATGAGAGGTCGCAGAAAATAAAAACAGGATTTTTGGAACCATCCCAATTAGTTATAAAGAATATATTTTGATTATACTGATATCGCTCAGAGCCTTAGGTTCTGTTGACAAAGGGTGTAATTTAAGATTTTTAGAGATAACTTGAGAACAAGTTTTTTAGGGTAGATAGGATGCGAGGAGATCTTACGGACGCGGAGTGGGAGATAATAGAGGGTCTTCTTCCAAGCGAACGAGGCCGCTGCGCGCGTCCCGCCAAAAGTAATCGGTTATTTCTCAATGGTATGCTTTATGTGCTTCGAACAGGCTGCCCGTGGCGAGACATGCATGAACGTTATGGGAAATGGAATTCGGTCTATGTTCGGTTTCGTAGGTGGGCGGAACAGGGTGTCTGGGACGCTCTTCTTGAAACCCTGGTTGACCTTGGCCTGACAGATGACTGGCAACATATGATAGATAGTACGATTATTCGTGCCCACAGCCAAGCGGCTGGCGCAAAAGGGGGACGTATAAGGAAGGCTTTGGTCGAAGCCGCGGAGGCTTTACGAGCAAGATCCACGCCCGTTCCGATGGTCAAGGCCGCCCTCTGAACTTACCGGTGGTGAAGTCTCTGATTATTCTGGCGCTGATAAAGGATATGATAGCGATAAGCTACGCGAAAAACTGCTTTTTCGAGGCATTCTTCCTGTTATCCCGCCTCGTTCCAATCGAAAAAAGTATATTCCTTATAATCTCCAGCACTACAAAGATCGTAATTGTATTGAGCGGATGTTCAATAAGTTGAAGCAGTTCAGGCGCATTGCCACACGTTATGATAAAACCAGAAAATCTTTCCTCGCCTTCCTTCATATCGCGGCCGTGAAATTGTGGTTACCTTCCTTTGTCAACAGATCCTAGGGGAGGCTATCTAATTTTTAACAACTCACATCTATTAAATTCTTATTTAGTTTTTATTGAAGTATGAGTAATAGTGGTTTCGGCAAAAGTCTTTGTGTCATGATGAAATACAGTATATCCTTGAAAATAACGTTTCTCTATCATTTCCATTTTAGCCACCCCATCCGTAATATTCCAATCGCTTAGCGATTTTTTAGTAACTTTTTCAAAATCAATGTTGGTTTTAATCGTCCATATTAGATTGGGTATTTCTATATAGAAATAAACCCTGAAAGATACATCGTTAATTTTTTCAGTAAATGTGATTGCAAAATCTTCGATGCCATCGAGATCTTCTACTGAAAATTCTTCAATCTTCGAAAGAAGATCATTCGATAAATTTGAGTCTTGAAGAGTTTCACAGATTGTCGACAATGGAAGACTGTTTAAAAAACATAGAACTTTTTTTAGAGAAATTTCTTCTAAATTGTAACCCCATTGTTCTTGAAATTCTTCAAGCTGTTCAGAATTTAGTGCCATAGGTTTTATTTTTTCTTGTTCTTGTTCCGTTAGAGATTTGATTAAGAGGGTCATTTCTTTACCCGAAAAACCTAATGTGAAGTTATTAAAAGGATCCTTTTTAACTGTACCTTTGATCTTCGATAGACCTTGTGCTTTTGCACCCAATAGGCTAATTTTTTCATTAATTTTCATTTTTTCGACCGGACTTTTAACCGTCATACGTATAGCATCCCAAATCAGTGTGATATAGGACGGTCCTCCTTCCAAAGATGATGAAATAATACCAATAAGATAACCTTTGTCATTGACTACAGGGCCACCACTCATACCCCCTAGTGTTACCATATCAACTTCAAAGCATGGGGATATCAGTCGTTCTCCACGTCCGTTCGGAAAAACGGACATAACTAAACCTGACGATATAAACGGCGTTATTAAAGCTGCTTTTTCATTGCTACCTTGATAGCGAAAACCCATTGCCCAAAGACGTTCTCCAATTAAAGGCAGTGCAACCTGTATCGGAGTAAGCATTAGTGGTTGGTCTTCATGAGCTTCTGAATTTAATGTACAACTTACTAGCGATATATCTGTTTTAATTTGACGATCGGCATGAAAAATACTGGGACATGAAAATGTTTCTACATCGTAGATAAACCAAGCACGGGTAGCGCCTTTAAGAAAGGTAAGACAAACGGGGAAATACCCTTTATCCGAGAATTCATCAAGTACATGGGTCGCTGTCAAAAACATTCCAGGCGCTACCATGACTCCACTCCCAAGAAGGATGAGCTTGTCTTCCTCAAAATATCCTAATGCAACTAGCGAATCTCCAGCCTCATATAATGATCCCATGGATCCAATGCCATCTATTGCACTGTACTCGGCTGTGCGCCAGGAAAGCTTCATATTATTCAATGCATTATTAGAAGCTGTAATTTTTACTTTTGAAATATTATTATTCATACATTATATTATAA
Source organism: Zymomonas mobilis (assembly GCF_006715975.1). GTDB lineage: Bacteria > Pseudomonadota > Alphaproteobacteria > Sphingomonadales > Sphingomonadaceae > Zymomonas > Zymomonas mobilis_B. Next base: position 12,425 of record NZ_VFOF01000002.1, on the reverse strand, counting down.
GATAATTACTTTTTAATTAAAACAGTATCATACTTTTTTTGTATAAAATTAAATTGTTCGTAAAATATCTATTGAAGTGATGTCGTATATAAATTGAATACGACATAGTTTTCTGCTTAGAATATTAGGCGTTGTTTAGCCTTAAAATTATCATTTTGTATCATATGTCGAAAATCACCTGAATCATATATGATAATATCGAGTTGAGTTGAACTCAGGTCATTTTCGAAGTTGCGCTCTTTGCCCTTGAGACCAGTCTTCACTGCGGGTCTCAATATGAAACCAGTGAGAACTTCAAGATCTTTGGGCAGGAAACGAGTTAGATATTCTCGTACAAGATCTTCGACGTATCGGCCATCTTCGCCCTTGTGCTGGGAGCCGGCGCCTTTTGAAGCAGGGACTAACGTTTCAAATTGCTTATAAACCTTTACCAGTGCATCGACTTCATTAGACCAATACTCGCGTATCCGATCGCCATCCATATTTTTGTCCTATACCCTGCTCAATTACATGCAGGTCATGCTACCTGCTTGAGCCAAGCGCTTAACCACCTACTCTAAGGTATTGACTACCATCGTGAATTCGGCCTTGTCGGTTTAAGGGAAACTTACCGAAGCGGGTTTAGCGGCAATAAGTGATAGGCACCCACACAACTGCGGAACAACGAACTGCTAGCGCCAAATTTTAAATTACTCTACGCTTTGCCAATCTACGGAGAGCAACATGAACGTTATTACTGCGCTTGAATTGGCAGATGGGGCCAGAGCACTTCAGCAGCTTATCTCTGAGCAGACTGAAGCTCACGATCGAAACGAGGCGGAAACGCGGTTCCATTTAATCGACTATCTTCTTCAAGGAGTACTCGGCTGGGATCGCGGCGACTTTAAGCTCGAAACCGCGCAAGGACGTTCATTTACAGACTACGAATTTGGTACCCCCGTGCAGATGATCTGGGAGGCAAAGCGCGAAGGCATCCCCTTCGTCATCCCAGTTCGGACACGCCGAGGAAACATTTATGACATCGCATCAATTTCGGCCGCCTCTGAAGAGGCCCATGACGCCATAATGCAGGCCAACCGATACTGTCTCGACCGCGGTTCGGAGATTGCCGTTGCTACGAATGGTCACCAGTTCATAGCATTCTGCGCCCGCGAACCGGAAATCACGGGTCCAATACTCGGAAAATGCCTAGTAGTAAGCAGCCTCGCTGATTTCGAGAAAAATCTCTCTCGATTATGGGATTTTCTCTCTCCCGAAGGGATCAGATTAGGCACCCTAAAAGCCTTCCTTCACCGCAGGGGGTTACCTGCTGCGCCAAAGAAGCTTTCAGCTTCAATACCGGATTATCCAAAGTTCCTCCAACCGACGACTCTCCAAGTGTCGCTAGCAAACATGGCACACTTGCTTCTGATTAATATAGAATTGCACGATGACATTGAACGCCAGTTCTTCAAAGAATGTTACTGCGAAAGCGGAGCTCTCTCTCAACACGCATTGTTAAGCAAGCAAATGCTCAATGCGCGATATTCGTCTCTCTTCCCACCTGACGAGGCTTCGCCGCGCATTGAGCCCGCTGTTGCTAAGCCCGGAAAGCCTCTCCTGACTCCAGAGATACTCTCCGATGCGATTTCAAACCGGCCCATCGTTCTGCTTGGCGATGTGGGCGTTGGCAAATCGTCGTTTCTGAAGCACCTCATGTACGTCAGCGCGTACGACGAATTCCAGCATGCTCTATACGTTTACGTAGATCTCGGGCGGACAGGTGCCCTGTCAAATAACTTAAAGGACGTGGTTCTCGACCAAATCGAGGATGCACTCATAAATAAATATAGTGTTGATTTATTTGAAGCGGACTTTGTCAAAGCGGTCTACAAGGCGGATATTAGGCGTTTCGACCGTAGCCTCTATGGATCGCTCAAGGAGAGCGACCCCATTACTTATCAGCGCCATCTCTTAGATCTTCTTACGTCGAAGCAGAAAGATCGCGCGTCTCACACGAAGGCGTCGATTGGATATTTAGTAAAGGAGCGACGAAAGCAAATTATCATTGCACTCGACAACTCGGACCAACGGGACTCCGAAACCCAGTCAGAAGCTTTTATCATCTCACAAACTATGGCGTCCGATTGGAAGGCGACCGTCTTTGTTTCTATGCGGCCTCGCACATTCTACCAGTCACGACGGTCAGGGGCGCTTTCGGCATATCCCCACCGAGTGTTTACCATTGCCCCACCCAGAATCGATGTCGTGATCCGTAAGCGTATTCAATTCGCACTTGATGTTGCAGAAGGGCGTCGGAATTTAGAGTCGCTATCCCATATTCGCCTCAATCTCAGTAATATCGCAGCATTTCTGCATGTAATACTTAAAACAGTAGACGCTAACGACGCGGTGAATTTGTTCCTCGAAAATATCACCGGGGGCAATATTCGCCTTCTCATCGAACTAATTGCTAACACCATAGGCTCTCCCAACATCGATACCGAAGCTGTGGTTCGTGGCCTTGAAGAGCGGGGCGAATTCATCTTGCCGGTGCATGACTGGTGGAAAGTCGCAATTCAAGGCGACCATCGCTACTACGATCCAACCAGATCACACGCGGCCAACATGTATTCGGTTTTTGGCCCCGATCAGAGGGAACACTTTCTAATTTCCATGGTTCTTGCCTACCTAAATGCAGCTGGGAAGCATCGAACTGCCGAAGGTTTCGTGACTTATACGGATCTTGCATGCGAGATGCAGGTTTGGGGCTTCCGCGCATCGTCGATCGAAGCAGCTGTCAGGCTAGCCAACAACATGCGTTTGGTAGAATCCAACCGACGCGTGACCTTTGACGAAGACGAGGCCGGACTTTACGGAGCGCTTCCCGACCTTTGGCGGATCAATACCATCGGCGTCTACCATTTACGCGTCTGGTCAACAACATTCTCCTACCTAGACGCTATGGCAGTTGATATGCCTTTCTTCGACGAGGAAATTTTCAGAGAATTAGCTGGCAACATACAGTCACTCACGCTCGAACATCGCTTAGACCGTGCAACAATAGTTCGCGACTACTTAACAGAAGTTTGGGAAACTAGTTCAATATCTCCAGAATACTTTAACTGGCTTGAATCTTGCCATGAGGGGGAGGATAGTTTTGATCGCGCCAGACGAGCATTAGCTAGGAGAGTTGGCCGGTGAGAAATCGAGAGTCTCTGTTCGTAACGGTAACTATGGTAAATCCGACAATCACTCTCGGTGAAACCAGCTGCAAAAATAACAAGTTTCGTAACAACAAAATCAGGGTACGAATACTCAAGTTGGACTGAAGCCGTTGCGACGTTCACTCATATGAACGTCAGGTCACTACCCATTTTGTCCAAGAGCCGACATTCCACTCTCCCCAAATTCTGACATCAAGAGGGGGTTCACGGGAGAGAGCAATGCTCTCCCCTGACCAGTTTGCAAACCAGCGGACACGTTGTGTCGCGATGGTTTGCACGGCTGGCTCCCTTTTAAATCGTTCCCTTTTTGAAGACTGTTTCCGGGTAGCTTATTGCCTCTATGGTTTGCAGCAAATTGGCTGTTGAGATGCTGGTGAGATAGGTTGTGGTGCCCTGACTTTTATGGGTGGCTTCATGACCCAGCAGGCGGTCAATCCATACCTCCCTGATGTTGGCATCTGCGTTTCTTAGTTGTGTGGAAACAGTATGCCGGAACGAGTGAAATGTGATTTCTGCTGGTAGGCCAATCCGGGTTTTAAGCAATGAGAAAGCCCGCCCCAATGCTGCGCCCCTTACACCCTGTTTTGAAGTCTCCAAGCCGGGGACGAGGTATGGGCCGTCTGTAGTATCCTTAAGAGTCAGAATGCCGGCTTCAATCAGCTTTGAATGGACTGGCACCGTACGAGTGCCTGCTTCCGTCTTGGGTGCCCAGCCGGTTTCGCTATGGGGTCGGATAAGAAAGCAGGGGATACCGCCAACGCTCTGGATGTCTTCTGTGCGCAGGGTGCAGATTTCGCCCAACCTCATGCCTGAGTAGGCTGCTATCAGGGTGACCAGCCTGAAGGTCTGTTCTGGCACTGACGTGCTATGCCATGACGCAGAGGCCAGCAAAGCCAGCTCCTTTGCTGTCCAGCTTCTTCTGACGGTCTTCTGTCCGTTCTCGAAATTCCAGCCCGTCCATGGGTTGCGTGTGACCAACTCCCTTTGGTGTAACTGGTTCCAGAGGTCGGAGAGACGCATCATATGGTTTTTAACGATCTTGCCTTAATGTTGGCAGACCTTCTTCTCTGGCTCTCTGTGCCTCTTCCTGAAGGGTCAGGCTTAGTGATGCTGGAAGGGAAAACAGGAGGTCACGGAACGTCCCAGCCAATGCACAGGCGCATCTCCGAAAGCTTGTAACGCCCGTTGTGTGGCTTTCTTGGTGTCGGTGCTGGCATGGGGATTATCCAGCAAAAAGCGTTTCAGGGCACCCGATAGCATTAGGGGAGCAGTTTTGGGTGCTTTATCTGGTTTCTTCACTGTTCGGGGTTTTTGCATCAGTGCTGACACTGGCACGGCCCCCGTTTCCTGAGCAGATGAAGACAGGTTCACGCTCTGCAAATCCCGCAGTGCAACCCGCAGTCCCTCAAGCTTGCTTAAAGCGTCTGGTTCAGAGAGGGCCAAATGGGCCTGAGAGAATAATTCAGTGGTTCTGGCATGAAGGAGGGACGTCCGTTTGCGGGCCTCATTTTGATAGCCCGTTTTCATAGAAATCCAGATTTCCTGCCGGTTTAGGGCTGTTCGCAGGGCAGGCGGAACGATACGACGAAAGTGGTAAGTGGTGCCTCGGACACGGAGTATAAAATCTTCCCTCAGTGGGGAAGAATGATGGAGCAAAAACAGTCTTTGCCCCTCATTCAGCTGAAAAATCGTGCTATTTCAGGTGTCTGTGGTGCGAACTGAGGGACTCGAACCCGGAGAACGGGGTGAGTTGCATTCGAAACCTTCATGATTTCATCAAGGAAAACGCTAAAAGACGTCCTTCTTGGTGACGATTTACGAGAAATACTTTGGAGAAGAAGTGAGTTCTCGTCAAGAGACTTTCCAAAGCGTTTAAAACGGTGAGGGTCTGTCTGCGATGCTGTGTCGGGTCTGCGGGTTTGATGCGGGGAAGGGTGCGGGACTGCGGGAAAGAAACGGGCGTGATGTTTCACTTTATGATTTTTCGTGTTGAGCAAAGCAGAAAGTCGTTTGATTCCATGCTGAGCAGCATTTTTCTCATCTGTGTGGGCTTTGTTCCAATCCGTAATGCGTTTCTGACGCGCTTGCACGATACAGTCAAACCGTTGGTCAAGCCATGTTTCAAGTTTCTGTGGGTCGGCCATGGCTGAGAATTCAGCGTCATACGCTTTTTTGAAGCGTTCCAGTGCTGGTTTGCTCTTCTCACTCAGGACGGTGCGAATAGGCGGTGCTGGTTCCGAGCGAAGCCCGACAATATGGAGCAGGGCTTGCACCACAAAGCGCAAGACTTCCAGAAATTCATAGAAAAGCGCGTCAGCCCTTTTCTCAAGTTTTCTGGCTTTCCCAGTGAGACGCTGCCAGTGACCGTTTTCAGCTTTCTGCCATTCCCGTTTTGCGACGATATAATGGTCAAAGCTTTTTCTGAGTTGCTTCTGGTAGGGTGTAAGCTGTCTGCGCCATGTCGCTAGCGTCTTGCTTCGATCTTCAGGTGCCTGCTGGTCAAGAATAGTGTTCTGTTGTGCGATGGCTTTTCTGATCTCATTCCGAAAACGGGCCTCCTCTGCGCTTATGATCTGCACAGAAGAGGAGGAAGGGAGTGGTTGTGTCGTTAGACTATCAACGTCAGCTATTCGTTTGAGCCAGAGTTCTTCTCGCCATGTAGGAATTTTCAGGAGCTTTATAACGGGCGTTTTTCGGAGCACTCGCTGAGTGTCAGAAGGTTGGGGGATGGCGTATTCGTCATAAAAGTCTGCGGTTGTCCGACGTATTGGCAGACGGGTGCTCTTGATATTGATTTCTTGTTTGGGTTTCATTTGGCGCTGTTCTTCCGAAAGCAGTTTTCGAAAGTCTGCTGCTTTGACTTTTGCCAGACGGGTAAAACTTCCCACCATAACACCATCACTGGTTCCGATAATATGAGCACCCGGTCGTGTCTCTTTTCGATCTCCTTCACGCCGCGTCAGAGAGTGGTTTTTCAAGGCGGCCCGTAAAGCCTTTAACCCGTCTGATTGGGACCAGAGTGAAGTGACCAGCTTTTTCAGTGCAGGGAGGTCAAGCCCTTGTCGTTCTGTGATGCGTCGTGCCTCTGAGGTATAGGCATGATGGTTTCTCCTTGCTTAAGAGGGGGGCAACGGGGGAAATTTCTCCCCCTTGCCAGCTGTCACATGCACCCGGAACGGGTAGCCATGTGACACTGCTGGCTCCTCTTAAAGGTAACCCATCAGAACACGCGATTTCCTGTTTTTATTTCTATGCAAGGAACAAAAAAAATCTTAACGATTTAAATGGAGGAGACTTCGGGTGAATCGGTTCCTCTATGTGACTGGCGGCAGCGTCTAGCCGTATTTACAATACCTTCAGATTTCTCTATGAACTGCGGCTGCCGAGATAGCATCGTATCGTTTTTGGGCAGCCCATCTTCCGTCCGGTCGAGGTCGTGCTAAGGTAGCCTAGGAACGCAATCGACGGACAGGATTATGAGCGAAGGCGTGAAAGAGAAACCCACAAAGTATCGTATCCTCACTCTCGACGGTGGCGGAGCAAAAGGCTTCTATACGTTGGGTGTGCTTCGAGAAATCGAAGCGATGTTAGGAAAGCCCCTCCACGAGGGTTTTGACTTGGTATTTGGTACCAGTACCGGGGCCATCATCGCTGCGTTGATCGCGCTCGGCTATTCAGTGGATGAAATCCACGAGCTCTACAAAGAGCATGTTCCTCGTATTATGCAGTGCAAATCACCGTCAAAGAAATCGAAGGCGCTTGCCGAACTGGCGGAGACGGTGTTTCGCGATGCCATGTTCACCGACGTTAAGACGGGAGTGGGTATCGTTGCGACCAAATGGGTAATTGAGCGCCCGATGATCTTCAAAGGAAGTGTGGCTCAAGCGCACGGAAGAATCGGCACGTACGTTCCCGGGTTCGGCGTCCCCATTAGAGAGGCGGTGCAGGCGTCCTGCTCGGCGTTCCCATTCTTCGACCGCAAGTTTGTTGAAACCGCTGCGGGGGACAGAATCGAACTGGTGGATGGTGGTTACTGTGCAAACAACCCCACGCTCTACGCCATCGCTGACGCGACCCAAGCACTGAAACTGCCTTTGGAGTGCTTGCGCGTCGTGAGCATCGGCGTAGGCGTCTACCCCGAACCCAAGCCCGCGTTCTGGAGCAAGATGTATTGGGCCAAATACTTGCCCAGCGTCCAGCTTCTTCAGAAGACGCTTGAGATTAATACGAACTCTATGGATCAGCTTCGAACCATTCTTTACCGTCAGGTGCCTACGGTTCGTATTTCTAATGAATATACGAAGCCGGAAATGGCAACTGATCTGTTCGAGTACGATCTGAACAAGCTCAACGGTCTTCGCCAACGGGGCGTTGAGTCATTTGCCGATGTGGAAGACCAACTCCGCACACTTTTGATGGACTGATGACATGAGTATACCGGAAGTGCAGCTCGACACCTGGGCAAAGCAGGGATCGATCACGCAATCAAAGACAACCTATGGGACAGTGCGCAACGTACTTCAAGAGAGCGGTGCCCCCTACAGCTCACGTTCATTCGATATCTTCCTGCAAGGTTCATACGGCAACGATACTAACATATACGCCGACAGCGATGTTGATGTCGTGATGATGCTGGACTCGATCTTCTACACCGACTTGAATTACCTAAACGAGGCCGAGAAGACGGCCTACAACGCTGCAAGAAGTCCTGCATCCTATACCTTCGACCAGTTTAAGCAGGAGGTGGTTCAGCACCTTACCAACCGTTTTGGGTCTGGAGTGACGCCCGGCAAGAAGGCTGTTTTCATCCCAGGATCGGGTGATCGACGCGACTGCGATGTGTTGCCATGCGTGGAGCTGCGTCGGTATACGCGGTTTAACAGCCTTTCTGATCAAAACTTCCATACCGGCATATGCTTCTGGACGCCGGACGGTACCCGAATCATCAACTTTCCCAAGCAGCACTCAGCGAACGTTACGACGAAGCACCAAAATACTAACCAGTGGTTCAAGCCAGTTGTTCGCATCCTGAAAAACATGCGTAATAGCATGATTGACAAAGGGTATATCAAGTCTGGGGTGGCGCCTTCCTATTTTTTGGAAGGAATGCTCTATAACGTTCCCGATGACAAGTTCGGCACCAGCTACAACAGCACCGTTGCCAACGCGCTTAGCTGGATCATCAACTGCGATCGTACGGAGCTTGTTTGTGCAAACGAGCTTTATTATCTCTGTCACCCGACCTCCCTCGTCACCTGGCGGGCCGATCAACTTCAAACCTATCTTGACGCCGCTCGGAAATTTTGGCAGGAATGGTGAGGCCTCCTCGGAGTGCGCCGTGTAGAATACCTAGGTGCTAATTAAGTTGTTTTCGCGCATATTTCTCGACCGATAGTTGTTGTCTTGACTAGCGCATGAATCGAGAAGGTAAAGCTGTAGAGGGTTGGATTGTGGAGGCATGCTAATCGCGCGACTGCGCGCCCTTCTTGTGGGAGTTCTTGAGCTTGGAGGTGCCGACTTCGCCGGAGTAGGGGTTATAGTCGCGTCCGATTCCGGCATCCTTCCTATAGCTTCATTGCGGACCGATTATGCACTGACACGGAGCATCGACGGTTCGGCGCTGGAGATGTTGGCCGCGGTATCTCGCTCCGACAGTCTTTACCATGACGGTTTTCACATCCTCTCGCCTGACTTGCATGTTGTGGCGCTGTCGCAGTATCTTGCGGCCCCAATCATTCAAGGTGCTGTTCTTGGAGATTCACGTGGAGGGGGGGCTCGATACGCTGCTGCCCTATTCGGCTCCGCAGTTCCGGGTGTGCTTGCTACAGGTGTCGCGACATCGACTTACGGCGTTGCGATTTTCCAGTCGGGTGCCGAGATGGAACCAAACCTGTGACTAAGAGCGATGATCGGAGTTGTCGTGCTCGAAGTGACATGGTTTCCGAGAGCCAAGGTGGCTTCCAATCGATTGCAGGCCGCTGGACGATGACCGTGAAGTGGTGCCGGGACGGCTGCGCCGGAGAACTGGTTGCAACTGCCCGCGTCATCGAGGGCGCGGCTGGGATCAACATGGCGGTCGAAGCGCCGCATTCGAATTCACATACGCTCCTCGCGCACTGGGCGCGCGAGCCGTCAGGAGCGGCTGTGTTCTACTATATCTTCCAAGTTGAGCCAAAAGCATCCGGTCCGAAGCTGGCTACTCCTTACAAAGGTGCTGCTGTGCTCCGGCTAGGAGGCGACGGTGTAAGTCTATCTGGTAATTATTGGACAGACCAGCTTTCTACGGGGCACTATGTGCTGACCCGGTTGGCTGACCCGGTTCCAGTGGATTCCACCATGAAGTATGGTCCGACACAGGTGGTTAAGAGTGAATGGAAAATGCCTAAGCTGTTTTGGATTCCTGCCAGTATTGTGGTGCTACTGGCCACCCTTTTCTTTCTACTTAGGCCTTTATTCGGTGGAGGAGGCGATTGGGAGCATCGAATAGATTTTTCGGTCAAGAAGGCTTCCGAAGCGTGCCTACTTGATTCCAATACCGTTGTAAGACGTAATATCGAAGCCGGTCTTTCGGTTCGTCTGAAGACTCTCGGCGCAAGAGGGGCAACTACAGAGCAGACGACGCGCCAGTCAGTTAACGAAGCATTCTCGGAAACTGGCCAGATGGCTCAAGACGAGCGGTTGCGCGCTTGCGTAACCGAGCGAACCGATCACTTCCTCGGCTACCAGCCTGATACGCCGAAGCCCCGTTCGTAAGTATTACCTTCGATGACGCGCCGGCCGCCGCTATTCTTCCTGCGATAGCAGGTCAGTCCGGAAAGGGTCCGGCTGGGCGGCTGAAATCCTAGCAGCGATAGCGAGCACTCAGGTGTCATAACCGGTTAGCTGTGGCGTGCAGACTAAGCCACGGCTTTCCCTCTCAAAGTCGTCATAGACTACGTTTTAAATAGAGAGACGGATACCTAACAGCTTCTACAGTCTGTCTAAGATTTTCGGTGGTAATACCTGAGAGATAAGTCATGGTCCCCTGACTCTTGTGGCTGAATTCATGACCGAGGAGAGCATCAATCCAGAGCTCTCTGAGGTCTCCGGCCTGATTGCGCAGACGGGTGGACACTGTGTGTCGGAAGCTGTGGAAGGTAATGGCGGCAGGAAGTCCAATCGTTGTTTTGAATTTCGAGAAATTCCGGCCAAAATCCGTACCACGCGGGCCGCTTTTGGGTGTTTTTAGTTCCGAGAACAGGAATTTCTCGCCTTCTTTCTGAAAGTCCAGAATGCCCCAGTCCAGTAAAGTGCTGTGGATGGGCACATTACGGGTGCCCGCTTCTGTTTTCGGTGTCCATTTGTCTTCGATGTGAGGGCGGATAAGGAAACAGGGAATACCATCAACATCCTGAATATCCTCATTCCGCAGGCCATAATAAGACGACCACGGTCGTGCTTCTTGAAGCCCGCCAATACACTCCTAATAGCTGTTTTCTGATGGTCGCGAGGTTTTTTCTTTTCGCGCAGGGCAACAGTCTGTTTGGGGTGATACTGTGACCAGTCGATAATGCTGGTTTCGAGATCTAGCAGATCAATCTTGCTGACAGGAGGATACTGATTACCCAATGTATCCTCAGCATTGCTGTTCCAATGATTAGTAGTCGCAACAATGATACGATGGGAAAACCAGCTTTTGCCCGATGCGGAGAAGAAAGTATCGATATCTTTCTTAGTTATCTTGTGATCTGGGGCATAGAATTTGCATTGTATAGCATGAAGTTCGCCTGTCCCGCGTGTCCTAGCAATAAGGTCGATCCCTGTATCTTTTGCTGAATGACCTTCTTCTCTTGCCCAGTCTCCAAACGTCCAGACCTTGTCATACAGATCTACATATCTGGGTTCTGTTCGCAGATAGCAGATAATTAGTTCCTCAAAATATGTGCCTTTTTCTCGCTCGGTGACTGCTGCTTGGCGAAGTGTCTCGAGAAGCGTAGAAAGGGCAGACATACAAAGGAACCTTCTGAAGTAAGATATTTTATTATATTGCTGTAATGTCTTACAGCAAAATTAGAGCTTTATAATATGGTAGGATATCCTTGCCAGAAAAAAACTCCTATGCTTTCTAACATACGATATTAATTCGACTAAGAAACGCTACACTCGATATCTAGGAGGGACACGAGGCCAGCCTATAACCATCAGAACCTATATTTCTCACGCAGTGCAGCTATAAGACAGATGCCAGACTTGTTGTTCATGATGGTTTACTTTTATGAAGACATAAGAAAGTTGCAGTCTTGATTGCACACATAATTTTATCAATTTTGATTGATTATTCTAAGTTGAACAGAACAGAGAAGTTAGTCTGCGCTTAATTTTTTCTTGTCTTATTTTTTATTTTTCTAAGGATTAACCTTGATTGTGTAAGGCTAACCATAGATCAAGGATGAAAGCCCAGCAACCAGCTATTTTAGAAAATAGATTGGGTAATCCAAAAATACATAATAGTGCATTAGATCCTATTGTTTTTGTATCTCAAATGAGATACTTGCTTGAGCAAGATAGGAGTCCACTCATGCCCACAGCAAAAACAATGATACATATTCGGGTCGCAGATGACCTGAAAGAACAGGTAAGCACTACCCTGGCCTCCATGGGCTTATCAGTTTCCGAAGCTGTTCGTTTATTTCTACATCGTGTCGTAGCAGAACAAAAATTCCCCTTCGAGTTACGTGTTCCGAATGCAGAAACACGGCTGGCAATGTCGGAAGCTGATGAAATTATCAAAAGCCACCAAGGCCGTTTTTCTAATTCCAAAGAGTTGATCGATGGCCTTGAAGCGCACAGCAAATAGTAAACGTGCTTCTCTACCGAGATCCTCCGATTATACCAAAAGCTTCTTAAAGGACTGGAAGCGCTTATCACGGTCAGGATGCTAATCGTCTAAAGTCAGTCATGATGCTCCTGATTGAGAATGATGAATCCTTGTCCGCTGAATGGTTAGATCATCCTTTAAAGGGTGAAATGGCCGCGTATAGGGGGTGACTTCCTGCTTATTTACAGAATAGACAACAGCCATCAGCCCGAAATGGTTATCTTTGTACGGGCGGGAACACATTCAGAGCTCCTAGAATAAAGGCTTATTTCTAAAAATGCGTATTAACTTATATAGCTAAATACGTATTTAAGTTAAAAAGGATTGACGTATGCACGTTATTACGTTTTTAAGTCAAAAGG
>NZ_VFOF01000001.1:1705000-1980000 GCF_006715975.1 Zymomonas mobilis | reverse complement strand
CTTAGCTCAGTTGGGAGAGCGCTAGCTTTGCAAGCTTGAGGTCATCGGTTCGATCCCGATAGGCTCCACCAGAAATTTTCTGGCTGTTTTCCGAAAAAAGATGAAGAGAAAATGAATCCTTCTGATGATATCAGAAGGCTAGGGAATTTATTCCCGAATGTTATTTGAAATTGTGAATGGAATTATTGAAAATCGATGCCGCGACTTCGGTTTTCGGATGGTCACTTCTGTGACTGTTTGAGAGACGAAAGTTGCATAAAGTAAAGATATTCAATTGATGCTGAGATTTAACAAAAAGCATCATCGGTGGAAGAAGCAATTCTGATATTGATGGTGGAAGTTCTCAAGCGTGAGGTAAGAGCATTTGGTGGATGCCTTGGCATACACAGGCGATGAAGGACGTGGCACGCTGCGATAAGCTACGGCGAGATGTGAGCAATCTTTGACCCGTAGATTTCCGAATGGGGAAACCCACCCTCACCATTTAATTTCGATACTGCTTAGGCAGTGGCGGAGTTAGGTGGGAAGGGTATTACTGAAGTGAATACATAGCTTTGGTGAAGCGAACCCGGCGAACTGAAACATCTAAGTACCCGGAGGAAAAGACATCAACCGAGATTCCGTTAGTAGTGGCGAGCGAACGCGGAGTAGGCCAGTACCTTTGGTTTCGTTAGCAGAAGTCTTTGGAAAGAGACACCATAGTGGGTGATAGTCCCGTATGTTAAAACAATATCAAAGGTCTTGAGTAGGGCGGGGCACGTGAAACCTTGTCTGAATATGGGGGGACCACCCTCCAAGCCTAAATACTCGTGTATGACCGATAGCGAACAAGTACCGTGAGGGAAAGGTGAAAAGTACCCCGATTAGGGGAGTGAAACAGTTCCTGAAACCGAATGCTTACAAGCAGTAGGAGGGCCTTTATGGCCTGACTGCGTACCTCTTGCATAATGGGTCTGTGACTTAATGTATCAAGCAAGCTTAAGCCGTTAGGTGTAGGCGCAGCGAAAGCGAGTCTGAATAGGGCGATTTAGTTTGATGCATTAGACCCGAAACCCGGCGATCTAGGCATGGTCAGGATGAAGGTAAGGTAACACTTACTGGAGGTCCGAACCGATTAACGTTGAAAAGTTATCGGATGAACTGTGTTTAGGGGTGAAAGGCCAATCAAGCCGGGAAATAGCTGGTTCTCCGCGAAAACTATTGAGGTAGTGCCTCATGTGATGACCGTTGGGGGTAGAGCACTGGATGGATGCGGGGGTTTCGCGACCTACCAAATCTAACCAAACTCCGAATACCAACGAGTTTAACATGGGAGACAGACGGCGGGTGCTAAGGTCCGTCGTCGAGAGGGAAACAGCCCTGACCTACAGCTAAGGTCCCCAAGTCATGTCTAAGTGGGAAAGCTTGTGAAGACCCCAAAACAACCAGGAGGTTGGCTTAGAAGCAGCCATCCTTTAAAGAAAGCGTAACAGCTCACTGGTCTAAATAAGGGTCTTTGCGGCGAAGATGTAACGGGGCTCAAGACATGCACCGAAGCTTAGGATTGTTACATTAGTAACAGTGGTAGCGGAGCGTTCCGTAAGCCTGTGAAGCAGTCTGGTAATGGACTGTGGAGGTATCGGAAGTGCGAATGCAGACATGAGTAGCGATAAATAGGGTGAGATGCCCTATCGCCGAAAGTCCAAGGGTTCCTGCGCAAGGCTAATCCGCGCAGGGTGAGTCGGCCCCTAAGACGAGCCCGAAGGGGGTAGTCGATGGGAAACAGGTTAATATTCCTGTACCTGGAGAGATGTGACGGATCGTGTAAATTGTATGTCCTTATCGGATTGGACATGCTCATAAGCGGTTCCAGGAAATAGCCTCTCCATATAGACCGTACCCTAAACCGACACAGGTGGACAGGTAGAGTATACCAAGGCGCTTGAGAGAAGGGTGTTGAAGGAACTCGGCAAATTGCCTCCGTACCTTCGGAAGAAGGAGGCCCTTATTATAGGCAACTATTCTAAGGGGGCACAGGCCAGGGGGTAGCGACTGTTTAGCAAAAACACAGGGCTCTGCAAAGTCGGCTTCAAGACGACGTATAGGGCCTGACGCCTGCCCGGTGCTGGAAGGTTAAGTGGAGGAGTGCAAGCTCTGAAATGAAGCCCCAGTAAACGGCGGCCGTAACTATAACGGTCCTAAGGTAGCGAAATTCCTTGTCGGGTAAGTTCCGACCTGCACGAATGGCGTAACGACTTCCCCACTGTCTCCAACACCTGCTCAGCGAAATTGAATTCTCCGTGAAGATGCGGAGTACCCGCGGTTAGACGGAAAGACCCCGTGCACCTTTACTGCAGCTTCAGAGTGGCATTAGGAAAGAACTGTGTAGCATAGGTGGGAGGCTTTGAAACTTGAGCGCCAGCTTGAGTGGAGCCAAAGGTGAAATACCACCCTGTTGTTTTCTGATGTCTAACCTAGAACCATGAAACTGGTTCAGGGACCCTCTGTGGCGGGTAGTTTGACTGGGGCGGTCGCCTCCTAAAGAGTAACGGAGGCGCGCGATGGTTGGCTCAGGCCGGTTGGAAACCGGCTGTAAGAGTGCAATGGCATAAGCCAGCCTGACTGTGAGACTGACAAGTCGAACAGAGACGAAAGTCGGTCATAGTGATCCGGTGGTCCCTCGTGGAAGGGCCATCGCTCAACGGATAAAAGGTACGCCGGGGATAACAGGCTGATAACCCCCAAGAGCTCATATCGACGGGGTTGTTTGGCACCTCGATGTCGGCTCATCACATCCTGGGGCTGGAGCAGGTCCCAAGGGTTTGGCTGTTCGCCAATTAAAGTGGTACGTGAGCTGGGTTCAGAACGTCGCGAGACAGTTTGGTCCCTATCTGCCGTGGGCGTCGATATTTGAGAGGAGTTGCCCTTAGTACGAAAGGACCGGGGTGAACATGCCTCTGGTGGACCTGTCGTGGCGCCAGCCGCGCAGCAGGGTAGCTATGCATGGACGGGATAACCGCTGAAAGCATCTAAGCGGGAAGCCTCCCTCAAGATAAGATATCTCAGAGCCGTCGAAGACTACGACGTTGATAGGCCAGATGTGGAAGTGTGGTAACACATGTAGCTAACTGGTCCTAATTGCTCTATTCACGCTTAATTAGAGAACTCCACTGTCAATGTCAGCATTGCTGATCTGATAAGGCTTTTCTTCTTAGCTCAATTGAATATATCGATTTTCAATATTCATTCAGACACAGGTGTCATAGCTTGGTGGCTATAGCGTCAGTGACCCACCCGATCCCATTTCGAACTCGGACGTGAAACCTGTCTTGCGCCGATGGTACTGTTGCTTAAGCAACGGAAGAGTAGGTCGTCGCCAGGCTTTGTCACTTGTGCCTGAATTTCCATTCTCAATTTTAATAGCTACTGCTCGTTTTCTTACCCAGTGTCGCGGGGTGGAGCAGCCCGGTAGCTCGTCAGGCTCATAACCTGAAGGTCGCAGGTTCAAATCCTGCCCCCGCAACCAACATCCGTTAGCCCAAAGCTAACGGCTTTTTTTTGCCTTTTTACCTTCCCACCTAAAACACTCCCCCATAAAACCTCAGCAAAATGCCTCTGATATTGCTAGCCTGTGCTTTATAACAGCCGGATCTCATCGATAAGATGCTGCCTACCCAGCTTGAAACGCCGCTCACAAGATCTAGAAAAAGGGCGGGGCTCTAAAAAACGCTAAGTTTAAGCCGAAGCTGGATATCAAAAAACAACTCGATACCCCTCGGCTCTTAACATTCGATGGCAAGGCATCTAAAAATATATGGCTTTTAACTATCTAACTCTCTGTATTTCCTAGAAAATTATACCAGTTAGACATTTCTATATATTTTTATTGATATTGATAATCATTTTAATTATCTTTTTAAAGATAGACTTTTGTCTCCACATGCAAATTTCAATCGCTATGGGATAACATTTAATATGAGTATCAATATTATTTTTGGTTCCGACAGTGGCTGTACAAAAAAAATCGCATTAGATATGGCAAAAAGATTAGATGCCCGCGCTATCAACATTCTAAAAGCTCAGCCGTCCGACTTTACCGAATGCTCTCTCCTTATTTTAGGTTGCCCAACCTATGGGGATGGAGAGTTACAAATCGACTGGGAAGATAAGCTCGACCTTTTGCAACAAGCCAATCTTGAAAACAAAACGGTCGCCATCTTCGGAACAGGCGATCAAGATATTTATCCGGATTCCTTCGTTGATGCGATCGGCATCCTTTACGATATTGCGGTTGAGCGCGGTGCTAATATTATCGGTTTTACCGATACAGCCGGATATCAATTCACAAAATCCGTTGCTGTCCGTGATGGTCATTTTGTCGGCTTAGCTTTAGACGAAGATAATCAGCCTTTCGAAACGGATGATCGCATTGCTGATTGGCTCAAAAAGATCTTATGATGAAGCCACCTGTCATATCCTATCTTAGCCAATTTCTTTATGAATATCAGAAGGGCGTTCGGCTTCTCTTCTTGCTGACAATGACGCCACATGAAGCCATGGCCGTTCAAAAGAGATTGGAGAAAGAGTCCATCGACTATTTTCTCCAAAAAGTGAGCCTAACCAAGGTGAACGTCTTTTTTGGACGGGATAGTTGTGTCAACACTATCCGCCATATTGTAACCTGCCCACTTTCTGATCTGACGCCGGAACAGGATTTTATTCTGGGAAGCTTGCTGGGCTATGATCGGGTCCAGCAATGTGAACGCTATATAAAGCAGGTCAGCGGGAAGGTCGCCTCGGCTAGTCATTACCCTTGAAATGGTAAACCGTAAAGCACCGCACCAGAAACTAGAATCGGAAAACAAAATTGGACTGGTAATAGGTGCCACTAGAAGCACCTGCCTGATGCAAAGCATGGGAGGTTACAAACCGTGAAACATATTGCGTCCATGAAATATGGGTGTTGATCTGCCATGTTAAGGCGGCCTGTGGCGCTGTGCCAATAAACTTGCCATCAAAGTTATAGGCAAAGCTATAAATGCCGGAAGATTTATAAATCGGATCGTCGGTATTCTCTCGCCAAAAAAGAGGCGCCTTTATCTGAAGGCTGACCGATTTTAAAGGGGTTAACCTGACAAGTGGCGCAACGCTTATAAGGTTCGATGGTGCGATATAGGTGGTTGTGTCCAGATAATTCGTTTGCGGATTGAAAGGCGTGATATAGCCACCAATGGTGCCGGATGTTTTTGAGGCGTTTCCGCCCGAATAGACATCTGTCTGGATACCGGCAAAAAGCCGTAGCGAATTTTTGGGGAAACGATATCCCACAATCGAGTTTATGGCATAGGCACTAATATTGCGGTTTCGATCTGTCCCTGCATAACGGAAGCAGCCTCCTTGCCAGATAGCGCCCAATGAAAATTCAACGGCACCCGCTGCACCATGCCACCGAATACCAAAATTATTGCGGAGATCAGTGCCTTGGCTTGTTTTATGATTAGGCGCCGAAATCGCCCCCGAGCTGCCAACCAATCTATAACCGATATAAAAGGCATCTAGGAACGAATAGCCTTTTTTCCTAAAAAATGAAAAATCCGGTGGTGCCCATGTAGTGTTGAATCCGTAAAGACGGGTCGCATAATCTTGGTTATCGTGAAAAATGGCATTGTGATCGGTATTGGTGCCAACAAAATACCAGCCATCAATTCGAATTCGTGACCATATTGAATAACCGCGAAAACCGTTCCATGATAAAGGAACGTTGGGCGTTTCACGGTTATAAAGCATATAAGAAGGTGCATCTAAAAATTGTTGCCTTCCGATAATTAAACCACTTTTAGCACCTAAGACGGGCCCTTTTATTTCGACGAAAGCCTGCTGCAAATCGAGGCTTTTGCGATAGGTCGAGCCATAACCATACACATTCCATCCAGAGGCATCGCCATTAACGATCTGGGCAAAAAATCTTAAATGGGAACCAACATGAAGGTCTGCGCCATAAAGATTGCGGATTCCAAAGCGCCCTGAATTATCAATTTTCTGAGCGCCCAATTGGGGCTTTGTTTCAAACCAGTTTCTGAAACGGGTCTCACCTGAAAAACTGATCCAGAGGGAGCCGCTTTTATTCAAAGGGCGATATTTTAGAAAATCAAACGGGTCTTTTCTATTCTTTGGATCGCTAAGGGCGCTCCAATCTTCTGCCCATGCTGCGACACCATAACGCCCAACAGGGCCAAAACCAGCAGCTTCCCCGTCACCACGGTTAAACACCCCCCAATCACATTGGTGGCCAAGGCGGCGATTTACCGCTTGGGGCACATAATAAGGTTGTCCCACCGGATTAGCATGGGGGAAATTCTCAATAGGTGGCAAACTCGGCAGCGGTGCTAGTATCTCTGCTTTATTCTCTGTTCTCGGCATTTTGGTAACCAGATTTTGCTTGATTTCTTCTTCTTCCGGTTTTGCCGTAACCGCACTATTCGCCTTTGCTGCTTGGTTTATAAAAATTGACAGGGCAGGGAGCATCAGCAGAGGAAGCAGGGCATAATAATGCCTGACAAAAATCCTATAATTTTTTAAAATATCTGGCTGGATTTTATGCAAAAATCATTCCTCTGATTACTCAAAACAAGCTGCTTTGATCGTAATACAGAGAGTAAATTATAAAATTCCGGTAGCTGGTTACATCAAGTAATTATAACGATCGATAAAGATAAAGTATTATGACAATATTATTTTAGGCCGTATGAGGGCTTTGCTACGGGACTAAGAAATTCCTCTTCCGATAAAATAATACCCTTAAAAAAAGACAGTTTCATAAGGACTTATTCCTTATGATGGCAGGCCTCACTACCATGATCTATATCTTTTTTTAGCCCAATCCATTGATCGATGGCTTCGGGGTTCCAGCCTATCTGATAAACACCACCAGACTTCATCAAAGGGCGGCGTAACAGGGCATGATCTTCCAAAATGAGTGCCATAGCCTCTTCTGCGCTCAGATTATCGGGGGTAACTTCGCCACTTTTCACTCTGTTGGCTGACTTATTGAACCACTCCGCCGGTGGTAGGGCCTCAAGGAATGGCTTTAGTGAATCCTCGCTCCAATTTTCTGCCAAAATATCATGGAAATCCACTGTATGTCCGGACTGCTCTAAAATGGCGCGCTGCCGTAAATTTCCACGGCATACCGTTTTTCCGAAAAAAGTCACAATAGCCATAAAAACTCTCCGATGATTATAGAACGGCGGCGATTAACAAATATCTCTCTGCCTTGAACCTGCAGATGCTTCATTACCAGTAAGATTATAACTTTTTATCGGCTTTTTTAAAATTTTAAATAAAAAATTTATATTTATATATATTGTTATTTCTTTTTATGCCGATAAATATAATATTATGTTATCTGACATCTAGTCGATGTTACCGCAAATCGGGCTTCCCATATAGTTGGAGAATAAAGTTGAAGCGTAAAATGCTTGGCCTGATAGCCATCATTCTTATCGTTATAGCCATTCTCTTTTGGGGTATGCATCACGGCTCAACCTCTGTCGATTCCGGCCGGAAACTAACCGATACTAGCCATAATACCGTGACCGTGCCGGTTAATCCTCGTCACTTTGCTGATCTCTGGTTTCCGATAGATGAAGTGATGGTCATGCTAGGCGCCAGTGACAGGATCGCGGCTACTGTCGGGAATGATCGGCTGTTGCCATGGCTTTACCATATGGCGCCTCAACTGAATAAAGCCATAAAAATCAAAGGCACTATTCCGAATATAGAAACCTTAAAAACGGCGGATATTGATATTGCCGTGGCCTCATCCCATTCACCAGCGACCCCTATCGTCAAAAGAGCCTGGATTCCAGCGATCGAAGCAGGATTTGCCGACACGGATTCTTTCCAACGGTCAATCTTGTTATTGGCTGATATCGTCAATACAGACGCGGCTAAAAACATAGCTCAAATCTATAATAATCAGGTTCAGCAAACTGTTTCGGCGATACGCGCTAAAACAGCTTCCTTACCGGAAGCAGAACGCCCACGCATATTGCATCTTCAATCTTTATCGCCGTTACAGGCTGACGGCGACAATACCATAATTAATGAATGGATTACGGTTGCTGGAGGTCGAAATGCCGCGACCCATCTTACTGGAAATAAAAAGATCATTTCGCCAGAACAACTTGCTGAATGGGATCCCGATGTCATTATTCTAGGGAGTCAATGCCACGATCTTCCGGAAAAAGAGAACACGCCTTTAGGTGCTGTTTGGAAAGACTTGCGCGCGGTAAAGGAAAAACGCGTTTATCGTAATCCCGCGGGTGCCTTTGCATGGGATCGCTACGGGTTAGAATATCCGCTTCAAATACAATGGGCAGCAAAGTTATTTCATCCTGCGATGTTCACTTCATTGGATATGCGCCGCGAAACAGCCGATTTTTATAAACACTATCTTCATTACACAGCCAGCCCCGATGAAGTGGACGCTATTCTTGCGGCCTTGCCACCAAAGGAAATGCGGAAGTAATGCGTTTTCGCAAGAGTTCTTTTTTGTTGCCATTCTGTCTTGGGCTTTGCCTATTTTTGGCGGTATTTTCTCTCTTTATCGGTCGTTTCTCCTTTTCTGCACCTGAATTATGGCAAAGCCTTTTCTGCTTTAACCAAGGCAGCCAAACTAACCGTATCCAGACAATCCACTCCATCCTCTGGAATTCCAGATTACCGCGCATCTTGGCTGCTATTTGCGTTGGGGCTGCGCTTTCAACTTCCGGTGCGGCGTATCAGGCTATTTTCAGAAATCCGCTGGTCTCTCCCGGATTGCTGGGCGTTCTAGCCGGATCGGGTTTCGGGGCAGCATTATCCATCATTGCCGGATTTAATCCGATGATGACCCAGCTATGCTCTTTTCTCGGCGGCATTGGGGCAGTCTTTATTTCGGTTCTGGTGCAAAAAATATTAGGCCATAGCTCAGTTTTGATGCTCATTTTCGGCGGCCTTATCAGCGCAGCACTCTTTACGGCTTTATTGTCTATTTTAAAATATATCGCCGATCCCGAAAGCCAACTACCGGATATTGTTTTTTGGTTATTGGGGAGCCTCACACAAATCAGTTCAACGCAACTGGCTTTGGTCTCTCTTCCGGTGATGGGTGGAATTTTAGGATTGTCGCTCAGTGGCCGTTTGCTGGATGCTTTGTCTATGGGGGATGATGAAGCCTATACCTTGGGATTATCGGTGAACTGTATTCGCTATACTGTGATCGCCGTTGCAACCATGCTGGCGGCTTTGACAGTTTCAATGGCGGGCATGATCGGTTGGGTAGGTTTGGTGGTGCCGCATATCGCCCGCTTGATTGGCGGTACTTCCAATCAGCGGCTTATCGGCCTTAGCGCCGTTATAGGCGCTATCTTTCTCTTACTTTCCGATGATCTGGCGCGTTGTCTTTCGCCAGAAGAAATACCGGTCGGGATTATTACCGATCTGGTCGGCTGTTTGTTATTCCTTTGGGTCTTGGCCTCTTCTCGGGACATCCCCGTATGACAGTGCTTTTGGAAGGACGGGATCTTTCTTACCGGCGGAATGAAGCCCTTATTCTGAACAATGTCAGCTTATCTCTTTCCAAAGGCGACTTGATCGCCCTGCTGGGTATCAATGGTGCGGGGAAATCTACTTTACTGCGATTGCTTTTAGGACTTCTGACCCCAGAAAAAGGCGAAGTCTTTCTTCACGATCAATCTTTAAAGGCGATGAACAGAAAGGCTATTGCTCGCCATATCGCCTATGTCCCGCAAGAACATAAAGCCGTTTTCTCTTACACAGTTGAAGAGATCATCGCGCTTGGCAGGCTGCCCTATATTGGTTTTGGACAAAATTTATCCCGTTCTGATCAGGATGCCGTGCAGCAATCTTTAGAATATCTGAAAATCAACCATCTTAAAAATCGTCCTTATACCGAGCTTTCCGGCGGCGAACGCCAAAGCGTCCTTTTGGCGCGTGCCTTAGCACAAGGGGCGCATATCCTCATTCTCGACGAACCAGAAACCGGTCTTGATTTTGGCCAGCAGCTTCGATTAGCAGCCTTGCTTCAAGATTTATCTCGGGATGGTTACAGCATATTAGCGACCACCCATGATCCTTTACGGGCGCGCCAGATATTTTCGCGGGCAGTGCTTCTTCAACAGGGGCAGATTATTGGTGACGGGGCGCCACAGGATGTCTTGACCCGTTCGGCGATAGAATCTCTTTATCACATTGATAAAACAATGACAGTGCCATGGGATTGAGCCCAAAAAGGCCGCCATTACAGAATTTTTTACTCCTATCGACTCCCTTGAATATTGTCCAAGCTAAAAATCTTGCTGTCCAATGCTGGATGCTCGCTATAAAACGGGTGCCGAAAATATTTAACAGGAGATTTTAAGATGGCGAAAAAGCCGAAAAAACAGAAATGGGATTGGGAAAGCGACAATACCGAAACGGTTGCTTCTGAAGAAGACGGTGATCAGCCGGTTGTAAAAGACAGCAATGGCACACCGCTCGCAACCGGTGACAGCGTTTTGCTAATCAAAGATCTGAAAGTGAAAGGCGCTGGACAGACCATTAAACGCGGAACGGTTATCAAAAACATCCGTTTAACCTCTGATCCGGAAGAAATTGATTGCCGCACATCGGATATCAAAGGCTTGGTTCTCAGAACTGAATTCGTTCGGAAACGCTAATTTTTGCGGTCAGGCTATTCCCGCTTCAATATGATATTTTGAAGGATAGCCGCCAATTGTTTTTGATATCATTTTGAAAATGATTTGACGGTTATCTTCTTTCGAAGAATGACCTAAAAAACATAAAGAGGATGCCTCATGGTCGAGAAGAAAGAAATCATCAAGGTTGGCCTGATCGGTTACGGTTTTGTCGGAAAAACTTTCCATGCGCCTTTGATCAATGCTGTTGATGGCTTGGAATTGGCGGCGATTGTTTCCAGTCACCCCGAAATTGTCAGGGAAGACTTGCCAGATGTCTCGGTTTATCCCGATATCGACATTATGCTCAGCAATAGCAATGTTGATCTGGTTGTCATTGCGACGCCGAATGATACCCACAAACCCTTGGCAGAGCGCGCGATCTTGGCTGGTCGGCATGTCGTCGTTGATAAACCCTTTACCCTGACGACGGATGATGCCCGCTATCTTGCCGATTTAGCGGCAAGAGAAAGCAAGTTATTATCGGTTTTCCAAAATCGTCGTTGGGATAGCGATTTTTTGGGCGTTAAACAGGTGATAGAGGATGGGCTCGTCGGCGAACTTGCTCAGTTTGAATCCCATTTCGACAGATTCCGCCCCGCTGTTCGTCAAAGATGGCGGGAAGAGGCCGTCCCCGGCGGCGGGTTATGGTATGATTTGGCACCCCATATGGTCGATCAGGCGCTGCAACTTTTTGGCTTACCTGATAATGTGCAAGCCAGCTTTGCCGCCCAGCGTTCCGGCGCAAAAACGACCGACTGGGTGCATGTCATTCTTTCTTATGGCGAAAAGCGCGTCATCTTACAGGGGAGCATGCTGGTAGCGGGTGGAACGGCGCGTTTCACTTTGCATGGTGACAAGGGCAGTTTGATAAAACAACATCCGGATCAACAAGAAGCACAGCTTCGTGCCGGCATGAAACCCAATTGTGAAGATTGGGGAAAAGATAACGACCCACTTGTCTTTTGGGATGCCGATGGCAAAAGCCATCATTACCCAACACCTTCTGGCGACCAAACCGAATATTATCGCGAGATTTATACCGCCCTTATCAATGGCTATGCTAATCCGGTTACCCCGATACAGGCAATTGCCGTTATGGCTGTTATTGAGGCGGCTATTCTTTCTAACCAGTCCGGTGAACGGATTGCGCCTGATTTAACTGATATAGAAAAACGGGCATTTGAAAAAAAATAAGACTGTTGTCGGGCAGGGGAAAATCAAGAATCATTTTATCCCTGCCCTGACAGGCCACTGCGAGTCATTTTATAATTTTAAAATCGTTTTTCGATATTTTTTATAATGAAAAAATAGAATGAATGTGAAATTCAATAAAAAGTAAACCTTTGTTTTTTATAATAAAAAATACATTTTGATTAACTTAAAGTTATTAAATTATATTTTACGTCTGAAAAAGCTTGCAATTTTTCTCAATTGTTGTCTTAATTTATACGTAGAATAATGCTTGGCGCTTGTTGCAGTAAGCCATTCAGGTTATAATTTCCCCAATAATAAATATGGATGTTGGATTATGAATGCAGCTGATAATTTAACTGTTTCGGCACCTCTCTTTCGTCAGGTTACCCGCCGCCGTGCGATTGCCTTATCAGCTGTAGCGGCTGGCGTTGCTGCCGCACCTTTTCTGTTCAAGCTCGGTGCCCCCGGTGACTTGCGCGAAATTGTTTGGCATGGAACGACGTTAGGCGCGCCTTCGACCATCAAACTCTATCACAAAGACGAGGCTGTCGCACAAAAGGCTATTGATGCCGCGCGTGGCGAATTGGACAGACTGGAAGCTATTTTCAGCATCTATCGGACAGATTCTGTTCTTAGCCGTTTGAACATGACCAATCACATTGATCATGCTCCCGTCGAATTTATGGATTTGCTTGGGACGGCTTTAAATGTCGCCAAATTGACCGATGGCATTTTCGATCCGACTATCCAGCCTTTGTGGTCTCTTTATTTCAATCATTTTATGCAAGAAGGCGCCAATCCTGCTGGCCCTGCAAAGTCATCCATTGAACAGGCTATGGCCAAAGTCGGATGGCAGAATATCAAAGTCGATACGGCTAACCGAAGTGTGGCCTTCACCCGTCCTGATATGGCGCTGACTTTGAACAGCATTGGGCAGGGCTATATCACCGATCGGGTATCCGATGTTCTGCGTCAACATGGCTTTGATTCCATGCTGGTGGATATGGGCGAACCCCGCGCATTGAAATCACGTCCTGATGGCAAACCATGGCATATTGGTATTGCGAACCCAGCCGATCCGTCACAGGCTATTACAGAAGTAAATGTCCGCGATAAATGCGTGGCAACTTCCGGTGGATATGGCACGTTGTTTGACGATAACGGCAAATTTACCCATATTATTAACCCGAAAACGGGTTTGACGGCACCGGCGATGATGGGCGTTTCGGTTATTGCACCAACGGCCACTATCGGCGACAGCCTTTCGACCGCAATGTTGTTGGTGCCTGCTGAACAACGTCGCGCTTTGCTTGTTGCGGGTGGGGGGGACAAGGCTATCTTCGTGACACCAAACGGGGTCAGCCAGATTATTGAGGCGTAATATATGAGCGGCGATTTTTCGAAACTTTCTACTATCCTTCCCGATGATTTAGCCGAAAATTCGGCTAATAATCTCGAAAGTTGTGCAAAGGTCGTCGCTGTTGACAAGGATACCGTCTGGCTGGAACCTGATCTTGCCAGCGGTTGCGCCGGTTGTAGCCATTCCGCTGGATGTCTTTCTGCTTTGACTAAAAAAACACCCGCGCAAAGCCGTCGTTTCACCTTACCCAATAATCAAGATTTCCAACTGGGCGAGCAGGTTATTGTTGCAACCTCGGCTCGTCTGCTGGTTAAAACGGCCTTATTCTCTTATGGTATGCCGTTGCTGACATTATTGGCCTTTGCTTTGGTGGCCAAATACAGCTTGGGCTTTGGGGATGGCCTTGCGGCCTTGGCCAGCCTTCTTGGCTTGGGTTGTGGCTTTATTTGTGTCTGGCTTGGCAACCGCTATTTTACGAAAAATAATTCATCCTCGCTCAGCTTTGTGCGGCGGGTTGCAGATTAAACCATCTACATCTTTGTTGCTGCACTTTATAATATAAATACTGTATTCTGTCTTTTAATTTGGAAATTCTTTTTTAAAGTAATTTTTCTTGGTATTTTTTATATCTAAGCAGTTACAATAATTTTTCTGAATCACTCTGCGAGAAGAAGACTGAGTTATGAAAACCGCTCTTTTAGTAATAGATATGCAAATGCTGATGCAGGAGAATATTGATAAAGGGCGCGACTATACAAGTCATGAAATAAAGACCCATATTCCTGCATTATTATCGGCTTTTCGGGCAGCGGGGAAACCCGTTTTCCATATACGGCACCAACAATCTGAAAAGATGGCGCATGTCTATCCGAATAAAGAAAGCTTTTACCCGATGCCCTGTGCCGAGGCAATAAAGGGTGAAACGGTATTATATAAAACGACATCCTCCGCTTTTGCTTCGACCGATTTGGCCGATCGTCTTCGGAAAGAAGGCATTTCTCGGTTGATTATTACCGGCGGCGTAGCTGCTTTTTGTATTAATTCGACCGTGCGTGCGGGGAAAGACCTCGGCTTTGACGTGGTTATTGTCAAAGATGCGCTGTTAAGCTTCGATCTTCCTGCCTCCAATCTGTCGGCTCAACAGATATTAGATACCACAACCGCTATATTGGCAGCCGGTTTTGGTCCGGTTGTGGATACCGAAACTGTTTTGAGAAGCTACATTTCATAAAATACCAAGGTTGATACAGGTCGGTTTTAATAACAAAGCGTTTTATCATTCTGACCTGTATCGCTTTATTTTTTGTCAATTATTGGGTGGTTTTGCTCAATCGAATACTCGATCATTCGGGTTTTATGGCTCTAAACCTGCTTTTTTGATACAGGCAATCATAAAGATATCAATTTTCATATCTAACATCATTTATGTCCCTGATACCCCGTTATTCTTTCTCAAGATCGTATGTTTTTACCTTTAAAGTATCGGCATCATAGGTCATTCCGTTTTTAACCATCAAAATGGAATGTTCTGTTTCTGGCATAAGGTAAAATTGTACAGCTTTATTTGAAGGATATATTCTAAAATTTTTTTTATTATTTATATTTTAGAATTTTATTAAAAAATAAATGGAATTATTTGAAATATATTGTATATTTTTTCAGATATAGGACAATATATTTTTTAGGAATTTCCATGTTAAAATTAAGCGCTAGAAACCAGATTAAAGGCAAAATCGTCAAAATCTCAAAAGGGGCAACAACCTCCCATGTTATTTTGGATGCCGCTGGAACTCAGCTTATGGCTTCTATCACGAACGAAGCCGTAGAAGATCTGAAATTGGCTGAAGGTAAATCGGCTGTTGCCGTTATCAAAGCCTCCGACATCATGGTCGGTATCGAAGAATAACTAAACTGTGGCAGCCCCCTTCGGGGGGCTGGCATATCTATTAAACCAACGATGTTTATCTCAATACAATCAAGCGGGTTCCAATTTTACCTGAACATCGCGGGGTTTCGCTGAATACGGCGTCGAGGTCACAATAATATGCGCACCCGCTTCTACATAAGCCGCGACATTATCGGGATTAATCCCTCCGGCGGCTGCCAATAGCGGGATATGGGCAAAAAACTTTAATCGGTCGCGCAAATCCCGAACTTGCTGTGGTGTGAATTTTTCCAGTTGCAAAATATCAGGCGAAAATTGGGCAACAGTCAAAGCCTGCTCGATCGTTTCGACCTCTATGGTGATTTTTCGTTCGGGCAAATTTTGCTTTAGTGTCCCGATGGCTTTGCCAATATCAAAATTCATGAAGGCCAAATGCTCGGCAAAAACCAATACTGTTTCGGAAAGGTTGATCCGGTGCATCACGCCACCCCCTGCTAAAATAGCTTTGATGGCTAATTTTCGGGTTAGGGGTGGTGCTTTTCTCGTACAACCTACAACCGCTTGGGGTGATATTTTCTTGGCGGCCGTCACCATTTGATGGGTTGTCGTTGCGATTCCTGCACTCCATTCCATCAATGTTTGCGCTGATTTCCATCCTTGATGCAGGATAGCAGCTGACGCTTTGGCTGCTAATAGCAAGCAACCCGATAACGCCCGACTGCCAGATGGTATGCGATATTCTATTGCTGCGCCTAATTGCGTTAAAATAGCGGCGGCATCTTCTATTCCGCTGGCAATCTGATCGTCCCGTGCCGTAAAAGTTATATGCGCAGGCTGATCTTGAATGCCTAATGCTCTTGTGGTCAAGTCACCATAACCGACATCTTCGGCCCATAAATTTTCTATCAAGCTGGCAGATACAGGCAGAATGCAATCGGCATAGGATAAGCTCGACATAGATTTTCCTTTATCTGCTGAAACCGAGATGAAAATTCAAAGAACGAAATGAAGATCAAAACAACTTTCTCGAAACCCTATTATTCCGGCGGCATCGCTAAAGCAGACAGCTTGACCATCGGCAATTTTACGGGTTTGACCGCATTTTGGTGAACTTGAAAAACCCGTTCTTTGATCGGGGATGATTGCACAAAATCGGCATAAGCCTTTGCCAGATAACGCTGATATAGCTGTTTTTGAGCAGCATCGTCGGATAGATCACTTTGATCTTGCTCTAGATAATGATGCATCCGCCGTAAAATATGCAATCTGGCGACATTCAATATTTTTGGATCGTAATCGACATCCAAGGCCAAAAAGAAATCCTCCGCAGAAGATAACTCGCGCAGCGTATCAACAAAAGACATACTCACTCCTTGGAATTGAGGCTATTAACAACCCACGAAATCAATGCAGGGCAGGGGCTATTTGGTAAAATGGCTATGAAGCATGGCCACCTCCGATAATCCTATCGACCGTTTCTGGTTTGTTGCTTGCGTTTTGACGGCAGCCAGCAAATTTTGAATCATGTCTTCTTGTGCCTTGATACCTAACAAAGAAAGCGCATGGCGGATGGCTGCGCGGCCTGAATGTTTGCCCAGCACAATTTCACGCTGTCTTCCTAATTTCTGGGGATCAAAAGCTTCATAACTATCTGGGTTGCTCAGCAAACCGGCTACATGGATACCGGATTCATGTTGGAACACCGCTTCTCCGACAATGGCCTTATCGGGTGGAATCTTTCTGCCCGCCGCTTGGGCAACATATTGCGCCAGATCATAAAGCTTATCTGGCCGGATATTGATCTTTTTACCGGCCAGATGACTGGCACCCATCACCACCTGTTCAAGCGATGCGTTACCGGCGCGCTCGCCTAATCCCAAAACCGTGACGCTCACACCTGAAGCACCGGCTTTTATGGCGGCTAAACTATTCGCTGTTGCCAATCCTAAATCATCGTGGCCATGAAATTCGATATCCAGACGGCTTATTTTATGGATTTGGTTAATGACTTCATAAGTCGCAAAGGGATCAAGGATTCCCAGCGTATCGGCGAAACGGATTCTAAAAGCGCCTGCTTCTTCAATGACACCCAATAAATCTGTCAAGAAAGACATATCCGCACGGCTGGCATCTTCGGCACCCACCGAGACCTCTAATCCTTGATCTTTGGCATAGCTTATAACCCATCGGCTCATCGCTAATATATCAGAATAAAACAAATCCGGAAATTTTGCCGCTATTTGAAAGGGAGAAGATGAAATCGAAAGATGAATAGTCTTGGCATCTGTTTCTAATGCCATATCCACATCGGAATATTTCATTCGACACCAAGGAATAACTCGCGCTGTTACTGTTTGTTCGCAGATTTGGCGAATAGCCTTTATTTCAGACTTACCCATCGCAGGGATACCGGCTTCAATTTCATCAACACCGGCTTCATCAAGCATTTTTGCAATATGCAATTTTTCAGATAGAGTGAATGCCACCCCGGGAGCCTGTTCCCCGTCGCGTAACGTGGTATCGTTAATTATCAGATGTCTGTCACTTTTAAGAGGCATGGCAACCACTTTCTATCTGAATAATTATTCTTTATAATATTTTATTATTTTAAAATGAATTAAATTATATATTTATAATATATTTCTTCTAATGCGATTATTACCCCAGATCTCTTTCATCTTTTCCAAGACATAGCGGATATCCTCTTCCGTGTTCTCATAAGAGAAAGAAAAGCGGATCGCGCCATAGGCAAAGGTGTAAGGAATCTTCATCGCTCTTAAGACATGGGAGGGCTCTATCGATCCAGAGGCACAGGCTGAACCAGAAGAAGCCGCAATTCCTGCTTTATCGAGAAAGGTTAACAGCGCTTCACCCTCTGTATTTTCAAAGGCGATATTCAGCGTATTTGACAGGCGATGTTCTTTATCACCCAGAACCATCGCATTTCCGTTTCCGGCAATGTCTAATAAACCCTGTTCAAGCTGATCTCGTAAAGGCGCGATATGGGAATTATCTTTTGAAAGACTTTGGCGTGCTCTTTCGGCGGCCAGTCCTAAACCAACGATAGCAGGCACATTTTCGGTGCCGCCACGCCGTCCACGTTCCTGATGTCCGCCCCTTATCAAGGGCTGTAATTTCAAGCCTTTTCGGACATACAGAACACCAATTCCTTTTGGGGCATGTAATTTATGTCCCGACATAGATAGCATATCGATATCTGAATTTTGCACAGAAACCGGTAATTTCCCGATAATTTGTACCGCATCTGTATGAAATAGGCTGCCTGCCTCATGAGCCATCCGACTTAAGATCTCTATCGGAAAAATCGTTCCGGTTTCGTTATTGGCAGCCATGAAAGAAACCAGCGCGGTTTTCGGGTTTAAAGCTTGCCGATAGGCCTCCATATCAAGGCGACCTTTATGATCGACGCCTATATAATGTATTTTTAAATTTCGGTATTTTTGCAGCCACGCGCAAAGGCTTAAGATTGCCGGATGTTCAACGGCACTGGTAATGATCTCATTGCGGTCGGGATTCGAGACCAAGGCTGATAATATCGCGGTATTATTGGCTTCTGTTCCGCCGCTGGTAAAAATAATTTCTTGTTCTTCGGCGGCATCTAACAGCTTTTGCACCTGTTGCCTTGCTGTTCTGATCGCTTTCTTAGCCGTCATGCCCCATTGATGCAGGGAAGAGGAATTTCCAAAATTTTCGCTAAAAAACGGCCATATCGCTGTAGCGATCTCGGGATCGACACGGGTCGTTGCATTGTTATCGAGATAGACAAACCGCATTTTTCTATAGCGCCCTTTCTGTTGAATTAATGGCCAGGCGGCATAGGAATGACCCGTAACGGTACACCAATACGGTCAATCAGGGTTTTTTGGATGCCATGTACGGTTAAGGTCGATAGCTGACATTGAATACAGCTGCCGGTCATCCGCACGATAACTTTGTTATCCTCGATACAAATGAATTCACAATCGCCGCCATCTCTACGAAGCGTCGGGCGTATTTCTTCAAGCGCTAGCTCGATATCCTGCTGATGCTGCTGTAAATCCATTTTCGGAAAGCCTTCATTTATATTGAGGGACAAAAACGGTCTGGTTCGGATTGTGGTTAATTAAAGGACTTCCCACAGGAGCATTTTGAACCGGCATTCGGATTATCAAAGGTAAATCCAGATTCTTCGAGACTGGTTACAAAATCTATGGTGGTGCCTTTTAAAAGGGAGACGGAATTGGCCTCGACAAAAATTTTGAGGCCTTCTTTCTCGACAACAGCGTCATCGCTTTCAGGCGCACGTGCCAAAGCCATCATATATTTGAAACCGGCACAACCGCCTGCTTCGATCTTGATGCGAATACCTTGGACAGAAGCGTTTGCCGCCCCCGCCATAGAATTGCGGATAGCATCAGAAGCACTTTCGGTCAGATGAATCATCGCATTTTCCTGTCTGGAGAAGCCTCTCAACAGATCAGAGCAAATCTTGTGCCATACCGTGCTTGCGCTGTTTTTTTGATTTTTTTACGACAATGTCGGGTTTGTGCGCTTTGGCTTCAGAACAAAATGTAAGCTTTGGGACAACCGGCAATATCACGCTGTCTTATAAATACCGTTTGATGCAACCACTGCCTGACATTTAAAGGCTATGGGTTAACAAGCTTTCGCCTTTTTCATCACCAAAGCATTGTTCGATATCATCACATTCTTCGCATATCGGGGAAGGGCACAGGCCATAATGGTCATCGCGACAGATAAGGCGGAACAGAAATTTTTTCCATTTCATGTCCTTACTGTTTTGTTGTGCCAAGGGTTCAAAATACCGTTCCATCAACCATCCCAGTTCACGACGGTTTCTTAATCCCAAATCCTGCCATAAATGATGCGGTGCCATTGATCGGCGCGCAATCATTCCGGCAAGAATATATTCAAATCGGGAATCTTGCGTGGTGTTGCGGCAAAGCAAATCCCGCAAATAACGTTCATCTTCTGCACATTCCGGCGCGGCTTCATCGGCATAAGGCGCAAAGATCGGTAACGCATCGGGGAAATAATCCCCGACTATCTGAGAAACCATTTTCCCGCCATGACCTAATGTTTCTGATAACGGGCATTGCTGTTTTTGCGCATCTTCTAGGCTGATCGCTATAATCGAGGCCAGTATATGACTTTCGAACTGGTCACATATGCTGTTGCCACTTTTGGTAATCAGTTGTTCATAGATACGCATAGACAGCTTCCTATTCCCTATTGATGATTATGCCGCCGCCGCATGGGTCTGGCTTTTGGTCGGGCAAACGCGGGCGCAGGCGCTGCAACCGATACAGGCACCTTCGTCTTGAACCGTCATCACCGTCTTGATGATATCGCCATCGTCATCCTCTTCGGGGTCAATCAATTGACCTTCTTCATCCACGCCATAAAGGCCAAGGACATTGTGACCGCAAACCTTGTAACAACGGCCACAGCCAATACAGAGTTCGGGATTGATCGACAGCAGATATTGCGGTTGCCATTCACGGCCATCACGGGTGTAAAGGGGCATTGCTGTTTCCTTTTGATAGAGCGTGAACCCTGTATTTTAGGCCGCCGCTACTTCGGGGAATTTTTCCATAATGGCGATAGCGTTATCGACAGCCTGACAACCGTCACGGTTCAATGCCGCCATGTCTTCAAAACCGAAACGATGCACATCCCGTAGTGTTTTCGATAAAACCACTAACCGGCCAACGATGACGAATAACCGCCCAAAACCTTCATGACTTAATTTCATGATAGGCACGGCCATTTGTCCGCTTTTCTCTTCGATGGCCAAAGCAATCGCTTGATAGAAATAATGGATACGATCGACCGTTTCAGGATCGGGGTCACCAATGATCGGGATTGCCCGTCTTTCCTCTTTCGTCACCAGATATTCCGATAACAAAGTAGAATCTTTTTTATTTTCCCACGCGCCAAAGGCATCTTCTGCGCGAATGCGGCTAATCAACATTCTCATAAAGGGGGTGTTGAGATCATCCATAATTCTATCCCGTTCCATTACTCGTCATCTTCATCAAGAAAATCCATCGAACGGGAAGGCATCCCCATTGCCTTTCTTAACCAAGGCGGCGGATTGCCTTTCATCATCGCTTGCACCCGTTTGATGATGGAGCTGATAGATTCTTCGGCTGGTAATTTGATGGGGTGGATACCTGCATTGACTACTTTTGCGGCAGCAGGCCCCCCGATCGCGAGGATGAAAAGCAATTTACAGCTGGAAAGCGCCTGAACTTTGGGCGTGATTTTGTCATCGCCTTCCATCTTATGGCTACCGGTCTGGTCAGATGTGCTTTGAAACCCTAAGGCTTCGACGAAATGGGCATCATCACTGGTAACATCCCATATGGCGAAACGATTGGCACCCCCGAAATGGGCATTCAAGGATTTCATATCATTGGTCGCGATAGCAATGCGTAATAGTGGGGCGACTTCTGTATTTCCTGCCAATTCCGCTTTTCCATTGGATTCAACCAATTGCAGACGACGTTCAGGCATAAAGAGGCTCCTTCGAAATATCCGATGTTTTGTCGGCAAAATCAGCCGGTTTCAGGCTATGGTTGTGATCCAGAAACATGTTGGCGATACGGAAGATTAAATTCTGCGTCCCTTGGTATCCAAGGGTCAGATTATGGGCATTCCCGATCCGGTCAAAAATCGGAAAGCCTACCCGAAGTAAAGGAATACCCAGCCGTTCAGACGCTTGCCTGCCGTGACTATGGGTCACCAGCATATCCGCGCCTTTTTCGCGCACGGCATCTTCAAAATCGGCCAGGTCTCCGATGATAACTTTTTCTGTCGGAATATCTTTCAAATCGGGGGAATGGCTTGTCGAGGCAATCGCCACCGAAATAATGGCACCCATACTGTGAAAAAAACGCGCCAAACTAACCAACAAATCAGGATCAGCGGCAATCGCCACTTTCTTCCCACCAAAATAGAAATGACCATCCAACATCGCATCAACCAACTGGCTTCGTTGCCGCCGGTAACGCACAGGAATGGATTTCCCTGATATGCGGGACAGTAAAGCAATCAGGCGATCAGATGCGGATATTCCGGTTATATCGGGAAATAAACTGGTCGGAATACCTGTCAGACTTTCCAAAAGATCGGCAGGTTTTCGCATATGTTCGCCAATCGCAATGGTATGTACCGCACGCGCCATATGGGACACTTCTTCCATACGGGTGCCGCCCATGGTCGTCATCATCCAGTTTTCTGGCATGTGGCCATCTAATGATGACGAAATATCAGGTAAGATAACCGGATACAGGCCAAAGCTCTCGATAATATCTCTTAACGCTTCAATATCGGCGGCTGTCTGATGCACACCGGGCAAGACATTGATTTGCTGAAAGGATGTGACGGCGGTGCTCCACGGAACCACCACATCGTCGATAATGGCTGCGACGGCATTTGCCCAACCATCTTCCAACGCACCGTTATAATCTGGTGTCGAAACAAAGGTGATTTGACGATTGGCAAGATCAGGGTTTTTGGCCTTTATTTCCTTTAAGGCACCGACATAATCTTCACCACGGGTTTCCACCAATGCCGTAGAGGCAATACCGATAAAACGCGGATCAACGCGGGCAGTCAGATTTAGAATAGCTTCTTCAAGATTGTTATGACCGCCAAGAATAGTCGACACTTCATTCATAGCCGTTGTCTGTAACGGAATAGTTTCTTTGAAATGTCTGACCGCTAAAACCAAAGCAAAAGAAGTGCAGCCTTGCGAACCATGAAAAAGTGGTATCGCTTTATCAATACCTAGGAAGGCTAAAGCCGCACCCAAGGGTTGCGAAACTTTCAGAGGGTTAATGGTTTCTGGCCGTTTATTCTCAACAACAATGCTCATGATGCCCTCTCGCTGAAAAGATGATCGTCATCAAAAAGACAGTCTATTTCAGGTGCAACCCAACCTTCTTCCCATGGCGCAGGTTGGCGGATTTCTTGCCACACTGGGTTGAACAGGGCGCAATCAATATCCTGAACCAAGGCGATAATGCCGTCATAACCGGCATAGGGGCGATGCCGTTCTTGGTTGATATCAATCCACGGAATTTTGGCTTTTAAGGCAATGAACTGGGTGCGTCCGCCAGAAAGCATAATGTCGGCTTCTCCGGCTTTCAGGCGGTTATAAATCTCGCGCGGTGGAATCTTTTCAATCATATGGGCGTCACCGCCCATGAGGGTTTTGATTTTTTCTTTGTCAGTTTCTGTCGATTTACGGACAGATGTGCCGACGATTTCGATGCCGGTTTGCTGCAATGCCGAAACGATCGACCATGACTTAACCCCGCCGGTATAAAGGAAGACGCGTTTCCCCTGTAACTTTTGGCGATAGGGTTCCAGCCTTTCCCAGCAACGCTTTTCTTCTTCCTCGATCACTGCTTCTGTCCGCTCGATCAGATCAGCGGCTGCACCACGCTTAACCAACAGTTCAGCGATTTTTCGAAGCGAACGGGATGTCTCTTCGATGCCATAGAAAGACCCTTCAAAGAACGGGATATCCCAGCGTTCTTCCATCTTTCTGGCAAGGTTAATTAGTGCCGCCGAACAAACCATCATATTCACGCGGGAACGATGGGCAGAGGCGATGTCCCGATAACGGGAGTCTCCGGTAATGCAGGTGTGAACCCGAATACCCAATTTATCAAAAAGGGGTTTAATCTGCCAAAACTCACCGGACAGATTATATTCACCAATAATATTGATGTCGGTATCGGTGCTGTGTTCCGGTTCCATTGTGCCGATCACATGATCGAACAGTGCTTCACCGGCGATTTTATTACCTAAATTTTTGGTACCGACAAAGCCCGGCGCATTCACTGGAATAACGGGAATATCCAGTTTTTTGGCGGCATGTTTGCAGACGGCTTCAACATCATCACCAATCAATGCCGGAACACAGGTGACATAGACGAAAATTGCAGGAGGATTAAAACGATCGGCGGCGTTACGAATGGCTTTATAAAGACGTTTTTCACCTGTCCCCATGATGATATCCATCTGGGTCAGGTCAGTCGTAATGCCGTTTCGATAAAGGGTCGGTCCCGAACTGGCCGATTGACGATTATCCCATCCATTGCCTTCACAGGCTAACGGTGCATGGACGATATGAATCGCATCGGTAATGGGTTGCAAGACGATTTTAGAGCCATCAAAGGCGCAACCTCCGGCGGTTGCACCGGGTGTTAAAGGTTTTCCACAGCCTTTCCGACGTTCCTTCTTCCCTTTTGCGACATTTTTCGCGCAAGCGGGTTCGTTGAAAAGACTGACAACTTTTGCCTTTAACCTGTTATCCATCAATGGCTCCTGGAAAAGTAAACGCCTGAAAAGGGGGACGGACAGGGCTTTTTCTGTCCGTCTCTGGAATTAGCGCGTTAATTCAAAAGCATAGGCTGCATCGTCGGAAGCCACGGCTTTCTTATCAAGCTCGTCAAAAAACTTGTCGAGCAAGGCAACGACGACCCGTATGCCACCCTGATATCCCCATAACGGGAAACGATGGTGGTGATGGCGATCGAAAATCGGGAAGGTCAGGCGGACAAGCGGGGTATCCGTATCGCGTTCCAGATATTTGCCGTAAGAATTACCGATCAGCATATCGACCTTTTCTGTCGCCAGAAGGGAGCGCATATGCCACAGATCTTTACCACCCCAGGCTTTGCAATCCTGACCGAAAGCAGAGCTGTCGAACAGAGCCTGCATTTTCTTTTCCCATGCCTTGGTGCCATTAGTGGCCAGGCAATGGCGAGGCTCGCCGCCGGTTTCCATGACAAAGCGTGCCATGCTGTAAACAAAGTCAGGATCGCCATAAATCGCATAGCTTTTGCCATGCAGATGGGCTTGGCTATCGGTTATGGCATCGACCAAACGGCCACGTTCTTTTTCTAGTTCTGCCGGAATAGCTTTTCCGGTCAGTTCGGAAACCTTCATCAACAAATCATCGGTTGCCGTCACGCCTAATGGATAATGAAAAGCAGCGGTTTCTTGACCAAATGTTCCGATATATTCCAAGGTTTTCGGCGTGCAGTAAGATTGCATCGAAATCGTGGCTTTGGCATTGATGGCGCCGCCGACAGCTTCCAATGGGGTGCCACCGTCATACATACGGAATTCACCGTCTGAAGGGGTGTCAAACTGGTCGGAAACATCCGATAAAATCGTATATTCAACGTCCATCAGATCAAGAATACGTTTTAATTCGCGGTTATTACCGACAGCATAGCCATCGAAACCCGGAATGATATTGATGGAATTATTGGGCGTGCGCGTTTTGCCTTTCCAGAAATTTTCTAGAATACCCTTCATCATATTGTCATAGCCCGTGACATGGCTTCCAACAAAGGCGGGGGTATGGGCAAAAGGTACGTTGAAATCAGCCGGAACCGATCCTTTGTCCTTGGCGGTATTGATAAAGGATTGAAGGTCGTCACCGATAACTTCAGCCATGCAAGTGGTCGAAACCGCAATCATTTTCGGGCTATACAGGCTGTAGGCATTTGCCAAACCATCAACCATATTATTGAGACCACCGAAAACGGCGGCATCTTCGGTCATGGATGAAGAAACAGCCGAAGCCGGTTCTTTAAAATGGCGGGCAAGATGCGAACGGTAATAAGCAACGCATCCCTGCGAACCGTGAACAAAGCTTAACGTGCCTTCAAAACCGGCGGCGGCGAAAACCGCCCCCAATGGCTGGCAAGCTTTGGCTGGATTGATCTTCAGGGCTTCACGCGCAAAATTCTTCTCGCGATATTCCCAACTTTTCGTCCACTCGGCTATCTCTTTGACTTTGTCAGCCTCAGGCATATTTTCAAGTTTGCCTTTGGTTGCCAACATCTCTTTATATTCTGGCTCAAGAAAAAGAGAGGAGTAATCAAGCGTTTTTTCAACAGACTGAGGCATTCTCGAATCCTCTTTTATCAGGGGGTGGCAGGGGCGGTGCCCTGCCATAGGCCGATCAATTAAGCGGCAGTTTTCCAAGGCGCTTTGAACATGCCCCAGACTGGGCTATTGATAGCCAAATCCATATCACGGGCGAAAATGGCAAAGCCGTCATAGCCATGATAGGGGCCTGAATAATCCCATGAATGCATCTGGCGGAATGGTATGCCCGCTTTCTGCACAGCGTATTTTTCTTTGATGCCGGAACCTACGAGATCAGGGCGGATCGCCTCGATGAATTTTTCAAGTTCATAGGTGGAGGCATCATCGTAAATTAACGTGCCTTCTTTGACGTAATGTCCGGTGCGCTGATAATCATCGTTATGGGCAAATTCATAACCGGTTCCGACAATTTCCATGCCCAAATCGGTATAGGCATTCACGACATGGCGTGACCGCAAACCACCGACATAAAGCAGCACTTTTTTGCCTTCCAGACGTGGGCGATATTTCGCAATAATCGCATCGACCAGAGGTTGATATTTGGCAATAACGCGCTCGGCACCTTCTTTGATCTTGTCATCGAAATGCTCGGCAATACTGCGAAGGGAGGCTGCAATCTGGCTAGGGCCAAAAAGGTTATATTCCATCCACGGAATGCCATGCTTCTCTTCCATGTGGCGGCTGATGTAATTCAACGACCGGTAACAATGGATCAGATTCATTTTGGCTTTAGGGGCGCGTTCGATTTCAGCCAAGGTGGCATCACCAGACCAGCTACCGATAACCCGCAATCCCATTTCTTCTAAAAGAATACGGGAAGACCACGCATCACCACCAATATTGTAATCGCCCAAGATGTTGACATCATAGGGTGATGGTTCAAAGGGAACCTGATTACCGTCTTGATCTAATACCCAGTCACGAATGACGTCGCAGGCAATGTGATGTCCCAAAGATTGGGAAACGCCACGGAAACCTTCGCAACGCACCGGAACTATGGTTTTTCCACTGATTTTCTTTTGTTCACGGGCAACGGATTCAATATCATCCCCGATCAACCCAACCGGACATTCTGATTGGATCGTCGTGCCGTGATTAAGCGGAAACAATTCGTCAATTTCAGT
The DNA here is from genome assembly GCF_006715975.1 of Zymomonas mobilis. Lineage (GTDB taxonomy): Bacteria > Pseudomonadota > Alphaproteobacteria > Sphingomonadales > Sphingomonadaceae > Zymomonas > Zymomonas mobilis_B. The sequence goes on along the minus strand of NZ_VFOF01000001.1, from coordinate 1,952,775 downwards.
CAGAATTTTTTTCAGCTTTTTATCACCGCCGAAAACAATATCTTTTTCCTGATAATCGGACGTGAACTGCATCGTTACAAAGCTGTCAACGCCGGTAGTACCCGTATAAAAGTTTCTACGTTGCGACCATGAATAATGGCCACAACCGACCGGACCATGGCTGATATGAACCATGTCTTTGACAGGGCCCCAAACCACACCTTTTGAACCGGCATAGGCGCAACCACGGATCGTCATCACACCCGGAATCGATTTGATATTCGATTTAACCGTGCATTCGCTCAAGGCACCCGGATCGGCTTCGGTATCCGGCGCCTTAGCAACCGTCAGATGTTTCTGACGGCGCTTTTTGGCTTTTTCCGGATAAGCTTCAAGCACTTCCTCGATGAGGCGCGTGTTGAAGATGGTTTCTTCTTCGTTCAAGCTCATCTTGCGTCTCCTTACTTGGCGACTGCGGCTTCCTTCGCGGCGAGTTCAGCCAGTTCCTGCTCTTCGGTTTTCATGATGCCGAATTCGAGCAGCATTTCTTCCAGCTCTTCCATCGTGATCGGGGTCGGGATGGTACCTTGCCCTGAATTTTCATGGATTTTTCTGGCAAGCTCGCGATATTCATTGGCCTGATCGGAATCGGGCGCATATTGAAGAACCGTCTGCTTCCGCAATTCGGCATGCTGCACGATATTGTTACGCGGAACGAAATGGATCAGCTTGGAATTCAGTCTTTTGGCGAGGGCGTCTGCCAGTTCATATTCACGATCGGTCTGGCGTTCGTTACAAATCAAACCACCCAAACGGACACCGCCGGTGCCAGCATATTTCAAAATACCTTTGGCGATATTGTTGGCAGCATAAAGCGCCATCATTTCGCCAGACATAACAATGTAGATTTCCTGCGCTTTGTTTTCGCGGATAGGCATAGCAAAGCCTCCGCAAACAACATCGCCCAACACGTCATAAGAAACGTAATCGACGTCATCATAGGCGCCATTTTCTTCAAGGAAATTGATCGAGGTAATAACCCCGCGGCCAGCGCAACCCACACCCGGTTCTGGACCACCGGATTCAACGCATTTAATATCTTTGTAGCCAAGCTTCAGAACATCTTCGAGTTCAAGATCTTCAACAGATCCGGCTTCGGCGGCCAAGCTCAACACAGTGTCCTGCGCTTTTGAATTCAAAATAAGACGGGTAGAATCGGCCTTCGGATCACAACCGACAATAAGAATTCTCTGGCCGAGATCGACCAATGCGGCGAGTGTATTCTGAGAGGTCGTTGATTTTCCGATACCTCCCTTACCATAAAAAGCAATCTGGCGAATTTTGCTCATGATTAATGTCCTGTTTCCGATAAGTCGCGATAGGCGGACCGTTCGGCCCGACACCCCACTCATCGCAAACAGCGTGCCAATTCTGATTTTGCCTATAAAAAGGCGTCCATCGCTTTTTTGTGATTATGAAAAAACGGATCGACTTATAAATTGTAAGGTTAATTGTTCGAAGCACGACAAATCATACATTGCCAATGTCGCAAAAATACATTCCCTTTATGAATGATATTATTTTATTATAAAATGATGCTGTATATTCTAAAACATAAATAAAGCGGGACAAATCACGAGAATAACCAAACTATCGGCTCCAAAGGGCTACATAAGCCCATTTTGGGGAAAGTAGAGCCTGCTCTGGGCGCCTCGCTTAATGGCAAATATTCTGAATGCTCAATCGATTTTTTCCTAGGCATAAATAAAAAAACAGGCAGCTTTCACACTGCCCGTTATTAGTTGAAATGGCGAAGAATTTTAGGGAACAATCGCCATTTATTTAGCCGAATTGGATGGATAGACCATCAAAGGTTAAGGGATAAAAGATCGGCTATCTTTTCGAGGGAAAGAGGGATGGGGGTTATCTGTAACTCTTCAAAAAAACGTAACTCGTTTTTGGTCAGGCTTTCGATATCGACCACTGCAAAATGCGGTGCTTTTGATCTCTTTATGATCTGCCGTGCAAAACTTCTAAGCATCTGATCATAAAAGCGACATCCGATAAATAAGAAGCCGCAAGAGGCGCGCCTTTTTTGCACAACTTCGGGAATTGGGGTCTGGATATCAATTTCGGTCAAGACTTCGACATAGTCAGAGTCTGAAACTAAATAATTCTGATGCGGCGTCACCGAACCATGCGGTTTATAAAGAACCGTCTGCCATTCTTCAGCTGTTTCGATCGGGACTTCTTCACCTGTGGCATTATAGGCAGCGAACCAACGATATTCATTAATCACTGCATGGTTAATGCCTTGAATTTCGCCCCAATTTAATGCCGTGTCATTCGATAGCGCCTGACGCATTGCGCCATCATACCAACTATCCACAATAATAGGAGGGCGAAGATCCGCAATTACCTGATGGAGGGGGGAAGGGGGAACCGGCGTTTCAAAGGCGGCATTCATAATCGTAGTCAGGGTTTTCCGATGACGGTGGCTTTCAATATATTGAGCAGCGACCCAAGGATTACCTTTTGCTCGTCTGGGAAGGGCAACTTTTTGCCCTAAAAAATCAGCAAGTTCTTTTGTCGAAACGGGCGTGCCTTCTTTGGCAGTAATGGCACTGACATCTGGCCCCAGATAAAAAGCCAGTTCATGGTGGCGTAAAAGATCTGAGATGTCAGAAAAGATATCCATTAGCTATCTTCTGCCAGTTTGCGCGCTTCTACAGTAATTGGCAGTTTTGTGTCGGCGGCCATTTCGGGCAAGGCCAATGTCCAACCATTTTTTAATCGCACCCAGCCGCCCCAAATATCGGGATTTTCTTGTTCGACAACGGGTTCTTCAAGGTCTTTTTTCGGAACATAAACAGAAAGCCCTCTCGCTGTTTGGCGCAGCATTATCTTCATCAATTTTCTCCGGAAATAATGTTTAAGGCTCGATTTCTATTTCTCGTTTTCGCATTCCGACAATTTTGCCGCGATCAATGAAATCAACAGCATAGATATAATAGCGTTGAAGAAAGACGCCGACGTCGCGAATATAGCCGACATCGCCCTTGTTAATCAGGATTTCTCCGATATCGGCACCGATAAAGGTTCCGTCATTTTTGATATGCAGTCTTGATTTGACTTTCGTCCCGACAGGAAAGGCAGGCGGTCTTTGAATTTCATTTTCATCGTCCATACTGCCCTCCCTTGGGTAATAACAAACCGGATTAAAATCAGGCCGGAATGCAGGTGTCAGGCATTGGGCAAACATCGGCACATTGCGGGGAGTCAAACTGACCTTCGCATTCGGTGCATTTATCTGCATTGATGATGAATTCATCGCCCTTCATGGAAATAGCAGAATTCGGGCATTCGAATTCACAAGCGCCACAGGCCGTGCAGTTTTCAACGACAATTTTATAAGACATAAAATCTAATCCTTTCCTTGAAAAAGTACTCTTTTGCAAATCGACACTCAGGCTATCTGCCGTTTTTCTTCCGAAAAACAAGCAGAATACCAAGCAGAAATACCACTTTCTATCCAGTCATGGGCATAAGCGTCACTCACCTTGATACCAGCCTTTTCCAGTTTTTCACGAGGACAATCACCGATGCGGGCACATAGAACAGCTTGAACCCCGTCAAGGGCTGAAATAATTCTATCCAGAACCTCATCTTCGCCATTTCCTCCCGTGCAATAGGGCGGAATTTTACGATGACCGATTAATTTTACGCCATCAGGCGACGCCTCGTAAATTTGGAATTCTTGGGCATGACCAAAATGCTGGTTAATCCGCCCACCTTGTTTCGAGGCAACAGCCACTAAAATGGTTGGCTTTTCCTCTAAAACAGCCAATTTTTTATCGGCGGATTGCTTTTGCTCCAAATGCTCGCCCCGTTCTTGGGCGACAATATCGCGATAGCTGTCACGATTGGCAGGATTATAGGCCACCTCTTCGGGGATTTTATCCATAGTGAATTCTTGCCCACGATCTTCACCCAACAAACCAATGGCATCTGCCCGACATTGGCGGCAATGGCGCATTAATTTTGTGCCATCAGATAATCGGTTTTGTAAGTTCATCAATTCCTGATTGGTCGGGCCTCTTTGCCCTGTCAGACCAAAATGGGTTCCATGCGCCGGATCAGAAATCAACGGCATCACATTGTGAAGAAAGGCACCTTTTTCTTTGACGACCCGATTAACTTCTAACAAATGCTCGTCATTGACACCGGGAATCATGACCGAATTAACTTTGGCAAGAATACCGCGTTTTTTCAGCATTTCTAATCCCAACATCTGCCTTTCATGCAGAATTTGGGAAGCCTCTATGCCCGTCCAACGTTTGTTATTGAAGAAAATCCACGGATAGATTTTGGCACCGACCTCGGGATCAACCATATTGATCGTCAAGGTCACATGGTCGATATTCATCCGTGTGATATCATCAATGCAATCAGCCAATGCCAAACCATTAGTAGATAGACAAAATTTGATATCAGGAATGACCTTTGCAACCTGTTCAAAAGTTTCTTTTGTCTTTGCCCAGTCATAGCAAGCATCTCCAGGCCCTGCGATGCCAAGAACAGAAAGCTGGGAAACTTCATTCGCTACCGTCACAACTTTGCGAACGGCCTGTTCTGGTGTCATGCGTTCGGAAACAACGCCGGGACGGCTTTCATTGGCGCAATCATATTTCCGGTTACAATAATGACATTGGATGTTGCAGGCAGGGGCGACTGCAACATGCATACGGGCAAAATATTGATGGGCGTCTTCTGAATAGCAGGGGTGATTTTTCACTTTTTCCCAGACATCAGGATCAAGGCTTTCTGGCGCGGACGCCTTGCCACAAGCCGATGAAGCGCAACTCGGTTGCTCCGGTGATGACGCGCGGATATTTCCCCGTTCCGGTTCCAAAGGCTGGATATTGATGAGCTGGGACATAACATTCCTAACGGCTGACTGTCTTTGCCTTAAGGATATGCAACGGGCGTGCCATAATCTGACATCGCCTTAAAATCGGGATAATGCTGTGATTATTTCAAACATAATTGTCTTAACCCTTACAAAATTGTCGGTATAGGTAAATTTTTTGGAATAATCAGACATTCTGTGAGCGCGCAGATTGCGACAGAATATCGATTCTGCTTTTAGAATTTTTTAATGGATATACCATTTTTACGTAGAGCATAGCCTATCTGCCGCGGGGTCATTCCCAGAATACGCGCGGCTTTCGCCTGCACCCAACCAGCTCTTTCCATCGCATCCACTAATTCATCTCTCTGGCTTCGGGGTTCAGGCGATGGCGCATTTTCTTTGAATGAAGGGGCTGAGTGATTTCCTTTTTCTGCTTCAGAAGGCGTCGCAGCCGCTGTCTGGCAACTGGCCGAAGAAGGACATTCATTGACTTCGCCATCCGAATTGACCGTTTTACAAATATGTTTGGCCTTATTTTCATCAGGACGCTGCCAGAAAATAGAAGATAAGCAGTTATCTTCATAACAAGTGAAATCTTCCACCGAAATTTTTGAACCTCGGGCGAGAGTCGCTGTCCGCCGAATACAGTTTTCAAGCTCCCGTATGTTACCGGGGAAATAGCAACGGGATAAAACCTCCAAGGCCGTGTCCGTTATGGTCAGGCTGGTTTTGTTTTCTTGGTTAAAGTTTTTCAAGAATTGTTTTGCCAGCAACGGAATATCAGAAGGATGTTCCCTTAACGGAGGCAGCGAAATTGGAATAACGCTCAAGCGATAATAAAGATCGGCTCTGAAATTACCGCGACTAACCGCCTCTTCCAAATTAACATTAGTCGCCGCGATAACACGAACATCCACCTTTAATGTTTTGGTGCCCCCGACCCGTTCAAACTCGCCTTCTTGCAGAACACGTAGTAACTTTGCCTGAAAGTTAGGCGATATTTCGCCAATTTCATCAAGAAATAGAATCCCGCCATCGGCCAGTTCAAAACGGCCTTTCCGCATATTGACGGCGCCGGTGAAAGCCCCTTTTTCATGGCCAAATAATTCAGATTCCAACACCGATTCCGGTAAAGCTGCACAGTTTAACTTTATAAAAGGAAGATCTTTTCTCGGGGATGCTTGGTGGATCGCTTGCGCAAAAAGCTCTTTTCCCGTGCCGGATTCCCCACGCAGCAAAACTGTGACATTGTTTTTGGCAATCAGATTAATCTTTTCCAGAATAGCCCGAATAACAGGGCTTTCGCCAATAATCTCTCGACGGCCAGTTTCTGTCTTTTCTTCATTTTTGGCAGGCTGAGACAGTGACTGTCTTAACAAAAACTCATGCTCAAGCCGCACCATTTGATGCAATCTGACCGTTTGTCCTAACAAAGACGCGACCATCGTTAACATGCGGGCGTCTCTGTCAGGTGCCAGAGATTCCTTGTCGTTACGAGGCGTTGGACGATCTATAAACAAGATACCCGACACCTTATCGCGGGTCATAATTGGCACGCCGATAACGCAGCTTTTTTTGTTAATGCTCCATATATGGGAGCGGGCATTCAGAAAGTGAGGATTCTTTGAAATATCCCTGATAATGAGCGGCATTTTTCCGGTAACAATTTGTCCGATGATTTGTTCAGGGATGGAATCGAAATAGATTTTAGCGCCCTGTTGGTCGCTTTTGGCGCCTGCTATAATTTCGGCTTCCTGACGATCATCGAACAGCGCAATCACTGCGTGATGCAAGTCAATAAAGCTTTCCAGAACCGCAATTACCCGTTTGATCAGCGTCACCGTTTCCATTGGCGCGCACAGGATTTTCGAAATCTCATAAAGACCGAACAAGGCCATATCAGACCAACCGGATTGACCTTCGACGGGGTATTGTTTGTAGATAAGTTGTTTTGCAGACATGTCAGATCCCCTACTTCGTCTAACGGGGGGAGAATAACTACTGTTTATTGGGTCGAAATTACTCAAACCTTATTTGAAAATAAGATAACCGACTGCAAAGAAAGTGCAACAATAAAATAAATTTAGCATAATATATAAATTTTTATAAGATTAAAAACACCATAAATATAAATAAGTTATTATCATTTTCAGGTGACGCTTTAGCGCCATTTTTCCGACTAGACAGGGCGCACGGTTACTTGAAAGTTCGCTTTATCAAAATATTGGATCGGCTCCAATGAAAGTATAATTGAATCAAAAAGGGTATTTGTTATTTTAAAGACTAATTTATAAATTATATAATAATAAAAAATGATATTAATCTTTATAAAAAATCAAACAATAGTCATCAATTATAAATTTCCTTTAAATCCTGAAGATTGACTATATGCGGTATTTTTTTAACAATTAATATTATAAAAATATAAAATTATAATAAATTATTTTTTATTGATATTTCGTTGTTAAAAATGTTTCCAACATCATTCCGAGTCTTTTGAATTTTTATTGCTCTTATCCTTTGTAATTTTAAATTTAATAATCATTACTTGCCTTGTTTTAAATATTTATGTTTGTGTGGGCTTTATTTTTGTAATAAAATTTTTAAAATAAAATGATTGTTGATATTTTTGTTGATTGGGTGGGCGAATGATAAAATGGCACTCCTATAAAAAATTAGTTTTATATTCTGCAATGTTATCAATAGGATTGATAGCAGAAGGCAAAGCAGAGACGCCGACAACCTATAGTAAAAATGATTCTATTCTTGGGGGCGATTCTTCTCAAAAAGATTCGAATAAAAAGAAAACTACCGACTGGAATCATCAAAACGATAAAGATGCGCCGACAGAAGTCGCCTCGCAGGATATTACCGTTAACGCTAAAATCGAAAATGGTACTGCGGCTCGAACGGCATTATCATCCGTCAATTTTGGACCTCTCGGAGACATGAAGCCAGAAAACGCACCATTTTCTATCATGAGCGTGCCGCATGATGTTATTCGTAACCAGCAAGCGCGTAATGTTAATGACTTGATGCAATATCTGCCTTCGGTGCAATTGGAAATGCGCGGCGATCCCGGAACATCTCGTCCGCAATCACGTGGTTTTGAAGCCGATGTTATCGCCAATAGTCGTATGGACGGCTTCAATATAGCGACGACGACACCATATGCTGCCGAGCAATTTGAAAATCTTCAGGTTTTGAATGGTCTAAGCGGCGCGATCTATGGTCCTCAAAATCCAGCCGGTACTTTTGAATATACTCTAAAAAGACCAACTACCGAAATGATGGAAGATTTTTCTGTCGGTATTGATTCCCGTGGAACTGTAACCGAAGCGGTTGATCTCTCCGGCTCAACCGGAAAAAGCAATTGGTTCGGTTATCGGGTTAATTTGGTTCATGGTGCTGGTTCAAATTATGTCAGAACAGGCCATCTCAACCGTAATTTGGTCAGTGGCAGCTTTGACATCCATATCGATCCGCAAACTGTTATCGAATTGAATGCCAGCCATTATGTGTATGACACCAAAGGCGGCGCACCGGGATTTTCTTACAGCAATTCTATCAAGCTTCCGACGGCACCGGATTTAAGCACCCCTTATCTGGGGCAAAGCTATGCTGGTTATCATGCGCAAACCGATACAGCTTCGGGTAAGATCAAACATCAATTCGGGGATAATTGGAGCCTTGTTGCGGGTGGCCTGTTCCAAAATGCTTGGCGCGACGTTTTCTCAAATGCCAATACTCTGATTGATAATGCTGGAGATTATAAACAGAATATTGCCTCGGCTGCGACTGCCTATCGTTTCAAAATTGCCAGTAACCTTGCTTATTTAAATGGCCATTTTCATACCGGATTTGTTCGGCATGATGTCGCTTTGGGTACCAATGGCTATGTCATGAGTAACTATAACCCTCTGACTAGCCAGAACTTTTCGCTCGGTACCAGCAATATATAATCCGACCAAATTTACGGGGAGCAAGCCTTATTCTTCTGGCAGTTATCGTTCTGCCATTGCCCGTAACCAGTCTTTGATTGTCAGTGACACCATTACCTTTAATAAGCATTGGTCAATCTTGGGTGCTTTTAGCTGGAGCTGGATGACCTCTTCAAGCTGGGGAAAAACGGGGGCGCGTACCGCCCATAATTATACTCAAGGCGCGTTTAGCCCGAATACCAGTTTGATCTACCATCCCATTGAAAATCATACTGCCTATTTCACATGGGGACGCAGCATTCAGCAAGGCATGACCGCACCTGCTGGAAGCGCCAATGTAAGCCAGATTCTCAACCCTTATGAAAGCGAGCAATACGAACTCGGCTACAAGGTGAAATGGCGCAATCTGTCTTTGAATATCGATGGTTTCAGAATGACTCGTCCTTATGCCTATGTGGATACAACAACCAATGTCTATGGAATGTATGGCACCCAACGGAACTGGGGTTTCGAATTCCAGATGGCGGGGCATATCCGGCATGATTTGTCCGTATTGGGCGGTGTCACATGGCTGAATGCCAAGGTGGGTTCAACGGGTGATTTAACCACTTCCCATAAAGAAATCGTTGGCGTTCCGCCTGTCCAATCCAATATCTTGATTGACTATACTCTGCCATTTTCCAAGCAAAGTCTTGCAAACGGATTGGCTATCAATGGTAGCGTTCGATATACTGGAACACGGGCGGCCAATAATCTCAATACAACCTACGCACCTCAATTTGTGACCGCCAATATTGGTATCCGCTATCCTTTCAAAATGGCGAACAAACCATGGGTTGCCCGCTTTACCGTCAACAACATTATGAATGAACATTATTGGGCTTCGGTCTATCCGTCTTCTATCAACGGGGCAGCGGGTGGCACCAACAGCGCTTATGCTGGTCTGCCGCGTACCTATCAGTTCACGCTGGAATGCACCTTGTAAGGATTCGCTTTTTTCTTATCTCAACCGCAGAGAAGTCATGTTAGGCCGGTGTTTTTTCAAAAAAATTCCGGCCTAATGACTGTATCATTATTAAGAAATGTAAAGGCGTGAAAGCTCTTTTCTGATTTTTCCAAAAAATTTACATAATCAGATATTTTTGAAATATTTTTTGAATATTTTGTCGTTTAATAAATTTAAATTTCAAAATGGCGCTTTGCCTTTTTCGCCCAAAAGGTTTTTTTTAGCGACATAATGTGTTTGTTTTGTCACTTTTGCGACAATAAACGCGGATTTGGCCAGCATTTGATCTGAAAAATCACCAATTTAGCGTTAAATATGAGAGTGGCATAAATTTTGCTCAAAAAAATTTACAAAGAACCCATTACATATTTCGTCTGTCAGTTGATATATCCGGCGGGAATATGAACAAGGGGGGGCGTAGTTTTTCGCCTTCAGACCTCCTGAGGAAGGAAGAAAACAGTGACGGATATACTACTTCTGGTGGTAAGTGCCTGTCTGGTCAACAATGTTATTCTAACGCGCTTTTTAGGTTTATGTTCCTTTATGGGGGTGACGACGCGTGTTGATACGGCGGTCGGAATGGGGGCTGCCTGTACCTTCGTTATTACCACCTCTTCAATGGCCAGTTGGGCTTTGGAACATTGGTTGTTGACGCCTTTTGGCCTTGGATACCTCCGGACAGTTACCTTTATTCTGATTATCGCTTCGGCTGTGCAGCTGACAGAATCGTTTTTTCGTAAATTTTCGCCGACGTTATTTCGGCTTTTGGGCATTTATCTGCCACTTATCACAACCAACTGTGCCGTATTGGGCATTACCTTGCTGTTGGTAGAACAGCATTATGGATTTGTGGACAGCACGGTTTTCGCTTTCGCATCCTCGATAGGCTACAGCCTCGTGATGGTGTTGTTTGCGGGATTACGTGAAAGATTGGCGTTATCGGTAACGCCCCGTTTGTTCGAAGGTCCGCCTATTGGGTTTGTGACGGCAAGCTTGCTGGCGCTGGCTTTTATGGGCTTTTCTGGAATGTCTGTCCACTAGACGGGAAGAAAGAACGATGTTGATAGCCATTATAAGCCTGAGCGTGATGGGGCTGGCGCTTGGCCTGATGCTGGGTCTGTCCTCAAAATTGCTTCGGGTAGAAGAAGACCCGATTGAAGGCCAGCTTCAAGCCTTGTTGCCGGGATCACAATGCGGACAATGCGGTTATGTCGGTTGTTCCCAATATGCTGCCGCTTTGGCGCATGATGGTGCACCCGTTACTCAATGTACCCCTGGCGGTAAAAGCGTTGCCGAAGCTTTGGCAAAGGCTTTGGGGGTCAGCCTTGATCTCTCCGATGCCGAAGATATTGGCCCCAAAACGGCCTTGATCCACGAAGATTTATGTATCGGTTGTACGGCTTGTATCCGTGACTGTTCCAGTGATGCCATCATCGGTGCCGCCCGTCAGGTGCATACGGTTATCGGTGATGTCTGCCATGGATGCAGCAAATGCGAAACCGCTTGCCCGACAGGTGCAATTGAAATGGTGCCTGTTGCGGTCACCTTGGACAATTGGCATTGGGACAAACCCAATCTCGCCATACAGGACAGCTTAGCTAATCCTGCTTTCGCCGCACAGGCTTTGGCTAACCGGATAACGGAAGAATCCGACGGTGGTCAGGGTAAGGCCTACAAAGCTTCTCTTGAAAAAGAAGCCAAAGAAGAAGCCATAGGCTAGGGGAGCAGCAATGAAATTATTTTCAGTCCGTGGCGGTATTCATCCCAGTTACCGAAAACAGGCAACAACCGCAAAAAAGATTGAGCCTTTACCCGTTGTTCCGTTTTATTTTCTGCCATTGCGCCAACATTCAGGCGCTTCGGCAGAAGCCGTCGTCAATATTGGCGATCACGTAGGGAAGGGACAGTTGCTTGCCGCTCCGGTTGGTCGGATATCGGCACCGGTTCATGCCCCGACTTCCGGTATTGTTCGCGCAATCCAGAATATGACCGCGCCGCATCCTTCGGGTTTGCCGGGCATGACGATCGTTTTGGAATCTGATGGAAAAGATAGCTGGGCTGAATTACCCGAAGCCTATTCGGATCCTTTCTCGGTCGATCCAAAGCTAATTCGTGAACGCGTTGCTTGGGCTGGGGTTGTCGGTTTAGGCGGTGCGGCTTTTCCTGCGGCGGTTAAATTAGAACAGAGCAGCCAAAAACCCATTAAAATGGTGGTGCTGAATGGTGCCGAATGCGAACCCTATCTGACGGGTGATGATCGGGTGATGCAGGAATATGCCGATGAGGTAATTTCTGGCGGCCGATTGATTGCCTATGCGGTCGGCGCACCCAAAGTTGTAATCGGTATTGAACGCAATAAACCAGAAGCCATCGCGATCATGAAAAAGGCTGCCGAAGCCTATGATAATGTAGAAATCGCTGATTTACCGGCTCAATATCCAGTCGGCTCTGCCCGTCATTTGGTGCAGGCTTTAACCGGCCTTGAAATTTCAGCACGTACCCGTATCGCCGATGTCGGGGTGTTGGTGCAAAATGTCGGAACGGCGCGTGCGGTCTGGCGCTCAGCTCATTATGGCGAACCGCTTATTTCACGCATCGTCACAGTTTCCGGCGGCGGCATGAATGATCCCAAAACGCTGGATGCACCTATCGGCACACCCGTCAAAGCCCTGATCGAATATTGTGGCGGCATGAATGAAAAAGCCGAACAGATTGTGACAGGGGGCCCCTTAATGGGCGTCGGACTGCCCAATATTGACGTGCCGGTTATCAAAGGCACTGCTGGTATTCTGGCTTTGACTTCCGAAGAGATGGATCATCGTCCGGCCGAACCTTGCTTGCGTTGTGGTCGTTGTGTCGATGTTTGCCCTTGCGGTCTCAGTCCGGTTGAAATGTCCAGCCTTATCCGGCGTGATAAACTGGATGAAGCCGAACAGCTTCAGGTGATGGACTGTTTTTCTTGCGGTTCCTGCTCTTACGTTTGCCCGTCCCATTTGCCTTTGGTTCAATATTTTAATTACGCCAAAGGCGAAATCTGGAATCGTCGCGACGAAGAAAGAAAGCAGAATAAAATCAAGGCACTGGCCGCCGCCAAAGAAGCGCGTCTGGCTGAAGTCTTACGTCAGCGGCAATTGGCAGCAGAGCGCGCAAAAGCCGCCAAAGCAGCCGCCAATAAAGAGGAAAAGGCAGTTTAATGAGTGGCAGTATCGCAATCAGTGGGCCCTTTACCCATGCTGATAACAGTGTCTCGCGCACCATGCAGATGGTCATGCTGGCACTTCTTCCCGCCACTGCATTTGATTTGTGGTTATTTGGTTGGCCTGCCATTTTCCTTTTTGGTCTGACCATTCTTTTTTGTCTGGCCGTTGAAGCCGGATGCCTGATGCTGGCGAAACGTCCGGTTCTTCCAGCGTTAAAAGATGGTTCTGCTATTTTGAGCGGCTGGCTTATTGCAATGAGTTTGCCGCCTTGGGCGCCTTGGTGGATTGCGCTTTTGGGCGCTGTTTTTGCTATCGCTTTGGCAAAACAGGTTTTTGGCGGATTAGGACAAAATCTGTTTAATCCGGCCATGGTTGCCCGTGTGGCCTTGCTGATTTCCTTCCCTTTACAGATGACGCAATTTGCAGCCCCGCATCCGATATTCACCGCTCACGCACCGGATATCCTGACAGGTTTAAAAATCACCTTGGGCTGTGAAGGTAATCTGGATTCATTAAGTGCGGCTTCTGCTCTTGGGCATATCAAAACCGAATTAACGCGGGGTATTCCGGTTACGCATACGGTGCAAAGTTTGCCGGGATTAAAAGAAATGATTCTGGGCATTAAGCCTGGTTCCATGGGTGAAACCTCGGCCATTTTCATCCTTTTGGGTGGCTTATTTCTCATGTGGCGGCGGATTATCAGCTGGCATACGCCTGTATCGATGCTGTTGACGCTGTTCTTATTGGGGACGCTGTTTTCAGCTATCAATCCAGCACGCTATGCCTCTGGTATGATTGAATTACTGTCAGGGGCTTCGATGCTCGGCGCTTTCTTTATTGCAACCGATTATGTGACGTCTCCGGTATCGAAAACAGGTCAGATCATTTTCGGCTTTGGGGTCGGCTTCCTGACATGGATTATTCGTAGTTTCGCCGGTTATCCGGAAGGGGTGGCCTTTGCCGTGTTGCTGATGAATGCGACGACCCCGATCATTGATCATTACAGCCGCCCTCGTGTGTTCGGTCGCACTCGCCAAGGACAACCGGTGGCATTTGGGGACAAGAAATGACCGATCACAAGGACGAAGCGGAAGACCGGAAAGAAGCCGTTGAAGAAGACGCTTTATTTCGAGCAGATGAAGCGATGCATGAAGATGATAAAACGGAAAAAGAAAAACCGTTTTTCATCCACGGCCTTGTGTTGGCAGTCTTCTGTCTCGGTTTCGGTGCCTTATTGGCGTTAACCTATCATCTGACGGCGCAAACAATTGTTGCGAGGGGTGTAGAAGATCAACAGGCTTCTTTGGAGCAGGTTATTCCAGCCTCCATTCACGACAATGACATTTCGGCAAACCCACTGCATTTAAAAGATGCAGAAGGCCATGATGTCACCGTCTTTCGGGCGACAAAAGCGGGTCATGTCACGGGCGTTGCCTATGAAATTTCTGGCAGCGGCTATAGCGGCGAAATCCGCTTGATGATGGGGGTTGACGATCAAGGTCATATTCTCGGTGTTCGTGCTTTGGCACATAAGGAAACGCCGGGTCTTGGTGATAAAATCGAAGCCAATAAATCAAACTGGATTTTGCGTTTCACGGGTCTTTCTCTGACCAACCCATCGGAAAACAAATGGAAAGTCAAAAAAGACGGCGGTCAATTTGACCAGTTTTCCGGTGCGACGATAACGCCGCGCGGTGTTGTTGCTGCTATCCATCGCGGTCTGGAATTTTTCGAGACGCATAAAAGCACTCTGTTGGAGAGTTCGAATGTCCAATAACGAGTATTTCCGCATCGCCAAAGACGGGCTTTGGGATAATAACGGTATTTTAAGCATGCTGTTGGGTTTGTGCCCGACCATGGCAGTTACCACCAGCGCCACGAATGCCTTGGGCATGGGATTGGCAACCGCCGCAGTGATGGCGGCTTCCAATCTTTTGGTCTCTGTTTTTAGACATCATATTACCTATGAAGTCCGCGTTCCGGTTTATATCCTGATTGTCGCGGCCATGGTGACCTTGGTCGATCTGGTCATGAATGCCTATATGCATCCGCTCTATAAGGTGCTGGGTCTGTTTATTCCGCTGATCGTTTCAAACTGTTTGCCTCTGGCGCATCTTGAAGCTTTCGCTGGAAAAAGACCACCGGCGGCATCCTTGGTCGATGGTGTCTTTGCTGGATTGGGCTTCACCTTTGCTTTGACGGTTATCGGTGGCGTTCGTGAAATCATCGGTTCAGGAACGCTTTTCTCCAATGCCGCTTTGCTGTTGGGTTCAAGCTTCAAGTTTCTTGAATGCCATCTGTTACCGGCTGATTGCCATATTCTGATGATGGTCTTACCACCGGGTGGTTTCCTTGTTACCGGCTTTGTTTTAGTCGGGAAAAGAATGATTGATGTTGCACAGGGCAAGGAAATCTCCATGTCCGGCGCACATGGGGCTTAAAGGGGCAAAAAGATGAAAATATCAGTCGTCTATGCCAAACCGGAACGCCAGTTATGGCTTGAATGTGAAGTAGAAGACGGGGCGACGATCGAAGACGGGATTAACGCCTCTGGTATATTGAAACGTTGCCCTGATATTGACCTAGAAAAACAAAAGGTTGGTATCTTCGGCAAGGTTGCAAAACTCGATGCACCTTTAACAGAAGGAACGCGGATCGAAATTTATCGTCCGCTTACTGTCGATCCAAAAACCGTACCGAAAAAGAAGAAAAAAGCATAGCCAACGCATCGGCTTTAAAGCCTGCCCTTTTTAAGGGCAGGCTTTTTTCTTTTATAAAATTGTCATCGTTAAATTGAAGAAGATGCTTCTTCCGGAAAGCCGCCAATAGAGCGGCGCACCATTCGGATATTCCGAACTGGTTTTTGACTGGTTACCAGCAAAATCGCTGATGGCATGGCTGTCGAAAATATTCGATACCTTAATGCTGGGCGTGATATTCCGCAGAATATTGCCGCCAACATTTTTGAAATGCCAACCAAAGGCAAGATCAGCCGTAAGGTTGCTGTGTATTAAATACTGATTTTTGAAAACCGTATTACCTGCACTGTCGGTGGTGCTATCCAATCCCCAATGGTTGCCAACATATTTTCCGATAAAGGAGAAATAGGGGCCATTCTTCTTCTCATACAACACACCAAAAGAAGCCAGTGATTTGGGCGAAGCGGCTACCCGTATTTTGGATTCTTTATAATGGGCGCTGTTGACGCTGTAATTCCCATATAATGATACGCCATGCCCGACGGCATACTGGCCTTCGATTTCCAGCCCTTTATAAACAGCACCACCACTATTCACATAGGTAGTTTCAGTCCCGATATTGGGAACATTGATTTGTGCCGAGGCAATATAGTTCGAAAAATCAATATAATAACCATCGGCCGAAATCGTCCAATTCTTCTTTTGAAGAACCGTTCCGACTTGATAATTCCAAGTTGTTTCCGGCTTAACATAACCAACATTCTGGGTCTGAAATACGCTTAAAGGGGGAGCCAGAAAACCGCGTGCAACTTGTGCATAAGCGCTCCACCCCTTCATCAACATCTGATTGATCGCGATTGAAGGTTGCCAAGATTTGAAGGTCTGTTGGTCTTTTAAAGGTGTTTTTGTATTCTTGTTCATGGAGGCATCGTAATTCCGATGGAAATAGGAATATTTGATGCCTGGTTTGATCGTCATCCCTTTAATTGGGTGCCAATCAAATTCTAAATAAGGCTGTAACGTCGTGTTGATGTCATGGATATTGTAGCTGTAGGCGGATCCATTCTTGCCTGGAACCATGATAGAATTTTGCGAAAGATCAACCGCATATGTATAGCGCCGATCATTTTGTACATCTGCCCAGATACCGGTCAAAATCTCACCAACCGGCGTTGTAGCTTTTAATGCCAGCGTATCGCCATAAGATCGGAAAGTAGCATCGGCATATTTACCAGGAACATCATTGGCATAGCTGCCCGTTTTTTTACCCGCTGCGTTATAAAAAGTGACGCCATTTGCTGATGGATCATTCTGGCTGGCATCTGTCGATTTCGTATAAGAATGCTCAAAGCCAACCGAATAGACTTTATTCTCTAATTCCAGCCAAGATAAGGGTTTAGCTTTCAAGCTGATGTAACTAAAATCCGATTTATAGGTGCTGGGGTTATAACCATAGTAACATTGCAGGCTGCGATCATCGCATAGGCCGTAATTATTCCCATATTTAGAATATTCCGCCAAGGTTGCCCCTTGGGTTGTATATTGATGTTCTTTGTTAAAGGTCGTCGCCGCGGTCAGGGTTATATCAGGGCCTAATTTTACAACATCTTTAAACATGATGTTACTGCGGCGTTCATTCGAATGGGTCAAATAACCATCGGTCGCTTCATGCTGTAAATCGAGAACCATTTTACCGGCAATGGTCTCTCCGCTGTCAATTTCTAAACCGCCCGCCCGCGTATTATAGCTGCCATAGGTGCCATAGGGCGTAATGCCGAATTTCGAAGCCGGTGTTCTTGATGTAAAGCCGATCGTGCCGCCAAAGGTCGCGTCGCCGATGGTCGATGCGGTACCGGGGCCTCGATCTACTTCAGCCTGTCCCAAGAAATGGGCAATGAACAAAGAGGATGTTGAATGGTGTAAATCACTGGCATCTCCAAAGGGGATTCCGTCAAATGTCATATTATATTGGCCATCCTGAAACCCTCTCAAACTCATGGTTTCGGCTTTACCAATACCAGGGCCATTCGGATTTTGGGTCCAGACACTTGGCTGGTATTTGATAATGTCGTCCACGCTAGCCAATGGTATGATATTATTCGCCATGAAAGCGCTTTGAACAATGGATGTCGGTTGAATAATATTCAAAGGAACTGAAGATGGCGCTAACCGTTCAGCTTTTCCAATGACGGTTATTTCTTTACCATTCCAGTAGATATTTTTATTATCACCAGAATTGTTTTCTGTGTTTTTTGATTTATCTTTATCTATAGTATCGCTATTGTTTTTATTATCGGTTGCAGATGCTTTATGAAGCGATTCTTTGTTATAGTGACTAACAGAAGATTTATGCGCCTGTAGCGATGGTGGTAATAAGATCGTTCCAAAACTGAAAGTAGTTATAATAATAGCGGCCTTCGAATGTGCTTGGAAAGACATTAAAATACTTTCTGATCCTGCCACTATTAAAAAGTGCGTTGTTTTATATAAATCGACCTCTTAAATATGATTGGTTGCAATTTTATTTCACATTTATTGCAATAAAATTTCATTACATTTGAGCAAACAAAAAATACATAATTTCGCGTTACCCGTGACGACGTGCGCGCCATAATGCGGTAGGTTCTTCTCAACAGTCCGGCTGTCTTGCTGAAAATCTCTCTGCTCTTTAAGCAAGATGAAGGCTCATTCTATACGTGGCGTATCTTCAACTTCGGGTTGGGAAGAATTATGACTTTTGATTTATTATTCGATCTGGACGGGACGCTGGTCGACACCGTCTATGTCACTTCTGATGTTTTAAATGAAATGCTGCAAAAACGCGGTAGCCAGCGGGTTATTAAACCGGAAGAAACGCGGCCACTCGTTACATTGGGCGGTGAAGCGATGATCGCAGGTTTGTTCGGTGATGACTGCATTGATGCCTTGGCGGATGTTACCGAATATCGGCGGCTTTGTCTGGGACGTGATACAGATGACAACAGCCTTTTCCCCGGTGTTAGAAAAGGCATCGAAAGACTTCATGCCTTGGGTATGAAAATGGCTATTTGCTCGAATAAACCTCAAAATATGGTCGAAAAGATCATGAGTGATTTGGGTTTTGATAAATATATGACCGCTATGGTGGGGGCACGACCCAAATTGCCTCGCAAACCAGATCCGGCATTACTCAATATTGCCTTGGATGAAATGAAGGGCGAGCAGAAGAATTGCTGGTTTATCGGTGATGGTGAAACGGATCAGGAAGCTTCGGCCTTGTTGGGCATTCCGTTCGTTTTTGCTTCTTATGGATATGGCACCCCGATATCGGATTTCCCGATCGAGGTTTCCTGCCCTGATTTTACATCAATTACAGATTTTCTAGAGAAAAAACTCAACGCCTAAACCGCATTCTGTTTTGCTTATAGAATGAAATAACTTCACTCTATAAGCAAAATAACCAGAAATAAGCGTGTTAGGCTGAACGCTGTTTGCAGCGTTTATACAGGCTGTAGCTGCCATAAAAAACGAGACCGATCGCATTCCATAAAAAGAAGCGAACCGTCGTATGCAAAGGCAAGCTGCTAAACAAATACAGACAGCCGACAATGGTAATGCTGCCTACAACAAAGGGAAACGGGCAAGAAAAACGCCGTACCCGTTCGCTTTCCCGAACGCGCAGAATAATCAGGGAAAGACCGACCGCAATAAAGGCCAGCAAGGTGCCTGCATTGGCTAATTCAGCCAATTCATCCAAACGGAAAAAACCAGCAATCAAAGCGATAATAACACCCGTGAACAATGTCACCTGACTAGGCGTTCCGCTTTTGTTGACTTTCGCCAAAAAAGGCGGGAGCAAGTTATCTCTGGCCATCACAAAAAATACACGGCTTTGACCGTAAATCATTGCCATAATCACAGATGGTAAAGCCACAAGGGCGGCCGCAGCAATCCACTTTGCCGCGGTTTCATGATGCAGATTTCTTAGAATAAGCGCTAATGGCTCACCGCTTGAAACAAAGCTGGTAAAAGGCGCTGCGCCTAACAAACAAGCTGCCACACCAATGTAAATCAGCACGGATAGAGTCATCGAACCAATAATGCCGATCGTTAAATCGCGTTTCGGATTTTTGGTTTCTTCCGCTGCCGTTGCAACAGTATCAAAACCGTAAAAGGCAAAAAACAAGATAGCGGCGGCGGCCATAACACCTCGGACTTTCCCATCAGGTGAAAGATGGCTGATAAATCCATAAGGCATAAAGGGATGATAATAAGTAAAATGAAAAGCGGGCAGGGTAAGAATAACGAATAAGACCAATGCCGCCAATTTCAGAATAACCAATCCCAAAGTCAGGGTGGCGCTTTCTTTTGCGCCGGCTGTTAATAATAAAGCGATGGATAACGCCACGATAACGGCGGGTAAATTGATGATACCGCCATCATGGGGGCCCGCTAACAAGGCTGCCGGTAAATTTACTCCAAAGGAATGGAGCCATCCGACAAGATAAGCGGACCAACCAACTGCAACCGTCGAGCTGGCTAATGAATATTCAAGGATAAGACTCCAGCCGACAATCCATGCCATATGACGACCAATGGCCATATAAGCATAAGTATAAGCACCACCGGCTTCTGGTATCAATGTGGCTAGTTCAGCATAACCAAGGGCAGCCGTCGCACAGATAAGGCCAGCGATAATGAAGGCAATAACCACTGCAGGTCCCGCGCGATCTGCGCCGACACCTACCAATGTATAAATTCCGGTTCCGACAATGGCACCAACACCTAAAGCAATCAGATGCGGCCAAGATAAATTACGGGAAAGGGCTTGGTTATCTTTGTTGGGATGAGACTGTTTAGAAGTAAGAGAATGAAATTTTTTACGAGAGCCAAAATATTTTTTTAACATGCAGTCCCCTTTTTGGCCTTTTGCCGTAAAAAGGGGAGGTGGGTCAAGGGAACCCTAGTTATAAAATAGATAAACACCATCGAATCCCGACAATATTTGCATAAATAGTGCAAATATTCCGGAATTAAAAACCGTCTTATTCAAATCTAGCATTATGGTGCGGGCGGAGGGACTCGAACCCTCACGGGCAAATGCCCAACGGATTTTCTTACCTACCACGGCTTTCACCGCCACTGCCAAAACAGTGTTTGGGGTCTGGACTATCCCTTCACCATACCCTTTTACAAGGGATTAGGTGCTGCCCGTCTAGTCTCTACACCTTCCTGAAATATTTCAGGCTTGGCTCGGGATTAGCATTTTACAGCTTTCCCCGAATTTGAGCAGTTCTGCACCTTTCGTTTCCAAAAGGGCACTCAAAATTTTAAGTCCGTAGCGTCTACCATTCCGCCACGCCCGCAACATTATGCCGAATCCGCATAGCGGTGCTTGGGGGTAAAATGCAAGCTAAATTTCAATATTAAGATGCTCTCTTACCTCTTTTCCCGGTTTAAAATAGGGGACACGTTTGGCTTTCACTTCAACTTGCGTGCCGGTTCTTGGATTTCGGCCAATACGAGCGTCCCGAAAACGGGTGGAAAAAGCGCCGAAGCCTCTAATCTCTACCCGACCACCTTTGGCCAGATGATGGGTAATCCCGTCAAAAAAAACATCGATAATATGTTCTATTTCTTCTGATGAGAGTTCGGGATTATCATTTGCTAATGTCTGGATCAGTTCGGAACGAATCATCGCATTTCCTTTTCCTGATCAGTCCGGTCTTATTATCCCGGGTGAGAAAATATTCACCGGACAGAATCTTCTTAACCAACGACAATAAAATATATTTTTTGTTAAATAAAGTCATCGAAAAGTTAGAATTAATAACGGATGATAAAAAGATCCTGAGATTATCGGGATTAAAGTCATCCTGATGCATCAATGAAACAGCATTGTTTTCATATTTTGATTCGCATTACTGTTTATCCGGTTCCAATAACCGTTAACTTATTCAGGAGTTGCCATTATGGAATATGGATTCCAGCAAGTGGATGTTTTTACATCTGGAAAATTCAAAGGTAACCCTGTCGCGGTTGTGTCTGCTGCCGATAATTTATCGACCGAAGAAATGCAGGCTTTTGCCATTTGGACGAATTTGAGCGAAACGACTTTTCTTCTTAAACCGACTTCGCCTGAGGCTGATTACCGATTGCGTATTTTTACACCGCAATCAGAACTTCCTTTTGCCGGACATCCTACATTAGGAAGTTGCCATGCTTGGATGACGGCGGGAGGGAAACCCAAAAAGAATATTATTATCCAAGAATGTCAGGCTGGCCTTATTCCTCTTCGATCTGAAAATAACCGCCTGTCTTTTGCAGCACCCACTTTGGTTCGATCAGGGGATGTTGAGCAAACCTTACTGGAAAGAATTGCGGAGGGTTTGCGCATTCCGGTTTCTTCTATTCTTGCTTCGGCATGGGTGGATAATGGCCCTGGTTGGATCGGTATTATGTTGAAATCCCGTGAAGCGGTTTTGGCACTAAAACCTGACTTTGCTTCTATGTCTGATCTTGCTTTTGGTGTGATTGGCGCATGGGATGGCGAAAAAGACGGTAACGATGCTCAATTTGAAGTTAGAGCCTTTGCCATGAAGCATGGAGTCAATGAAGATCCCGTCTGTGGAAGCCTTAATGCCAGCATGGCACAATGGTTAATCGGTAGCGGTTTGGCACCAAAAAGTTATGTTGTAAGCCAAGGTAAAATTTTGGGACGTGATGGTCGAATCTATGTCGATCAAATCGACGATACCATTTGGATTGGCGGCGCTACCGTATCGAATATAACGGGTCGGCTGTCGCTTTAAACTTCAATAAATAATCTTGAACAAGCGGGTTATCGAACAACGAAAAACCGCGTCCTTTAAGATTCCTTTTTTCTTATATTCAATAGTTACAAAAAAGGCATGAGCTGAAAACAGCCCATGCCCTTTTGTTATTCCGTGTCAGTAGGAACTAGTCCTGCTGATCGCGAGCCTTGTTGAGGGCTGCACCAAGAATATCACCCAAGGATGCGCCAGAATCTGACGAACCATACTGAGCAACTGCTTCTTTTTCTTCTGCAACCTGCATGGCTTTAATGGAGAAGTTCGGCTTCTTCTGACGATCGAAACCGACCACCATAGCATCGAGCTTCTGACCAGCCTGGAAGCGATCCGGACGCTGTTCGTCACGATCACGGCCCAAGTCACTGCGACGGATGAAGCCAATGGCGCCATCATCACCAGCCTGAACTTCCAAACCACCATCGGTGACAGCAAGAACGGTAACGGTGACAACCTGATTACGCTGCAAAGAGCTACCAGCATTCGCTGCCGGTACATTGCCGCGTTCCAGCTGCTTCATACCGAGAGAAATGCGTTCTTTTTCAGGATCAACGTCGAGAACAACAGCTTTAACGACTTCACCTTTGTGGTGGAGGCTCAAAGCTTCTTCACCGGACATACCCCAAGCGATGTCGGACATGTGAACCATACCGTCAACATCATTGTCGAGACCGATGAACAGACCGAATTCGGTTGAGTTCTTGACTTCGCCTTCAACAGTGGAGCCAACCGGATGAGCTTCAGCAAAGCTTTCCCACGGATTCGGCTGAGCCTGTTTCAGACCAAGGGAGATACGACGCTTTTCGGCATCCACTTCCAAGATGACAACTTCGACTTCCTGACTGGTGGAAACGATTTTGCCCGGATGAACGTTTTTCTTCGTCCATGACATTTCGGAAACGTGAACCAAACCTTCGATGCCGGGTTCCAGCTCAACAAACGCACCATATTCGGTGATGTTCGTGACGCGACCCATGAATTTGGCACCGACTGGGTATTTGGCGCCAACGCCTTCCCAAGGATCGGTTTCAAGCTGCTTCATGCCGAGAGAAATACGCTGCGTATCACGGTTGATGCGGATGATCTGAACCGTAACGCTGTCACCGATAGCGATCATTTCGCTCGGATGACCAACGCGACGATAGCTAAGGTCGGTTACATGCAACAGACCGTCAATACCACCCAAGTCAACAAAGGCACCATAGTCGGTGATGTTCTTGACAACACCGGTGATGACCTGACCTTCAGCCAAAGACTGGATCAAACCGGAACGCTGTTCTGCGCGGGTTTCTTCCAGAACGGCACGGCGGGATACCACGATATTCCCACGACGACGATCCATCTTCAAAATCTGGAAAGGCTGCGGGATGTCCATCAACGGAGCAACATCGCGTACCGGACGGATATCAACCTGGCTACCAGGCAAGAAGGCAACGGCACCGGAAAGATCAACGGTGAAACCGCCTTTTACCCGTCCAAAGATGACGCCTTCAACGCGGCTGGAGTTAGCAAATTCAGCTTCCAGTTTGTCCCATGCCGCTTCACGACGAGCGCGGTCACGGGAAAGCATTGCTTCACCCTGACTGTTTTCAACGCGGTCAACGAAAACTTCGACTTCGTCGCCAGCCTTCAATTCGGCTTTCTGACCCGGTGCTGCGAATTCGCGCAACGGCACGCGGCCTTCAGATTTCAGGCCAACATCAATAACAGCCATGTCATTTTCAATAGCTGTGATGGTGCCTTTTACAACACGTCCCTCAAAGCCTTCTTCTTCACCAAGCGTCTGGTTAAGCAATGCTGCAAAATCATCGCGAGTAGGATTTGCCATAGTGGCCATGCAGTTCTATATTCCTTGAGAAATTTTTCCGGCCATCCGGTTGTATCCGGAGGTCTTTTGGCCGAACCGCTATACAGGCCTCATACCTCGTATAGCACCGTTCATACAGCTTGCCCCGATAAGGCAACGTTTGCAGATTTTAGGGTTATCCACAGTTCAAAAACCGACAAAAATGATAGCCGACCTTCGATTCTTTCTAATAACCGCAGCATAAAACACGGCCAGCTCTGATGGTCTACGGCAAAAAATGATCGCCGTTTTTCAATCAGCCCTGCACCGTTTTTAGCTGTTTTTCTACAAGCGCCACTGCACGCTCGATGGCCATATCTATACCGAGTAAGCTTGAATCGAGCAAGTCTGCATCTTCAGCCTGTTTCAGGGGCGCTTCTTTCCGGCTACTATCCCTCAGATCGCGAGTTTTGATATCGTCCAGAATGGTATCATAGGTCAAATCCGGATTATTTTTTACCAATTCATCATAGCGTCTTTTTGCCCTAATTTCGGGCGATGCCGTGATAAATAGTTTTACATCCGCATCAGGAACAATGACTGTTCCGATATCTCGTCCGTCCAGAACCGCACCGCTTTGCTGGGTAGCAAAATCACGCTGTCTTTTAATCAATGCTTGCCGGACTTTCGGAAAGGCAGAAATTTCTGAAGCGACTTTTCCAGTTTTTTCGGTGCGGAGTCGGGAATCGGACAAGAGTGAGTCTGAAAAATCACAGGCTTCCAAGGCATCTGATTCCTTTCCGGAATCGCCTTGTTTATCTAAAAGGGACGCTGCCACGGCGCGATAAAGCAAGCCAGTGTCGAGATAGGGCAAATCATAATGACGTGCCAAAGCGCGGGCGATTGTGCCTTTTCCCGATGCGGCGGGGCCATCTATGGCAATAATCATTTAACAAGTCCCATTTCGAATTCAGCGCCTAATTCTTTGAACAATTCGCCAAAGACCGGAAAGCTCGTCATAATCGGGCGACGATCATCAATTTCGACACCGCCTTTTGAAACCAGACCCGCAACCGCAAAGCTCATGGCAATGCGGTGATCGAGATGGGAGGCGATCGAAACCATTTTATCTTTTTGGCCAAGCATTTCACCCGCCGAGCCTTCAATAACCAAGCCGTCTTCTTTCTCTTCCAAAGAAACACCTAAGGCTTTCAAGCCTTCTGCCATTACCGCAATACGGTCAGATTCCTTGACCCGTAATTCTGCCAAACCTTGTAAGGTGCTTTTACCCTCTGCCATGGCGGCGGCAATGAACAAGATCGGGAACTCATCAATCATTGACGGCACAATCGACCGTGGCACTTCGATGGCTTTCAAATTGGAATGTTTAACCGCAATATCAGCCACTGGCTCGCCGCCAACTTCGCGCGGATTGAGATATTCAATCTGGCCACCCATGGCTTTTAACATGGTATAAAGCCCTGCGCGTGTCGGATTGAGACCGACATTCTCGACAATCATATCGGAACCGGGGACAATCAAGCCTGCTACAACCAAGAAAGCCGCAGAAGAAGGATCACCTGGCACTATAATATGCTGCGGCTTTAATTCGGCCTCACCATGGATAGAGATAATGCGAACACCATCATTTTCTTCGACCGAAAGATTGGCGCCATAGCCCCTTAACATCCGCTCACTATGGTCACGAGTCGGCACCGGTTCGATGACGCGTGTGACACCGGGGGTGTTCAAACCAGCCAGCAAAATAGCCGATTTAACCTGCGCGGATGCGACCGGAAGACGATATTCAATCGGCACCGCCGGATAAAGTCCGGTTACTGTCATCGGCAAGCGGTTACCTTCTGCCCCTGAAAAACGCGCCCCCATAAGAGAAAGCGGGGTCGAAATACGTCCCATCGGTCTTTTGGATAAAGACGCGTCACCAATAAAGGTGGCCGTAATCGGATGAGATGCAACAACACCCATCAATAAACGTGTAGAGGTTCCAGAATTACCCATGTCCAAAGCGGTCTGCGGCTGCAAAAGGCTTCCAACGCCGACACCATGAATATGCCAGCACCCTTTTTCGTCTTTTCGGATATCGGCACCCATGGCGCGCATGGCTTCTGCCGTTGCCAGCACATCTTCGCCTTCCAAAAGGCCTTCGACAAAGCTTTCACCCACCGCCAAAGCGGACAGCATTAAGGCCCGATGGGAAATGGATTTATCACCGGGGACATGCACCTTACCAGAAAGTGGCGGCGCCTTGCGACTAACAAGAGGGCAGGAGGAAAGACGGGTCATCAGCTAATCTCATCTCGTATCAATGTTATCTTAACAGCCGAATATAGAAAAAAATGACAAAACGGCCTAGAAAACCGGCGTTGGCTTTTGACATGTGGCCTAGGCTATGGCAAGGCGCGCGATATTCATCTGTTCGGATTATTTCTGAATGCCTTGTTTTTTAAGGCTGGTGCAGTTCTAATCCGGTAGGATAAATCCTCATACTCTATTTTGCTTTGGCATTTCAGTTTATTTTTTACGTAAATTTTGTGTAAAACTTTCAATCATCGGAAAACTCTGGAAGGACGGTTCATGATCAAGCCTGAATGGGGCACCAAGCGGACTTGCCCAAAATGTGGAACCCGTTTCTATGATCTCGGCAATGAAGATCCTGTGACCTGCATCGAATGCGGTACAGAATGGAATCCTGATCCGATTCTCAAATCAAAACAGCCTTTACCTTTTGAAGAACAGAAAAAGACCGAGGATTCGAGCAAATCCGACGATACGGATCTGGAAGCAGATCTGGATCTGGATGATACCGATGATGTTTCCCCTGATGATGATGTCGATGATTTGGGTGGAAATGAAGATATCGGCGTCAATACTTCTGACGATGAAGATGAAAATAACTAAAAAAAATTAAAATTAACACTTGCAGGGGCGCGCAGATTGTTTATAGAGAGCGCGCACCTGTTAAAAAACAGAGGCATAAAATTGGGGCCGTAGCTCAGCTGGGAGAGCGTCGCAATGGCATTGCGAAGGTCAGGGGTTCGATCCCCCTCGGCTCCACCAATTTTTAAAGACCGCATTTAGATGCGGTTTTTTTATGTCTGCTTTCTGCCCAGCTTTCCTCTTGGACTATTTTTTTCAGGCCTCGCTTACCTTTTTTTATCCATTATATCCGCAATCGCACTTTTGATATTTTGACGGCGGCCTATTCTGAAAAGTCCGCCATCACGGCTAAAATCGACACATTTTCAGGAAATAACCGCCAGCATTTCGCGGGTAACTTCTAAAAAACGGGTTAGGGTCGGCGTGTAGTCATCTTTTCGCCAAGCAATTCCTGTTTCCAAAAAAGCCGCCGGTTTCTGTAATTCAATATAGCGGACATCTCGGCGCGCCATATGACGCAGCGATCTCGGAACAAGTGCAATCCCCATACCAGCGGCAACAAGGCTGATGATCGTCTGCATCTGGATCGCTTGCTGGGCAATATTAGGATAGGCACCACAGGCCTGATAATAATCGATAACCAGATCGTAAAAAGCGGGAGCAAAATGGCGCGGAAAAATAATCAGCGGCGCATCCCGTACGGAATCTGGTGATAACTTTCGATTGATCAGGGAAAAACGCTGTTCTTTAATCCAAAGCGCAGGAACCGCCGCAATTAACGGTTCGGAAACCAGCTTTTTATAACATAATCCAGCCGGTAATTCGCTGCTTCTTGGCGGAATAATAATCCCTGCATGGCGAAGGCCTTTAGTCAGATCCGATATTTGAATATCGCTGGTCGCTTCACTCAAGGACAATTCGACATCAGGATAAAGCGAACGATAGCGCCTGACCAATATGGGCAGGATATTAAAATCAGCCGTGCTGACAAAAGATAAATCCAGATGCCCCTTTGTGCCTTCTCTCAATCTTTCTGCAATTTGAGGTAGCGCATCCACGCCTTCCAAGGCGGTTTTGACATAATTCAGCCATTCAAGGCCAAAGGATGTCAAAGAGACATGACGCTTGCTTCGCAGAAAAAGCGGCGTGCCCAGCTCCTTTTCCAAGGCCATAATGGATTGGCTAAGCGGGGGCTGTGTGATGCCAATTTGCTCGGCCGCTTTTCCGAAATGCAAATTTTCAGCCACAGCAAGAAAATGTCTAAGCTGACGAATATCCATTTTTAATATTTTTTACGACTTTATTTGAAGAGAATAATATATTTCACTCTGCTTTCCAGATGGCTTAAAACAGATTTATTCAAATTTCTACAGGAAGAATAATGCCTCCCTATCGTTCCAGAACCACGACTCATGGTCGTAACATGGCCGGTGCCAGAAGCTTATGGCGCGCCACCGGTGTTAAAGACGAAGATTTCGGCAAACCGATTATCGCTATCGCCAACAGCTTCACGCAATTTGTCCCGGGTCATGTCCATTTAAAAGATATGGGGCAGCTCGTTGCCAGAGAAATTGAAAAAGCCGGCGGCATTGCCAAAGAATTCAATACAATCGCTATTGATGACGGTATCGCCATGGGTCATGGCGGAATGCTTTACTCTTTGCCTTCACGCGAATTGATTGCCGATTCCGTCGAATATATGGTGAACGCCCATTGCGCTGATGCTTTGGTTTGTATTTCCAACTGCGACAAGATTACGCCTGGTATGATGATGGCGTCGATGCGCCTGAATATCCCGACTGTGTTTGTCTCCGGTGGCCCTATGGAAGCCGGTAAAGCTGTTGTGAAAGGCGTTGAACGCGCACTTGATCTGGTTGATGCCATGATTATTGCTGCCGACGATCACTACGCTGATGAAGAAGTTACGACCATTGAACGGACTGCTTGCACCACTTGCGGTTCTTGTTCGGGCATGTTTACCGCCAATTCCATGAATTGCCTGACCGAAGCTCTGGGGCTTTCCTTACCGGGTAACGGTTCGATGTTGGCAACCCATAGCGATCGGGAACAGCTTTTCCTGAAAGCGGGGCGGACAATCGTCGATATGGCACGGCGTTATTACGAACAAGATGATGCCTCGGTATTGCCGCGCTCTATTGCGACACTGGGCGCTTTTGAAAATGCCATGAGTCTCGATATCGCAATGGGCGGTTCCACCAATACCGTCTTGCATTTGCTGGCAATCGCACAAGAAGGCAATGTGCCTTTCACAATGGCCGATATTGATCGACTTTCGCGTCATGTTCCTTGCTTATGTAAGGTGGCACCCGCCAAAAATGATGTCCATATGGAAGACGTCCATCGGGCAGGGGGCGTTATGGCCATTTTAGGTCAGCTTGATCGCGCCGGATTGATCAATACGAGCTTGGCTACCATTCATTCTCCAACCTTAGGGGCTTCCTTAGAAGAATGGGATATCAGCCGTAATAGCTGCAGCGATTCCGCCCGCTTCTTCTATCGCGCTGCTCCGGGCGGGGTTCCGACGCAACAGGCCTTTAGCCAATCTTCCCGTTACAATGAACTGGATACCGATCGCGAAAAAGGCGTTATCCGTTCAAAAGACTATGCCTTTTCTACCGATGGTGGTCTTGCTGTCTTATTTGGTAATTTGGCACCTGAAGGCTGCATCGTCAAAACCGCAGGGGTGGATGAATCCATCCTGAAATTCACCGGTAAAGCCAAAGTTTACGAAAGTCAGGAAGCCGCCGTTGCCGGTATTCTGGGTAACGATGTCGAAGCTGGTGAAGTCGTGATTGTCCGCTACGAAGGCCCCAAAGGTGGCCCTGGTATGCAGGAAATGCTGTATCCGACCAGCTATCTGAAATCGAAAGGCCTTGGTAAATCATGCGCCTTGATTACAGATGGTCGCTTCTCGGGTGGTAGTTCGGGTCTGTCTATCGGCCATGTTTCACCAGAAGCAGCTGAAGGTGGATTGATCGCTTTGGTTGAAACTGGCGATACGATTGTGATCGATATCCCTGAGCGGGTTATCCATCTGGATGTAGATGATGCTGTTCTCGCTGGCCGTCGCGCCCAAATGGAAGCGAAGGGGGCTGCGGCATGGAAACCGCAAAATCGTAAACGTCCAGTATCTTCGGCTTTGAAAGCCTATGCGGCCTTAACGACGAATGCGGCACGTGGCGCTGTTCGTGATGTTAATCAGCTCGAGCAAAATTCCTAGAAACAAAAATCTTTTATTCTGGCAGCATCAAAGGACGCTGCCAGAATATCTCTCTAAGCATTCTGAAAAATTACCCATTCTCAATTCTTCTGTTTCGGCGGGATCATCTCTATCATTTCAACATGAGGCGACAGAGTCTGTGTTTTATGAGGATGGGATAAAATCATCTGCCATAGAAGAAGAAACGTCGGGCATTTTTTTGATATTGTTACCTTCACCATTGTCGCTGGTATCGGCGTTATAATAGCCCGATTTAAAGGTTCCAATGACGCGCCCCGTTTCACCGCCTGATAATAGTTAAAAAAATCAAGGCGATAGTCTTTGCCTGCCCAGTAACATATTTCTGAAATGTCACAGATAACCGGCGTTTTGGTCGCTCTTATGCGGGTTATCACATCATTCCATTGCTGCTTTTCATTCTGGAGCTGATATTCGTGATCCAGAATATGCGGTAAACAAAAAACAGCCGTCGCCAACACGGGCAAGAAAGCGGCCACAGCGGAAAATAGAAAAGACCGCGTATTGGGCATTCGGTTGGAAAATATCAAACCCGTGATAATGCTGAAAGCAATGAGGGTTTCAAAAAAAGCATTATAGGAAACGCCTTCACCCAGAGATTCAAAAATCCCGAAAAATAAGGATAAAAGCGCGAAAGCCGCCAGCATTATAGCTGTTTTATTCCCAGATGACCGAAAGCTTTTTATCAGGAGCGGAAAGGCTAAAATAGCTAAAGGGATAAAAATAACCAACCGCCCCAAAGCTCTTGGCAATCGGTTGAATGTAATAACCCGTTTATGATGAAGAATATCGGCTATCATAAAATGGCTATCATAGAGCGATGTAAAGCCAGCCAACGCAATAAGGATTCCAGACAATCCCATTGCAAGCCAAAGCATAGCTAGCTTTCTGTCACGAAGAAAAAGCCATCCTGTCACAGCCAATGGCAAGGCGAGCAGATTATGCTTGATAAGACCGCCTGTAATAAAACACAGTGCTGCCATTATAACGCGGCTTGTGGTCTGTTTTTTGATAATCAGCGATAACCCCAGCATCATGCAAAAATGAGCCATCCATTGCGGGTCATTCATGGCAATATAGCTGTGAAAGAAATAACTGCTATAAAGAGCAAAAAGCAAAATGCCGATATGGGCGCCCAAGCGATTGCCACCGGCCTGCAAAATTAGGCGATAAACAAGCCCCATCGTGCCAAGCCATGCAACCAAAGACAATATCCGGCCGGCCCAGACCATATCCCCGATCAGATAACCTAACCCTCCGACAAGGTAGAAGGAAAGGGGCGGGTAGTTATTAAATATAAGACTGCCATCGGGATCGGGATAAAGTGGCGCCTTTACCAGTCCGACTGCCCGTTCACCCAGATAGGCATTCCACCCTTCATTATAATCAAAAGGGATATGGGTGAATATCAGACTAATTCGGTCTGATATTAAAAGTAAGACAAGTATCCATCCTACCAAAATTCCTAAAGTGATAAGGAAATGAAAAGAAGGGCGGCGGAAAGAAAAATTATCAAAAATAGGCAAAACGCGCCTCTAAGTTGTTACGTTTAAAAAAGCCCCCTGTTAGAAATAACCATAATAGATTTTTTGTCAAAAATTTTGACTGATATTGTTATTATATTATGGATTATTTTTGATGACTGTCGGGTTACTCTTATTCCTGACCATTGAATTGTAGCTGTGCTAAACGAGCATAAAGACCATTTTGCTTGGTCAGCTGATCATGGTTGCCTTCTTCGACAATCTGTCCTTTATCCATGACAATAATTCTATCCGCATGGCGCACTGTCGCCAAACGATGGGCAATAATAATCGAACTCCGGCCTTTCATCAATTTTTCTAAAGCCTGTTGAACGGCCTGTTCCGATTCCGCATCCAGTGCTGATGTGGCTTCATCCAACAGCAATAGCGGCGCATCCCGTAAAAGAGCACGGGCAATGGCAATACGCTGCCGCTGCCCCCCTGACAATCGGGCGCCGCCTTCTCCTAAAAAGCTATCCAGTCCTTCGGGAAGGACTTTTAAAAACTCTTCGGCATTGGCCGCTCGAGCCGCTTGCCAGATCTCTTCGTCGCTGGCATCCCATCGCCCATATCGCAAATTATCACGGGCAGAGGCCGCAAAGATAACCGTTTCTTGGGGAACGACCGCAATATGGGTGCGAATATCTTCTAAGGATGCCTGCTTTAGGTCAACACCCTCCATCTCGATTGCGCCCGACGTCGGGTCATAAAAACGTTGGATAAGCTGGAATAAAGTCGTTTTCCCTGCACCAGAAGGGCCCACAATTGCCAACCGTTCGCCAGCTTTCAATTCAAAATGAAAATCTTTTAAGGCATCTGTATCGGGACGGGATGGGTAACGGAAAGAAACGTTACGGAAGCTTAAATGGCT
This sequence comes from Zymomonas mobilis, assembly GCF_006715975.1. Classification (GTDB taxonomy): domain Bacteria; phylum Pseudomonadota; class Alphaproteobacteria; order Sphingomonadales; family Sphingomonadaceae; genus Zymomonas; species Zymomonas mobilis_B. The sequence goes on along the minus strand of NZ_VFOF01000001.1, from coordinate 1,919,892 downwards.
TTGGGATGTATGAGGCAACGCCTGCGGGTGGCTAGGCGAATGGATAATAGGCTGCTCGGCTAACAGGTCATTCAACCGACTAGCTGCCCCCGCACCACGGAGCAAATCGCCATAGACTTCACTCAACGCCCCGAAGGCACCTGCAACAACACCCCCCGTCAGCACAAATGCTGCGATCGTACCGCCTGAAACCAAACCGGCGGCAACATCGAGCGCTCCGCGCCACATGATCAGGATAATCGCTGTAAAGACTAGTAAAATGACCAGTGCGGTCATGAAGGAGCGAAGGGTAATCCTCTTTCTTGCCGTTTCAAAAGTTAGATGAACGGCCTGTCCAAAACGATCGGATTCGCGCTCTTCCTGTCCAAAAGCCTGCACAATTTTCATCGCGCCTAAAGTTTCATTAAGCAAACTGCTTAAATCCGCTATTCGATCCTGACTTTTGCGGGATAGCTTCTGCAATCGGCGTCCCAGAAAAATAATGGGCAGTACCACAACCGGAATACCAGCCAGCAACATCGCCGTCAGGTGAGGTGCCAACATAAACAGATAGAGGGTGCCCCCAATGCCGGTAATCAGATTGCGAAGCGCAACGGATGCGGTGGAACTAACGATCTGGTCAATCAGGGTCGTGTCAGTCGTCAAACGGGATGCAATTTCGGACGGGCGATTTTGTTCGAAAAAAGCAGGCGGCATTTTCATCAAATGGCGGTTGATGGTTACCCGAATATCAGCAATGACGCGCTCACCCAGCCATGAAACACAATAAAAACGAGCGGCTGTTGCCATTGCTAACAGAACAATAATCCCCAGCATATAGCAGAAATAGAGATTGATATCATGCGCCCCGCTATTGCTAAAACCGCGATCAATTACCATCCGAAAGGCAGCCGGTATCGCAATAGTGGCCGTTGAAGACAGAAGAAGCGCCAGCAATGCCCCGATAATCCATGCGGGATAGCGACTGGCAAACTGCCACAGCATTCGTAATTGGCTAATATTCTGTCTTTTTTTCGGCATCGCTTTTGTCGATTGCTTCACGATTTTATTCCTGATTTCGTTTGCCCCTTCTATAAAGATATTTATGAAGAGTATCTTTAAAACCGGCTTGCGCTGAAAAGCCTGAAAATGCGTTTTATTGCAAGCGAGATATCATTTTTTGCTACCAAAAGAAAAAAATGAATGAACCTGTGATGCATTAAGAGCGTTTTCTTTATCCGTAGTGAATATTCCGTTATGATTTTGAGGTGCATCCTTGATGCCGATTTTTCCTAGACTTTTGAGCAATATGCCCGTCATGGCCATGTTGACTGTTTTACCCGCCCTGACCACACCTTGCTCAGCTTCTGGTAGGATGCCTTTATTATCGAAAATTATTTTTGACCCAGCTTTCTCAACTGAGAATGAAAGCCCTTTAAAAACAGCTACGGATAAAAAACAGGCGGCATCATTCTCTTTTATCGCTGCACAGAAGGGGGCATTAACTTCTCCAACCGCTTCTGACAGCCAGATAGAAAAACCAATCGAGAATAGCCGTAAGGATAAATCTAACAGTCAATCAACGCCTCCCTCAGACGCGAATAGCTCTGCCACGGCGGCAACGAATTCTGTTCAAAACGCCTCTTTGGCAAAAGAGTCTGTGGCCTCAACAAGTTCCACTACGGCATTGTCTCCACAGGCTTTGCAGGAAAAAATTGCCCAAGCGACAGATTTAAATCGTCAGAATAAATGTGCGGATTCTCTCACCATACTTGATCCGATACTGCCTTCTTTGAAAGGTCATGACCGGGTTTCTGTCCAGCTTTTGCGCATCCCTTGTTTGGCAAGCCTTGGATATGACAGCAAAATCATCTCTACCTATGAAGATATCGTCTCTATCGAGCCTGATAACGGTGCCGTCATCAGCGTTGGTATCTTGATCGCCCTTTCTCAGGATAACTTCCCCAAAGCGGCGGAAAGATTGCTGCTGCTAACAGATAAAGATCCAGCCCGTATTGCCCGATTTGATCGCGATATGGTGCAGGCGATTTTAAGTCAGGCGCAAAAACAGAAAGATCCTACAGTTTGGCAAGAATTGGTTCTCGGCCTGTCGCGGAGCAGTTGGGGCATTGCGGAAGGGCCTGATACCCGTGATCCTTTAATCCAACAGGCAGTTACTGTTTATCTTGAAAAGCATCAGAATGAAGATGCTGCTGATCTGTTAAGGGAAATTGCAGATCCTGAACGGCTGATGGAAATGGCAATTTCCCGCCGCTATGAAGTGATTTGGCCAGAAATTGAACGTCGGCTTGGCACACATAGTCAGGATAGCTTACGGCAATTTGCCGGTCTGTGGCTTAATGCTTATGCTAATCAGCCCGATAATGCGGTCTTTATTAACCAATCCATACGCGCTTTTATTCTGGCTGGTCATCTTCAAGAGGCCGTGCAACTGGGTGATTCCGTCAAAATCACCCCGCATATCTCTGATAATAATATCAAGGCCATTGTCCGTTCGGCTGATGCTCGTTTCGCACTGGGTGGGGGCGGCGCTATATCTGGCGCCATCGGGCGGCTACAGCCTTTGAGCCGACTCGACCCTACTCGTCGCCAAACTATCTTACCTGTGGATATTCGCTTGTCCGAATGGCTCGGCCAATCAGGGCGATATTACGAATCTCGTAATCTTTCCGAAAAGATGCTGTCCAATCTCAGTCTGTCTCTGACCCCAACCGACATTGCATGGTTCCAGCGCAGTGCTGTTTGTTCAATGATGAAATTAGGGCAGCGGGGGCAAGCGAATCAAATGGCGGAAGAAATGCGCCAAAGCCATCTCGACAACAAACAGGCTGTTATTGAAGCGTTATTTTGTGCTGGAAAATCCGAAGAAGCGGTTAATTTGGCTATCTCAACGTTAGATAACCCTTCACAGGCCGAGTCTCTCTTAAAGCTGTTGCAACCAGAAGGTCGCTTTCCTGATATCCGGCCTCAATATTCCCGTGCGGTCTGGTCAAAATTGTCCGCCATGCCTGCGGTTGAGCGCGCCTTCTTAAAAAATGGCCGTATTCTGCCTGAAAAATTCCAGCTTCGCCAAAATGCGCCTTTGCCGAACGTGATATATAATTCCTCATCTTCGACCGTCAGCTAAGGTTAAAACATAGTCCATTATGGAGGAAAAAAGCGTTAGTTACTCAATTAACGCTTTTTAACTTTTCTGAAAGACCTGTCGGGTAGTTTTTGAGATGAAATGTAATTTTTATAAAAAAAAGGCAAAATATATCCAAAATTAAGCATTTATTATCTTTTCAAACTTATTTTCTCAAAAATTTCAGCCGTCTTTAATCCAGATTCACCGAATCTGGATTAATTAGCATTTTTAAACAAAAAAATTCAAAATGGTGGAATTAGGCGACGAAAATTGATGGACAAGTAGGAAAGTATTGAGAACATAAGGAGAACAAACGGTTAAAAAAGTAAAATTAAACTAGGAGTGATAATCATGTACTTGTTAGGCAAAATTGAAAAATATCTGAGTGCTACAGGCATGACCCCAACGCGCTTTGGGCGGGATGCTCTTAATGACCCCCGTTTTGTGCTTGATTTGCGGCGCGGTCGCGAACCACGGCGTCGTACCTTGGGACGGGTTCTTGCCTATTTGGAAGAACATGGCGCCTTTATCCGTCGCGAAAGGAAAAAAACGCCTTTTATTTTATCGCATCGTCATAATGTTTCAATTTAGATTCAAAATGGCGGAAAATTTCTAGTCAGAATGTTAAAAATTTAAATCCATTTAGGGATATAAAACTATCTCATTGCAGTTCCGTCGCCGAGATGAGTTGTTCACGCATTTCTTTTATTAAAGCTAATGCCTGATGAAGAGCTTGATCGCGGTCTAATTGAGACAGCTTTATCGCCGTCGTCGGGGGTGCCGATACAGGATAAGGGGAGTCCTGTATCGGGTTTTGTAAAATCTGTTCAGAAGACAAGAAAAGGGTCTCTTCGGCTTTTGGATTGTGTTCGATGAGGTTGGTCGTTTGCGCCTTATTAACTGACAGCGTTATGGCTTCTTCTGTTTCTGTGCCGATTGAATTATTCGGTGTGCTTTTACCCTGCTCTTCATTCACAGGCGTAAGGGGCGTTTGAGACAGTGACAAAACGTCTTCTTTTAAATCTTTATGACCAATATCTGCTTCTGTCTGATTATCAGACTGCAACGGCGTTTCGTTGTCGGCTTCTGAAAAGCTCGCCTTGTTATCCAGAATGATAACGGCCGCCTGACTTTTCGTCTGCTCTTCGAAAGAGAATCGCTCTTCTTGTGCAGAAAAATTTTCAGAAGCTGCCGGCATCAAGATAATTTCATCGTTATCAATGATAACGCCTCTCGCTTCTCTTAAATCAGAGGATGAAAAATTATCCTCGAACAGATCCTTTTCCTGCACTTGATTCGATGAATCTTCAGGATAGAATGCGCCTTCAGGATTTTCTTTTCTTAAATTGAAGGCTGCCCTATACCGATGATAGGCAAATAACCCTGACATTATAAAAGCAACTATTCCGCCGAGAATCGCGGCCAGAGGAATCGCCAGACGTATTCGGGATAACAGACGGTACCCCTCTATATCGCCGGTAATCCAAGCGACCGCCGTATTGCGGGTCAAGCTGGCAAAAATCTCAGCTGGCATCGCTATCCAGAAAAAGACAGCTGCCACCGCAAACATACCGGAAGAAAGAACGACAAGCCGTTTTTCTCTCTTTTCTTCCATTGGCTTTACCCCTGCCATTTCGGCGTTCTCCATAGATTTCATTCGGCAAAATCAGATTCATAGCTTTAACGGATAAAAACGATTAAATAATTAACATTGCATTCTGGCGTATTTAAGAAAAAATCTATTACCCTGCTGTGATAAAGATTTTTTAACGTGAATATTCCTTCACTTGAAAGTGGATTTCACCCGATAATTTTTTTCAGGGAAAAGAATGCAGGAACAAAATCACACCGCTATTCTGACCTCACCTCAGGAAATAGCCATCCTAAACCATCAAATAAGTGAATGGTTCTTGGGACATTATATTCAGCTACTCTGTGCCCTCGGGGTAGGCGTCCTCATCTTTTTCGGCCTTCTCTGGTTCCGACGTTTCATAGAAAACTCTCTCAAGCGCAGCGCATTCTTAACTGAATGGACGACGCTTGCCGGAGAGGCTGTAGGAAAAACCACCGCTTTTTTCTTGGCGATTCTGACTATCCGCTTGGTCACCGAATATTTTGGACATACCTCGCGACTCTCGGATGTTATCCAATTTTTATGGGTGATTGCCAGCACGTTACAATTTGCGATCTGGGCACGTCAGTTAATTCTTGGCCTAATCGGCTATCGGGTTGAACAGTCAAATAACGCCAATCGTAATCTTGATAGCGCGCTTAATCTGATCCGGCTTTTGGTGACGGTGGCTCTCTTTGCGATCGCTTCGGTTGTTATCCTTGATAATCTCGGCGTGAATGTAACAGGGCTGGTCGCGGGTCTCGGTATTGGCGGTATCGCCATTGGTCTTGCTGCTAAAGGTATCTTTGACGATCTTTTCTCTGCTTTGGTCATCATTTTTGATCAGCCTTTTATGAAGGGTGATCTTATCAGCTGGAAAGATAACACCGGAACTGTCGAAAAAATTGGTCTGAAAACGACCCGAGTCCGTGCTGGAACCGGTGAAGAGATCATTGTTGCCAACAATATGTTGGTCAATGTTGAAATGCATAATCTCAGCGAACAGACCAGACGGCGTTTTTCATTACAAATCGGTGTCGTTTGTTCCACGACGCCCGATCAATGTGAAAAGCTGATCTCGATCTTACGAGAAGAAACCTCAAAAATTTCTCTCTGTCAGGTTGCCCGCAGCTGCATGACGGGCATCGGTGCTTCTTCTTTCGATTTTGAAGTCGTTTGTGATGTCCAATCAGGCTCTTTTGACGACTATTTTTCAGTCCGGACACAGGCCTGTATCAACATCTTGAAACGCCTTGAAAAGGAAGGGATCGAGCTCGCCTATCCGACTGTGACAAATTATAACTATAATGCTGAAAATACAGGGAAAATAGAGGGTTCCAATAGTTGATATCCTACGGAAAATGATTGAATTACATCTCATTATAAAAATTTATCAATAAGGATGATTACTTTTTCATTTTTCAGGTGTTTATTCAGGCAGCAACAGGATAAATATTTTTCTGTTGTCCTGACAAAAGAATCATACGACGGGTGCAGCAATGCCAAATAAAAAAGATTATAAAACGGTTGTCGCTGTAATTAATGCGTTACCGGGTCATGATGAAGAAATTGAGCAAGGCCTGGGTGATCTAGCGCTGAAGGTTAAAGCGGAACCGGGCAATATTACTTTTAAGCCCTATCGGAATCTTTCTGAAAGTCATAGCTACATTGTCTATGAGATTTATCAGGACGAGACTGCGTTTTTGCAGCATGTTAATGCCCATTACACAAGGTCATTTAACAAAATGTTGGAAACCACTGCAAAAGGTGGCAAGTCGCAGGTCTTGGAAGTAAGCGATATTCTTTAATTTTTAATTCAAGAAAATCAAAATAATCTTTAAAAGGATGAGGATTACTATGTTACGTTCTTTTTATAAATATGCCGCTTTAGGTTTAGCTGCTGTTGGTGCCGTTTCTGCCGTTTCCGCACCGGCTTCTGCCCGTCCTTCCGTTATTGCTGACAATCCAGCCTATATAACGATCGTTGCTGTTATGCATCCGCTGCCTCAGTATGACCAGCAGGTTGGTACCGAATTAAAAGGTCTCGCTGCACAGGTTCGTGCCGAAGCCGGTAACGTTGCTTTCATGCCGACCCGTAACGCTGCTGATAACAGCTATGTTGTCTATGAAGTTTACCGCAGTGAAGATGCTTTCCAGAAGCATATCAATTCTGCCCACACCGTTGCTTTCAACAAAACTCTGGTCAACCAGGTTCAGGGCGGCAAATCTGACGTCACGAAACTGAAAACCATTTTCTAAATTCAGAATTTAATCTGACTTGAAAAAGTTGCCGCTGTTGAAAGACAGCGGCAACTTTTTTGCATTATGACCTTTGTTTATATTTCAAAGAGTGAAAAGAACCAGAATACGCTTCTTTTCAACGAATAATCTTGCCAATAGGATGTCCGACGCAATCCAAAAAAAGATGACATCCTTTTTCAGGCGGGAAAATTTACATGCTGAGGCATTTTCGAGAATCTTTTATTGTTACAATCCTAGGGTTAGTGGCGGCTTTCTGTTTTGGTTATTATGCACAAGGCCATAGTCTTGTTGCTGGTCTTGACGCCGCTTTTCTAGCCTTTCTTTTAGCTATTTTAGAAACCGCTTTCAGCTTTGATAACGCGGTTGTTAATGCTTCCGTTCTGAAAAATCTTACAGCCAAATGGCAAAAATGCTTTCTGACTTGGGGTATGGTCATCGCGGTTTTTGGGATGCGCATTTTATTCCCGCTGTTAATTGTTTCCTTTTCGGCTTGGGTGGATCCTTGGGAAGCCACTAAAATCGCACTATTCCATCATCAACGCTATGAAGAGGTCGTAACCGCCGCCCATGCCAGCATCGCCGGATTTGGTAGCGCCTTCTTAATGCTGGTAGGCTTAAGCTTCTTTGTCAAAGATACCCATTCTCCGGTCTGGATCAGTTGTATCGAACGCCCCTTGATGAAACTGCGCGTCATTCCTTTTGTCAGCTATATTCTAACTTTTGCTATTCTAGCTGGTTTTGTCCTCTGGTTTGATCACAAAGATGGCTATTCTTTTTCAATCGCAGCTTTATTCGGCATGGTTGCCTATTTCCTGCTGGAACAATTCGAGCATTTGATGGGGCGGCCAACCCAAGGTGGCGGCGGATTGGCGACCTTCATCTATCTGGAATTTTTGGATGCCTCTTTTTCTTTTGACGGGGTTATCGGTGCTTTTGCCGTAACCAATGACATTGTGCTGATTGCGATCGGTCTTGGCATTGGTGCCATGTTTGTCCGGTCAATGACCGTTGCCTTGGTTCAAGGCGGCCATTTATCCCAATATCCCTATCTTGAAGCCGGTGCCTTTTACGCCATCGTCACTTTGGCGTTTATCACGGCGCTTAATGTCAAAATCGAAGTACCTGAGATCATCAGCGGCTTGAGCGGCATTGTCTGGATTGGGGGTTCTTTAATCTATTCGATCATGATGAACCGCCGCAATCTGACAAATTAAACTGCTCTTATTCTACCTAGAGGCCATGCTTTTGGCCACGAAATCCATTATCGCATCGGCTGCCCGTTGGGATGCTCCCAACAAAGGGTAGCCGAATGTTTCTTTGAATAGTTTTTCTTGGGTCGGGCGATAGAGAGCATGCCGTTCTATGGCTTGTTCTACCGCAGGCATCAGATCATCAATATCTTCAACGACATCCCCCATCGTCCAATGCAGGAAATGCGGATCATCCTGCCATTTTATTTTCTGTGGATTTAAAAAGATACAGGGGCGGGGAATAGCCAAAAATTCATATATCTGGCTGCTGACATCACCGATATAAAGCGATGTCTGGGATGTATAGGTCATATCCAGCATGGCTGGAGAGCCTGTATCAATCAATACTTTGGCCGATTGCAGCCTTTTAAGCCGATATTTCTTGATTCCGAAACTTTTATAAAATTGCTTGATATGTGGGGCGACAACCAAATTATATTTATGCTGCTCCGTGAAGCCTTTGATTAAGGCATTCATAAAAACGGGAGAAGAATTCAAATTCCTTTTATAATGGGGATTATAAAGCGCAAAAGAGCAGTCATCGCTAAAGGGATGCGCTTGTTTTTTCCGTATGGCTTCGAAAACATCAAATTTAGGATAGCCTACAACACGTGTTGTCTCGTCTTTTATAAAGCCCTTACGCTTGAAATCCTCTTTGGTTTTCTTGCCGGAAATAAGGGTTAAATCAAACTCTTTGACCAGATGTTCATCATTAACATATCGATCACCTGCACCATGCATCATTAAAATGAGCTTGGCTTTCAATCCCATTTTTTTCAGAATGCCCGCTGTATATTCGGTCGCGACAATCGCGTCATAGCAGTTTAATGCCTGAACATTCTCCCGCAATACTAATATGCGTTCTTGATCTAGCCTTTTGGCTAATTTTAAAAACTTTGCTTTCCATGATTTTTTCAGGGGATGCGCCTCAAGATTAGGCTCATTCAAGGCAGCTCTAATCCTGACTAAATGCTCCATTGTTTCTGGAAAACTATAATATTCTGTGACCTCACAATTCGGCATGGCAGCTAATTTACTGGCAACCGAAGCCGTATGATAACACTGGTAAGGTTCAGCTATATAAATGAATGCAATTTTCACGGCGGGACAGTCTTCTTGGATTTTACCGCCCAAAATTGACGCTTTGGGTAGTAAAATGATTACTAAGCAAAAAGATTTTCTCTCTGCCCCTAATCTAGATACCGTTGAAGTGATTCGGTAAATACTTATTAGAAGAAATGCTCCCTAAAGAAGGACAGTTTGAAACAATATTTAACTGTTTTTGGGGTTTTATTTCGGCTTTGTTGCTCGATTATTTTTGAGCATTTGGAAGTATTTTTAAGTATTATATAATATTGGTTAATTTTATGCTTTGTTTAAATATTGGTAATTTTGTGGATTTATCTTTATTTATATTTAACAATTTAATTCGATTTTTTGCTCTTTGTCTATCACGCGCAACTGCGCATGAAATTGTAAAGACAAAGCGGCTAGAAAAAATTGTTTATTGAGTCATTTAACTTTAAAATATCTTTGTTCTGCCACCATAGAATCAAAAATCCCGCCTTCATAAAGAAGACGGGATTTTCAATGTGATAATTGGGTTAAAAAAGATTATTGATTAGCCCAACGCTGTAAGGCCGGTTCAACCAATCGACGCTGTACGCTGTTATAGGTCACTTGGTTGATAACCCGCTGCGCAGACTGACGTGAGCGCTCTGGCAAATACTTCTGGGAATAGGTCTTTACCTGACCTGCCAGACGCATGTTATCACCCATCAAAGCCAGATTGACGATGAAGCGCGCCCGTGCGGTCTCTTCGATAAAGGCATTGACCTTTTCACGATGATCGACAGCCCAGTTGAAGGCGAGATCAGGGTGATTATGTGCAACGATGGAAACCAAGGCGGCCCGAATAGGCGTGCTGGTTTCATCCGACAAAGCCAGCTCAAGCGTTTTTCTCGCTAACTCATCACTCTTGGTCGAAGCCAAGGCATGATAAAGCTGACGCTGACCGCTCGGGTCTTTTTCTTTTCTCGCCATATCACGCAGCTTGTCCCACATGTCATTGTCGGCATTATAGCCTACAACAGTCAGAACAGCTTCGCGAATGGAGCCTGGGATTGAATCGACGCCGCTATTCAAATAGCGCTGTGCCGTTTCGATGGTTTCCTTGTCGCCCATTTTACCAAGCAACGGAATTAAGCTTTCCCGCAAATCGCTGGCTGCGGTCGATTCACTCACCGAAGGCGTCCAACCAATTTTAGCCAATTCAGGTCTCAGTCGAGCCAAAGCTTTCTGACGGAAAGCCGTCTGAACAGCACTGTGATCAAGCCGTCCATCAAAGCTGGCGATCTGATCGGAAACAACATTCAATAACAGTGGATCGGAATCCGGTGAAATCTGCTCTAACAGAGCTAAATGCTGGTCAAAGCTCTGATATCCGCCACCGGCTAACGCCATGCTATCGCTGACAAAGCCAATCTGATCAGACAAAGGCAGGCTCGGCAATTTATCGCTGAGTGCTTTGAAATGCTGCGGCGCATAAAGTGTCCGGTAATAGCCAAACTGACCCGGATTTAGGATCGGTAAAGAATCTACCGGAGCCTGAACCGTTTGATAAGTTGGACCACTGACCGTAACCGTAGCAGCAGGCTGCTGCTGTCCAGCAGCACCGATGGCAACCGGCACAACCCAGCTACGTGACGTATGGGATGCCGGATCAAGAGCAAAGCGATCCTGAGCCAGATTGATGCGAGTGACGCCGCCTGCCGTTACCGGTTCACTGGCACGGATCAACGGAACACCCCCTTGCAGGGTAAAGGTATCCGCAAAACGTTTCACGTCTTTGCCAGATGCTTGGCTTAATGCCGTCCAAAGATCGTTGGTCGTGGTGTTGTTATACTTATTCGCGGCCATATACTGGCGCAAACCGTCACGGAACTGATCTGGGCCGATCGCGGCTTCGATCATACGGATAACAGCCTGACCCTTGGAATAGGTAATCGTATCGAAAGCCTGATCGATTTCATCAACCGTGCCGACATGCTGGATAATCGGATGGGTGGTTGATTTGGCGTCCATCGAGAAAGCCGCCTGACGGGCATAAGCCACTGTCTGAGCAGGCACATTCCAACCTGGGTTCAGATCGCCAGAAACCTTGGCGGCCATCCATGAAGCAAAGCCTTCATTCAGCCATAAATCATCCCACCACTGCATGGTGACAAGATCGCCAAACCACTGATGTGCCATTTCATGGGCAACCACATTGAAAATGGTCTGATGGGCGCTTTCAGGGCTGCGCTTTGGATCGAATAACACGGCGCGATCAAAATACATGATAGCGCCCCAGTTTTCCATTGCAGAGAAGAACTGCGAAGAACTTGGGACGGCAATCATATCCATTTTGGGTAGAGGATACGGCGTGCCGAAATAGTTGTTATAATATGTCAGAATCTGGGAAGCCGCATTCAAAGCATAATCGCCCTGATCGCTGGCACCACGGCGGGTAATGATACCGATTTCCGTGTCACCGACTTTGACGGCTTTACGGTCAAGCTTACCAACACCCAAAAACAGAAGATAGCTAGACATCTTCGGGGTTTCGGCAAAACGGGTGGTGACCAGATCTTTGCTATGCTTTTCCGTTGCTACAACCGGCATGTTAGAAAAGGCCAGTTCATCAGCTGGAGCCGTCACTGCCATGGTAAAGGTAGCCTTGTCATCCGGCTGATCCCACATCGGCGCGAAATAACGCGCATCGGCAGGTTCAAACTGGGTGACCAACATCCGCTGCGGGCCATCATTATCCTGATAATCAACCGCAAACAAACCGGCTGAAGACTGGTTTATTCTGCCACGGTAATTGATCGTCAACACATGCTGACCAACCGGAATATTGCCGTTGTTGGTCGTGTTGATCAAAAGCTGTTGAGCCGCCGCATCCAACTTCCATTCGACTTTTTGGTCATCCAACGTGATGTTGTCGATCACCAAATCGGCGGCGTTCATGGCGATTACATGCTCAGGTGCCTGAACATTGATTGTAATCTTTTCACGGCCACTAAAGATGAGATCTTTGGCATTGGGTTCGACCGAGATATCATAATGAAGGGGCTTGATGTCTTCGGGCAGACGGCCATCCGGATTGGCAAAGGCGGCTGTCGCCAATGCAGGCAATAAGAGGAGAGGGGCATGCCGAAGAAAAGATTTTAATCGGGACTTCCTGAACATTAAGGCACCTTTAAAAGCTTGGCACATCATCTATAAATAATAATAATGCTATGCCATTGTATTATGTAAATAAATCACTTTTTATGAAGAGTTGCATTATTATATAAAGACAATTTTATATTTAATCTTTATTAATTGTGATCTTGCTTCCATAGCGATTTTTACACTGTTTAAACCTATCCCTAACAAAACGTCTATCAGGATAAAAAGTTCATTATTTTTGTTTCGTTGTTATAAAAATTTATGGATTTCTATACCAATTTGGAAATTATAAATTCCGGTTCATCCTGAAAAAGGCTTGCAACCATGCTATGATCCTTGAAGAGAACAATGACCTATCAATTTAAAATGGGTTATTTACGTTCTCGGGCATAACAGATAGTAGAGAATGTGGAAATTAAAATTTCTGCTTTATAAAATATTATAATAAACGAAATGCAGGGGCCGGATAATAGAGAAAGGCTGGAAGCGGTAATGATTATTCTCTATCGGGGTCGTGGTCTTCTTACCTTTTTTATTTTTATTCTTGTTATTGCCGCCGAAGATTTTTTGATAAAGAAAATCGGCTGGACATCTAGAAGTGACCACTCCGCTCTTTTTGCTTGGTCTGTCGCGATCGTCAATTGGAGTCTTGGACGCTATTTGAACCGAAGGACGTTGGAAACCAAGAAGGGGTTCTGGTTACGTATTTTCTATAATGCGCCGCATCAATTCCTCTGTCTGCCGATGGAATTATGGTCAATTCCGCTTTTTGCCTTCGGCTTTTTCTGTTTCTTTAGCTAACAATCTAGGGAGACAGGATCAAACAGGCGAACAAGGCATGACAAAACATCCCTATTACCCATCCTTAAAAAGAAATAATTCAGCTTGTCTTTATTAAAATTTCAAAAAAGCAGAAAAGGATAGTTGCAAGATATCGGTTAGAACGCTAAACACCATGCGCTAAACGGGGCTGTAGCTCAGATGGGAGAGCGCTGCAATCGCACTGCAGAGGTCAGGGGTTCGATTCCCCTCAGCTCCACCAGCCATTTCCTGAATATAATGGCTGTAATTTATCCCGTTTTGCATCTTATTCTGGTCATTCTATCTCCAAATAAAATCTTTAGACTTTCGAAAACGGCTCTTTCTGTCTGCCTCGGATTGGGGCTGGTCAATATTGCCTTTTTTCGGCTTTTTCTTTCCGCAGAAAGCCAGCAAAGCGGATATCCTTCTTGCTGGTTATCGCTTCATGGACTCGGCATAGTTTTGATAGACTGATCTTCTCGATTCCTGTCATAGCGAGGATAAGATGAAATATGTGAAGCTACCGGATGGCACCAAAGTGCCTGCTTTGGGGCAAGGTACATGGATGATGGGCAGTGCGCATAACCGCGCTACCGAAGTCGCGGCGCTGAAAGAAGGCATTGCCCTTGGCATGACCCTGATTGATACCGCCGAAATGTATGGCGAGGGCGCTGCTGAAAGTTGTGTCGGTGAAGCGATTAAAGGCACCCCACGCGAAAGCCTTTTTTTGGTAAGTAAAGCCTATCCTCAAAATGCTTCACGGAAAGCGCTTCCCAAAGTTTGCGAAGCCAGCCTGAAACGTCTTGGTACGGACTACCTTGATCTTTATCTTTTGCATTGGCGGGGCAGTGTGCCTTTTGCGGAAACGATCGAGGCCATGGAAGCTTTGCAGGCGGCTGGAAAGATACGCCGTTGGGGTGTCAGTAACCTTGATACCGATGATATGGAAGAATGGGTTGCTGCCGGTGGTCAAGCCTGCACAACTGACCAAATTCTTTATAATTTGACCCGTCGCGGGCCTGAATTTGACCTTATTCCTTGGCTCAGAAAACGCCAGATTCCGATCATGGCTTATAGTCCGGTTGAACAAGGTCGCCTGTTGAAGAATCCCGCCTTGATAGCACTGGCACAGGAATTAGGTATTACGCCTGCCCAGTTGGGGTTGGCATGGGTCATGCGCCATCCAGATATCATGGTTATCCCGAAAGCAGGCCATGTCTCCCATGTAAAAGAGAATTTTGCCGCTCTGGATATCGTTTTGGATGAGGCGGTTCTAGCAAAATTGGATGAACTTTTTCCAGCACCCACCCGAAAACAACATTTGGCTATCCTGTAAATCGATTTCATCTTCCTAAAAAACAGACCGGTTTGATACCGGTCTGTCTGGGATGTCTTAAATCGTGAAACACTTAATTGGCCTTCCTGAAAATGATCAGGAGCGGCTATTCCATCGTCAAAACAATCTTTCCACAATGGGCGCGGCTTTCCATTCGTCTATGGGCATCTTGTACCTGTTGCAACGGATAGACGCTATCAATCAGGGGGCGGCATAACCCTTTTTCCAAAAGCGGCCAGATCTTTGTTTTTAAAGCTTGGGCAATCTCGGCTTTCTCTTCCAAACTTCTTGCGCGCATAGTTGAGCCGCTTACCGTTGCTCGTTTGAATAACAGGGGCAAAAGATCGAATTTATCGGCAATGCGTCCTCCCATGGCACCGATAATGATCAGCCTTCCACCAAAGGCCAAAGCTTTCATATTCCGTGAAAAATAAGGGCCACCGATAATATCAAGGATGATATCAACGCCTTTCCCTTCGGTCTCTTCTTTTACCACCTCCAGAAAATCCTGATCATTATAATTGATGGCTTTTGCACCCAGCTTTTCGACAGCAGCCGCTTTTTCTGGACTCCCAACAGTCGTAAAAACTTTCAAACCAAAAGCCTGTGCCAATAAAATAGCGGTGCTTCCAATGCCGCTGCTGCCGCCATGCACCAACAGGCTTTCCCCCAATTTCGCCTGACCAATATCAAACAGATTAGCCCATACCGTAAAATAGGTTTCTGGTATGGCAGCTGCCTCGATCATCGACAGATTTTCAGGGATGGGAAGGGCTTGTTGTGCTGGAATAACGCCATATTCTGCATAGCCGCCACCGTTTGTCAGGCCGCATACTCTATCACCAGCTTTAAATCCGATCACATCGCGACCGACTGAAACAACGATCCCTGCAATTTCAAGGCCGGGTATCGGGGATGCCTCTGGTGGCAATGGATATTGTCCCATGCGTTGGATAATATCTGGCCGATTGATGCCTGCTGCCGCAATTTTAACTAATATCTCACCTGATTTCGGGGCAGGGATCGCGGCCTCGTGGAGGGCTAACACATCGGCAGCACCCGCTTCTTTGATAATGACTTCTTTCATCGTCTTTTCTGTCATTCTCATATTCTCCTGCGCATCCGATAAAATCGTTAAAGACAGTGTTCTCTGATAAGGCTATCCCAATAAAATTGGCGTATTGGGTTATCTCACAACAGGCAGGCCATCTTTTTTCTTTCATAAAGATAGGACATCTCTTGTCCGGTCAAAGGTTGATTGCCAAATAACGGAAATAATCGCTGATAATTCCTACGACGCATAATAAGGCGGAAGAGACTGATGCTGAATTTTGATTATTATAATCCGACCCATATTGTTTTCGGTGAAGGCCGTATTGCACAGCTTGATACGCTCTTGTCGAAAGATGCCCGTGTTCTTGTTCTTTATGGTGGCTCCAGCGCGCAAAAGACGGGCACCTTGGATGAAGTCAGAAAAGCGCTTGGTAACCGAACCTATTTTGAATTCGGCGGCATCGAACCCAATCCCAGCTACGAAACCTTGATGAAGGCTGTCGAGCAGGTAAAACAGGAAAAGGTTGATTTCCTGTTAGCTGTCGGTGGTGGCTCGGTCATTGACGGGACGAAGTTCGTCGCAGCCGCCGTGCCTTATGAAGGTGATCCGTGGGAAATTTTAGAAACCGACGGTAAAAAGATCAAAGAAGCCTTGCCGGTCGGAACTGTCCTTACTTTACCGGCGACAGGTTCTGAAATGAACAGGAACAGCGTCGTTACCCGCAAATCGATCAAATCGAAACGGGGCTTCCATAATGACCATGTCTTTCCGGTCTTTTCAATTCTTGACCCAACAAAGGTTTACACTTTGCCTCCGCGCCAATTGGCCAATGGGGTGGTTGACTCCTTTATCCATATCACTGAACAATATCTGACCTATCCGGTGAACGGTCTGGTTCAGGATGAATTTGCAGAAGGCTTGCTTCGCACTTTAATCAAAATAGGCCCCAAATTACTTAAAGACCCCCAAAATTATGATCTCGCCTCTAATTTTATGTGGACAGCGACTCTGGCTTTGAACGGTCTTATCGGTGCCGGTGTGCCGCAGGATTGGGCTACCCATATGATTGGCCATGAATTAACGGCGGCTTTTGGTATTGACCATGGTCGTACCTTGGCAATTATCTTGCCAGCGCTGTTGCAAAATCAACGACCCGTCAAAAAAGATAAGCTGCTTCAATATGCCAAAAATGTCTGGCATATCGATCAAGGTTCTGATGATGAGCGTATTGATGCCGCCATCGAAAAAACCCGCAATTTCTTTGAAGAATTAGGGATTCCTACCCATTTAAAAGATTATGATGTGGGTAAAGATTCTATCGATATGCTGATTAAGGAATTGGAAGCCCATGGCATGACCCAGCTAGGCGAACACAAGGCCATCACGCCAGAGGTCAGCCGTGCTATTTTGCTTGCCAGCCTGTAAACACCTAATCAGCTAAACCAAGAATTGAAAAAACGGTGTGTCGGATATTCTGATGCACCGTTTTTCTATATCTTCTTGATTGGGCTGCCGCTCAAATAAAGGCGTGATGGATGCAACCATCACTTCATTTCTTGAATCTGCCTTCTATAAAAGGCGCATCTGAAAAGATTATATTATTCAGATATTTTTCTCTGCCATAATGATATTATAATTTTCTGGATACTATCCAGACAGAGCCGGATTATCGCTTAAAATCAGTTGTGTTTTGCATTATGGCCATGGATATAGGCGATTATATTACTGAATAATTATGGCTGTTTTACCTTCATCACGGTAAATTCAGGATAATGACCCAGTCGGGAGACAGATGATTACTGAGCGTCAGACAGATTCGAATGCGATGTGGGGTGGCCGTTTTTCCGAAGGGCCAACAGCGATCATGCGGGAAATCAATGCATCCATCCCGTTTGATAAGAGATTATGGCAGCAGGATATTGCCGGTTCCAAGGCACATCTGAAAATGTTGGTCTCCCGTAACATTGTCACGGCTGAAGATGGCCAAAAAATTCTTGAAGGCCTTAACCAGATTGCTGCCGAATATGCTGAAAAAGGTGTGCCGGAAGATTGGTCTCTTGAAGATATCCATATGGTTACGGAAAAACGCCTCGCTGATCTAATCGGCGCGGCGGCTGGTCGTTTACATACGGCGCGCTCTCGTAATGATCAGGTCGCTACCGATTTCAAATTATGGGTTCGTGATGCCATTGATATGGTAGATAAAGGGCTTACCGCGCTCCAAATGGCTTTGGTCAATCGGGCGGAAGAACATGCCGCAACTGTCATGCCGGGCTTTACCCATTTACAGATCGCCCAACCGATCACGCTGGGGCATCATCTCATGGCCTATTACGAGATGATTACCCGCGATCGTTCGCGTTTTTACGACGCCCGTAAACGGTTAAACCAATGCCCCTTGGGCGCGGCTGCTTTGGCGGGTACCGGTTTTGGTATTGATCGTCATCAAACAGCTGAAGCGCTGGGCTTTGATGCACCTACCGCTAATTCGTTGGATTCCGTCTCAGACCGCGATTTTGCTTTAGATTATCTGATGTCGGCGACCCAAACGGCGATCCATTTATCTCGTTTGGCAGAAGAAATTATTATCTGGGCAAGCCAGCCTTACGGTTTTGTTTCTTTGCCTGATGCCTATTCCACCGGTTCATCCATCATGCCGCAAAAGCGTAATCCTGATGCGGCTGAATTGGTGCGCGGACATAGCGGACGCATTGCCGGTTGTATGAATGCCTTGGTCATGACGATGAAGGGCTTACCACTTGCTTATTCAAAAGATATGCAAGACGATAAACCGCCCGTTTTTGAAGCACATGATCTTCTGTCTTTAGCCCTTGCCGCTATGACGGGTATGATTGAAACGCTTACTTTTATTCCTGAAAAGATGAGAAAAACCGCCGAAGCTGGTTTCTCAACTGCCACTGATTTGGCCGATTGGCTGGTTCGTCAGGCAGGTATTCCCTTCCGCGAGGCTCATCATATTACGGGTTCAGCTGTGCGTTTGGCAGAAACCCAGGGTGTCGCTTTGGATGCGCTATCTATTGATGATCTGAATGCCATTGATCCTCGTATCAATGAATCTGTGAAGGCTGTGCTTTCGGTTGATGCTTCCGTTGCCTCTCGTCGCAGCTATGGCGGAACTGCCCCCGATCAGGTTCGTCTTCGCATCAAAGATGCCAAACAGGCCTTAGGGTTACATTGATGCGTGCCTTCTTCCGCTTTTCGGTTTTCTCGCTGGGATTGATGCCAGCGGCTTTGATGCTGGGTGGCTGTGGTCAGCGTGGTACGCTTTCCATGCCGCCCGGTCATTCTCCCCCTGTGAAACCGGAAACCGCGCGCGTAATGCCCGATCGACAGGATTTGATGAACCCGCCCAGTCAGGCGCGACCGGGACGTACACAAGACATTCTGTTACATTCGACCGTTCGGACAGAAGACTATTTCGATCTTCCGCCCCGTTAGAAAAGTTATAAGCAATGATCCCTTTTTCGATGAAAAACGGCACCCTTTGTGTCGAAGATATTCCGCTTCCTGAAATTGCCGCTCGATATGGGACGCCTTGCTATGTGTATTCACATGCTTATCTGACCGAGCGCGCGCGCCGTTTCACCAACGCTTTGGATGGTGCAGGAAAAGGCAAAGCGCTGATTGCTTTTGCTGTAAAAGCCAATCCATCCCAAGCGATCTTGGCAAGTTTTGCTGCCGAAGGTTTGGGCGCTGATGTCGTTTCTGCCGGAGAAATCCAGCGTGCCGTTACTGCGGGTATTCCGCCCGAACGGATTGTTTTCTCTGGCGTTGGAAAAACCGCCGAAGAAATGGAATACGCGCTGAAAATCGGTATTGGGCAATTCAATATAGAATCCGTTCCCGAAATCGAAATGTTAGCAGAGGTCGCAGCTTCCTTGGGCAAAGTTGCACCGGTTGCCTTGCGGATTAATCCCGATGTCGATGCGCATACGCATGCTAAAATCGCCACGGGGAAGGCCGATACAAAATTCGGAATCGCTGCCGAACAAGCCTTATCAGCTTATGAAAAAGTAGCCTGCTACCCGTCTTTAAAAATACAAGGAATCGCTAGCCATATCGGTAGCCAAATTACCGATCTTGCGCCTTTTGAAGCGGCAGCACAGCGTATTCACGAAATCATTGTGGCTTTGGAAAAAGCTGGTCATCCCATCGAAACGGCGGATCTTGGCGGTGGTTTAGGGGTTCGGTATAAGGACGATCAACCCGAACCGCCCAGCATTGAAGCTTATGGCGAAATGATCAAGCGCGTGACCAAAGGCTGGAATTGTCGCCTGATTTTTGAACCGGGGCGGTCACTCATTGCGAATGCTGGTCTTCTGTTATCAAAGGTTATCCGTGTCAAAGAAAGCAAGACTGCCCGTTTTGTTATCCTTGATGCGGCGATGAATGATCTGGTTCGCCCAACGCTTTATGATGCCTATCATGAGATAAAAGCGGTCACGCCTGCCGTTGACTATTATCATGCTGATATTGTTGGACCTGTTTGCGAAACGGGAGACATCTTTGCCCGCAACCGCCATATCCCAACTGTAAAGGCGGATGACCTTATGGCGCTCATGTCTGCGGGTGCCTATGGGGCAACCATGGCCAGCGTTTATAATTCTCGTCCTCTGGTTGCAGAAGTGATGGTCTCTGGCGATAAATCTTCTCTGATCCGGAAAAGACAATCTGTCGAAGATTTGATGCGGGATGAACAAAAACCGGAATGGTTGTAGGCTATCAGCTTATATTCATTCGAAACTTTTATGATTAGTCTTGCGTTCTTCAAAAGAGTCCGCCTACAAAATAGCGGACTATCTTTTTTGAATTGTCTAATTCTAACAGCAGAAAAGTTTTTTTATGAAACCTGTCCGTAAAGCAATTTTCCCTGTTGCAGGCCAAGGCACTCGATTCCTTCCTGCGACCAAGGCGATGCCCAAGGAAATGTTGCCGGTCGTTGACCGACCTTTGATACAATATGCTGTTGATGAGGCACGGGCAGCCGGTATTGAAGAACTGATCTTTGTCACGGGGCGCGGTAAGCAGGCCATCGAAGATTATTTCGATATCGCTTATGAGTTAGAATCTTCTCTTGTTTCCAAAGGCAAAACAGCCATGCTGGAATTGCTGGAAGGGACGCGGGTCGCTCCGGGGCGCGCCTGCTTTATCCGCCAGCAAGAGCCTCTTGGCTTGGGGCATGCTGTCTGGTGTGCTCGTGATCTCATCGGTGACGAACCTTTTGCGGTTCTCTTGCCCGATGAATTGCTCTGGAATCCGGAAAAACCTAGCTTAGCGCAGTTGGTCGATACCTATAATGAAAAAGGTGGCAATGTCGTCACGGTGATGGAAGTTCCCGAAGAACACACCCATCGTTACGGTATTATTGATCCAGGCAAGACGGATGGCGATGTCACGGAAGTCAAGGGATTGGTTGAAAAACCAGAAAAAGCGCCGTCGCGTTTAGCTATGACGGGACGTTATATTCTTCAGCCCGAAATTATGGACTTATTGGCACAGGATAATCGCGGTGTCGGTGGCGAAATCCAGTTAACGGATTCCATGGCACAGCTTATCGGAAAGCAACCTTTCCATGCTTGTCGCTTCGGCGGCATCCGGCATGATTGCGGTGATAAAGCCGGATTTATTCAGGCCAATGTTGCTTTAGCCTTGGAAAGGCCCGATATAGGCCCTGCGGTCAGAGAATATCTGCATCGTCAAAATTTTTAATCTAACGGATTAAGCCTTCTTTTCTTGATACATGATGGCCTCGCCACAGAGGTTGGCAAAGAAGGCTGATCTTTGTCACGGGGCGCATCATGGAAATCAAAGCTTATCTTTTAAAAAAAGACGGAACCGTCGATATTATCAATATCGATAAGCTTTCTACCTTTCTCCCCTATGACAGCAGTGACAGCTTTATCTGGATTCGCCTGCAAGACAGTCCAGATAAAGTCGCTGAATGGCTCAGAAGTCATACTAAGATTATAGAGCCGACTATCTCGGCTTTAAGTGCGGTTGAAACGCGCCCACGTTTCCAAATTATCGATACCGGCGCCTTAATTAACCTTCGTGGTCTTGGCATTACACCAAAGGATGATCCTGACGGATTGATCTCAATCCGTTTATGGGTCGAACATTCCGTTGTTATTTCGGTCTGCTTTGATGAGCTGGCGGCTAATAACTCTATTGTCGATGCTATGGACAGCGGGGCAATTCATGATCCGGGCGATCTTATTGCCTTAATCGCTGAAAAAGTATCCGATACACTTGATCCCGTGGTGGCGGCCTTGGGGGATCGTGTCGATAGCTGCGAAGCCCGCCTTAGTTCAGACGATGCTTGGGAAATGCGGCGCATCATTGCGTCTGTCCGTTCGCAAGCGATCAGCTATCGTCGTTTTGCTACGCCACAACGTCAAGCGCTTGAAACGATGGCTAATTCTCATTTGCCGTGGCTCGCTGATGATGACCGTATTCATTTACATAGTGCCGCTGACTGTTTCGCCCGTATGGCAGAAGAACTCGAAGCTATTCGGGAACGGGCAGCGTTATTACATGAACAATTAACTGATCTTCGCTCTGAACAAATAGATACGCGTGGCTTATTACTTTCTATTGTGGCTTTAATATTTTTACCTTTGACCTTTTTAACCGGCTTACTCGGTATGAATGTCTCGGGCATTCCCTATGCCAATGCCCCTTGGGCATTTAACGGTGTCATCGCGATTTGTATTCTAATAGCCGTTGTTATTACGCTTTATTTTGCCCAAAAGCAGTGGTTTCGTCGTTAAAGCCACAGAAGCGAAGATAAAATAGGGCGGCGTTTATTTCTATTGGCTATTCTCTAGACAGAAGATTATTTACTTAATAAAGAAAATTAACCGAGTATTGAATGCAAAATCGATGGATAAATCATTGATTTTTCGTTTTTTTTAAATGCACTATTTTAATGATCGTGGAAGCGTTGTGCTGACATCAAATAGGGGACCAAAGCAGGTGAAGCACAAATGTTTATATCAATCTTTTCTGTTTCCAGCCTGCCTCTTGTCAGCCATACCTGCTTTTGCGCAAGGTAATACGACTGAAGGTCAAGTAACCCTTCAGTCGAATACGACCGCAACAGGTAATGGGCAGACGGCCACGGCGCATAATGCGGCCCAGCCATCCCGTCGTGAAAGTCTGAATTTAACCGAAAAACAGACGGCTTTTCTCAATCATCTGCTCGATAGGGCAGGGGATGATGGTCTGATTGGTGAGAAAAAAGATGCTGGCGCGCATCATCTCAGCGGGGATAGCTTAATCGCGGCTAGCCTTGATTACGCTCGTGCTATTCATAGTGGGCGGCTTTCTTCCAATGATTTCGATAAAAACTGGGGTATGAAACCAGATTTTTATGATCCATGGCCGGATTTTAAAAATGCTATCAATAATAACAGCTTGGGCGAATGGGCCGCTAATTTAGCACCGCCTTATTCTGGTTATGCAGGTCTAAAAAACGGCTTGATTTACTATCGTTTAATCGCTGAAAAAGGTGGCTGGCCGATTATTCCAGTTGGGGCAGATTTAACTGTTGGTAGTGAAGGTGTGCGGGTAAAAACGCTTCGCAAGCGCCTCGCTATCGAAGATAAAGAGCTAGAGGATACGGGTTCATCCCATTTCGATGCCAGTTTGAAAGCGGCCGTTCGGCGGGCGCAACAACGTTACGGATTAAACCCAAGCGGCGTTGTCTCTGGACAAACGGTTGAAGCCTTGAACCAATCCGTTAAATTCCGAATTCATCAGATTATGGCGAATATGGAACGTTGGCGCTGGCTTCCCCGCAACTTGCCGGAAAATCGGATTCAGGTGAATGTCGCGGCTGCGGTTTTGACCCTGTTTGAAAAAAATCAGCCTGTCATGTCGATGAAAAGTGTGACAGGTCGGCCAGGTAATGAAACGCCGATGCTGCGTTCAACCATCTACAGCTTGGTTATTAATCCACCTTGGAATGTGCCTGATTCCATTGCGAAAAAAGAATTATGGCCAAAAGAAAAAGCCCATCCGGGTTATCTTCAGTCGGCTGGCTTTAAAATTATCGGGGAAAATGGGCAGGGCCAACGGTTACAACAAAAACCAGGCCCCAGAAATTCTCTTGGTCAGTTGAAATTCGATTTTGCGAATAACTATTCTGTTTATCTCCATGATACGCCAGGCCGCGGCGCATTTAGCCGCTTTAGCCGTCTTGAAAGTCATGGTTGTATCCGCCTTGAACATCCTGTTGCCCTAGGGGAACGACTGCTTTCAGCCGATCCTGCATGGACAGGCGATCGATTGCGCAGTGAAATTGACAAAAACGAAACCGAGCGCGTTCGGTTAAAACAACCTGTTGCGGTCTTCCTGTTCTACTGGACAGCCTTCGGTAACGGTGAAAATGCGCTCAGCTTCAGAAATGATCCTTATAAATGGGACGAGTTACTGGCGCAAAAAATCGAAACGATCGCGCAATCTGTTCAGGGACAATCCAACAATAATTGATTATGGCACAGCAAAATTCTTGTTATTTTTTATATAGGGGCGTTCTCCAGCTATGAATATGCACAGGTTAATAGCGATGGCCTTAGCCGCAGGGGTCGTTGTTACCGGTTGTTCTGATCATCATAAAAAAGCTGATCAAAATCAGGCTGATCATAAAACCCCGTTAACTCCGAAAGAAATGGAGCAGACGGAACCGTTAACCAACACGGTTCCACCGGGGCCAGAAATCGGGCCTTTAAGCAGCGCACCCGCTCCTGAAAAGCCTATCAGTATGCCGGATGATGGTACCAAGGCGATGACCAAACAATTGCCGAAAGACAAGGTCATTGATAAAGGCACTGCCGATCTATCTAAACAAGGTTACGGCAAAACATCTAAAGATAGCCAGATTATGTCTGATGCCATGGCAACGGGCATGACGACACCGATGACGGCACATATTAAAGATGGCGACCGTCCTTCTGATCCATCTATCAACGAACAATATGATAACCAGTATCATAAAGCTGTAAAAGAACTCTCGCCGAGCAATGTGCTCGAACCAGAGAATAAAGAAAAAAAAGAAGCTGAAGAGAAAGAAAACGAGAAAAATCAGCTTGAAAAGCAAAATGCTGAAATGAAAAAAAGTGCGGCTATTGCAGATTCTATTGCCCGTGGCTCACGAGGCAAATAGCCTTTAATCGCTTTCTATTTTTATAATCTAGCCTGACGGGTTTTTCTGCGTCAGGCTATTTTTTTAAATTTTTTATGTGAAAAATCACAAAATAAATGTCTGTATTTTGTTTATAGTCAATTTTCATGCCAAACATTTCGAAGATGACGTGGCCAATGCCATGGCTGCCACAAGATAACATCTATTGTCACATCGTCTTCAGGCTGCATGAAGCGAGGCGCTAGATAACGGGCTGCGGCAGCAACCCGTTTTAGGCGCGCATAATCAATCGCTCGATCCAGTTCTTCTTTCGATCTCCGTGTTTTTACCTCTATAAAATTTAGGCATTTACCCCGTCTGGCAATAATATCGACTTCACCTAATCGGGTTTTAACACGTCGACCATGCTCAACAATATGCCATCCATGCAACCTTAACCACCAGACCGCTATTACCTCGCCTAGCCGACCTAGCTTTTCTGCCTTTTTTCTTTTTAAATATCGGCTCTTATTCATCAGCCGAAGATTGCTGGCGTAGATGCATCGCCTGATCATACAAATCTTGGCGTGATAATCCGGTCTGTTTGGCAACCAAAGCCGCCGCTTTCCCGACAGGATGGTCTACCAGCGCCGCCTGAAGCAGAGAGATGACCTCATCTTGCCCTATTTCGGCTTTCTTATCGGCGGGTGACACCAGAATAACCAATTCGCCCTTGGGGGGCTTTTGCTCATAATGGGTAATTAATTCCGAAAGCGGTGCCGTCTGACATTCTTCAAATTTTTTGGTGATTTCGCGGACAACGGCCGCTTCACGATTACCTAAAATTTCTTGCAAACTGGTCAATACCGATACCAGCCTTGGACTGGTTTCGTAAAAAATCAATGTGGCTGAAATAGCCGCTATTTCCGTCAGTGCTTTTTTTCGGGCATTTTCTTTCGGTGGCAAAAAGCCGACAAACAGAAAACGATCCGAGGGAAGGCCGGACAGAGTCAGCGCTGCAACGGCTGCACAAGCCCCTGGAATGGTGGTGACATAAGCGCCCGCTTGGCGCGCATCACGAACCAGTTTAAATCCGGGGTCAGAAATCAATGGGGTGCCCGCATCCGATACTAAAGCAATCGCTTCATGGTTCAGGCGGGGTAAAAGTTGTGGTCTTAAATAATCCGCATTATGGTCGTGATAGGCGATCATCGGTCGCTTAATACCCATATGCTGTAATAATTTGGCAGTTACCCGACTATCTTCTACAGCAATAAGGTCTGCTCTTTTCAAAATGTCAGCAGCTCTTAAAGATAAATCAGAAAGATTGCCGATCGGGGTCGCAACGATATACAAACCGGGCTGTAATTTGTCGGGTTGGATATCTTGGGCGTTATCTTGAACAGGTAAAGTCATAGTCTCTTGTCATGGCAGAGGAGAGGCCCCCACCGCAATGTATAAAAGAATGAGGTCAATATGAATGTTTTTCGCTACCGGCTTAAAAAAAATATGCTTTTTTTATCCGGTTTGTTGTTAACCGCCACGTTAACGGCCTGCGGTGGTTCTTCCGGATCTCATCCTAAAACAGCCTCTTCCAATACACCCACTTCTTCATCCATAGAAAAACAGTCTGACCGAGACCAGACTGCGGATAATTCTTCTTTTTCTAATAACTCGGAATCACCTAACGCGCCCCGTGCACAGGCTGTGCATTCTGTCGCGGTCATTGTCCCTTTATCGGGTTCTTTTGCTAATATTGGCCAATCTATCGCGAACAGCGCTCAAATGGCTGTGTCTGATATTGCCGACCGTCATACAGGCATCAAAATCACTTATTACGATAGTGCCAAGGGTGCCGTCGCTGCCGTTAACAAGGCGATTGCTGACGGGAATAAACTCATTCTAGGGCCCGTTCTTTCCGGTGATATTCGCGCAATGGCACCGATTGCCCGTAATGCGCATATCCCGATGATTACCTTCTCCAATGACAGCACAATTGCCGGAAATGGCGTTTATACGATGAGCTTTACCGTTGGGCCCGGTGTTCAACGTGTCGTTAAATACGCCTTGGATCACAAATTATCTCGCTTTGCAGCGCTGCTCCCGAATGGCGTTTATGGACGGAAAGCCTCGGCTTCCTTGCTCCGCACTGTTGCCGCGAGCGGTGGTAGCGTAGCCGCGATGGCTAATTACAATCGCACACCTCAAGAAATTAGCGATGCTGTTACCAAACTGGGGCAGGATTATGATGCCGTTTTGATTGCCGATTCTTCTCGGATCGCGCGAATGGTAGCACCCTTATTGCCCAAGAAAGACGGCGTGAAACCCCAGATATTGGGGAATGAATTATGGTCAAATGACAATACGCTGAAAAATGTTCCAGCTCTTTATGATGCTTGGTTCGCCTCTGTCCCTGACAGTATGTTTCGTCAGTTATCTGTAAAATATAAAGCCCGTTACGGGGTTAATCCTCCTCGTTTGGCTAGCCTCGGATATGATGCGGTATTATTAGCCGCTCGCATTTCACCCAACTGGCCGTCTGATGGTGATTTCCCTGAAAAGAAGCTGTTTGCTCCCAATGGATTTATGGGCATCGACGGCGCTTTCCGCTTTAATAATCAGGGCGTTTCCGAACATGCTCTAGCCATACAAAAGGTTTCTGCTGACGGTATTAACGTGATTGATCCCGCCCCATCGGGGTTTAGTAAATAACCTGAAAATATAATTTTTTGAGACCAAGATACCGGATATTTTTGTTCTACCAGAGAATATCCGGTCTTGAGTTGTTGTTTTCTAATCCGATAGCCATGCTAAAAATTTTAATTCTATAATTATTTTTCATGGAAACGGCTATTTTAGCATTTTAATATGTGTCCGTTTCAAGCTCAAAAGCGCTCTTTTTCTGTTAAAATACCGTCTGTGAATGAAAGAGTCCCGTTTCCTTAAACGAAAAAATATTATAGAGGCAGAATATGGCCTCAAAATTTTCTCGTTCCTTGGTAATAGCTTTGACCGCTATTGCGATTTTGCCCATGGCTGGCTGTGCTGGTCGGGGTAAAAAAAAGACCGATACCCGTTATGTCGCACGGGATGTGGATACGCTTTATAATGCCGCCAAACAAAGTCTGGATAACAGCCAATACAAGGCTGCTGCGGCTTTTTTTGACGAAGTAGAGCGCCAGCATCCTTATTCGATCTGGGCGCGGCGTGCCCAGTTGATGAGTGCGTTTTGTAATTATCGGGACCATAATTATTCGGCATCCATTGCCTCGGCACAGCGCTTTTTATCTATCCATACAGGTAACAAAGATGCGCCTTATGCGATGTATCTGATCATGATGGATAATTATGAACAGATTCAGGATGTTAACCACGATCAGCATACGACCCAGCTAGCCCTTGATTCCATGAATGATCTTATCCGGCGTTATCCGGATAGTGCCTATGCCGCTGATGCCCGATTAAAAATGGATTTGGTTCATGACCATTTGGGCGGAAAAGAAATGGCGATTGGCCGTTTTTATGAACAAAGCCATCTCTGGCTGGCTGCCACTCTGCGATTTCGGCGCGTCATTGATGAATACCAAACGACGACTTACGTGCCTGAGGCCTTGGAACGTTTGACGGAATCCTATCTGGCACTTGGTTTACGTGTCGAAGCCCGTAATGCCGCGGCTGTTTTGGGTGCCAACTTCCCCGGTTCAAAATGGTATAGCCGTGCCTACCACCTCATCAAAGAGCATTATCCACAAGCCTTTACGCAGGTGCATTTACAGAATCCTGAAAATGATACGGTTGATGCGGCCATAAACACCACGGATGATTCCCATCCCAAGGTTCCGGCTGCTGCGACTTCACAGGATGACAAGCTAACCGTTCCATCAGATGATGTCGGAAGCCATGAAGATCCTCCAGAACAGGCAAATAAGCCCGTTAATTCCGCACCGTTGCCATCAGCACCATCCGCCGAGGATTCCTCAAAAAACGGCACTGCTTCTGGTAATTAATAGCGGTTTTTGCGATAACAAAAATTCGGTTAAAATTTTGGAACGTCTATAAAAAAAGCCGCCTTTACAGGCGGCTTTTTTTGAAAGCTTGGACTGAAAAAGTTATTTCCAGTTCGGCAATTCTTTTTTGACGATTTCGACAATCGCGTCTGGATCGTTGCGGATATCAACCGAAAAAGCACCTTCATCAGCCGTCGGTTCTTCAAGCGTTTCAAACTGGCTGTGCAGCAGTTTCGGATTGAAGAAATGGCTGGAACGATGTGCCAAACGATCAGCAATCAACTGTTCGCTACCCTGCAGGTAGACAAAGTGAACATCATGCTTGTCATTTAACAGGTCACGATAGACTTTTTTCAAAGCAGAGCAGGCAAAGACAACATCATGTCCGGCTGCTTTTTCTTTGTCCATATAGTCGCGGATAGCGCGCAACCATGGCCAACGGTCTTCATCAGTCAGGGGGATACCCTGCGACATTTTATCTTTATTAGCCTGTGGATGAAAATCGTCAGCATCTTGGAAATCGCAATGGAGATGCTTGGCAAGATCGGCACCGACGGTGCTTTTACCACAACCTGAAACGCCCATAACAACGATAATCATGACGCATTCCTTTTTACTAGTCTAACAGAAGTTCTGTTCTTTTTCCGAGCATAAAAGGTCTTTTTTACGGAAGAAAGGCCTTGTTTGAAAAAGCCTTCCTTCCCCAAAATTAAAGACCCAGTAACTGAAGCCCGAAGGTAAGGATCAGAGCAGCGATTGAAGCGATGGTGACAGAAACCGTCCAAGTTTTGAAGGTCTGGCTGACCGTCATATTGAGGTATTCTTTTAACAGCCAGAAAGCACCATCATTCACATGGGAAAGAATGGACGAACCTGCACCGATCGAAAGAACCAGCAATTCAGGGCTATGGAAGCTCGGGGTGCTGAAAATGATAGGCGCTAACATACCGCCGGACATCGACATGGCAACGGTCTGTGAGCCGGTTGCAACGCGGATAACCGCCGCAATGATAAAGCCCAACATGATCGGGGACAGATGCATAACATGGGAGAGATCGGCCATGGCGTTACTGACACCGGCACGATAAAGGATTTCACTGAATCCGCCACCGGCACCGATCAACAACAAAATACCAGCCGTTGGGCCAAGGCAGTCATTGGTGAATTTGAGCATGTCAGCACTGCTGAAACCACGCCAAAAGCCCAAGGTAACCATGCTGACCAGCAAAGCAATAAGCAGGGATACAACGGGATCACCCATGAAGTTCATGAAAGCACGAACGTTGTTACCATGGGGCAGGAAAATATTGGCGCCGCTGGAAAAAACCATCAGCAACACAGGCAGCAAGATCGAGAAGATCGTCAGCCAGAAACCCGGCAGGTTTTTGTCCTGATCGCTGTTGCCTTCAAGGCTTTCTGCAAATGGGTTGTGGGCAGGCAAATGAATACGAGGCGTAATCCAGTTACCATAGATAGGACCGGCGAGAATAGCCGCAGGGAAACCGACGATGAAACCATAAAGAATGGTCTTACCAACGTCAGCATGCAGCATTTCAACGCACTGCATTGAACCGGGATGCGGAGGCAGCAGACCGTGAACGGTAGCCAGACCAGCACAAAGCGGGATCGTCAGTTTAACAAGAGAAATTCCGCTGGCGCGTCCCAAGGTGAACACGAGAGGAATCAACAGGATAAAACCGACCTGATAGAAAATCGGAATACCCACGATAAAGGCGATGACGAGCATAGCCCAGTGGATAAGTTTGGGGCCAAAGATATCGATGGTCGTCTTAGCGATACGTTCAGCACCACCAGACTCGGCCAATATCTTACCCAGCATGGTGCCGAGTGCGATAACGCTCGCCGTCGATCCGATACCGGAACCGAGACCATCCTGAAAAGCCGACAAAACTTTGGTTAAAGGCATGCCAGTGACGGCGCCCATACCAACGGAAACTAAAATAAGAGAGACAAAAGGGTTTAGACGCCACTTTGCAATCATCAAGATCAGAATGATGATGGACGCCAATGCATATAAAAGGAGCATTGTTCCATTAGAGTGCATGGTTACTCATCCGTTCTTTTTTTTGGCCAGACCTTTTAAAGACCTGACGCAAGATGCAGAAATTCCATCTATGGGAAAGCCAGCATTCAGTCTATTTTGCAAGAAAATAATGAAATTTTTTAAAATTAATAATGATTTTTAACTGTCTCTTAAGTATCAATTTTCAATATTCTGTATTTAAAATTAAATTTATTTACTTCTTATGTAAAAATTTTTACATTAAAATAATTTTTAATAAAAAAACATGAGGGGGTTTAATTTAATTTAACAATATATCTAAAATGTATATTTGTTTTTATTTTGTCTATGCTAAGTAATTATAAAAAAATATCACTTATGTAATATTTTCTTTAAAGAAGAGGAAAATACAACTTGCCCGAGCATCAATATCTTCGCCTCGTCTCGGATATTCTGGAAAAAGGCGATCAGCGTAATGATCGCACCGGAGTCGGAACACTGTCTCTATTTGGCGCCATGATGCGGTTTGATCTTTCCAACGGACAGATCCCGATTCTGACAACTAAAAAATTATCTTACCGTTTAGCTATTCGTGAAATGCTGTGGTTTTTATCTGGTGACACCAATATTAAACCTCTGGTCGAACAAGGCGTGTCTATTTGGACTGACTGGCCATTGGCTCATTATCAGGCAGAAACAGGCGAAAAGCTTACCAAAAAAGAATTTGAAGCTCGTATCCTTGATAACGATGATTTCGCGCGCCGTTGGGGCGATCTCGGGCCTGTTTACGGCCGCCAATGGCGGCGGTGGCAAGGTAGCGACGGGCAAGTTTATGATCAGATAGCCACTTTGATCGAAACCCTGAAAACCAATCCATCCAGTCGTCGCATGTTATTTCATGGCTGGAATGTTGCCGAATTAAAAGACATGGCCTTGCCGCCTTGTCATATGGTTTATCAATATCACGTTACCTCTGATGGCCGCTTGAACAGTCTTCTTTACCAAAGAAGCGCTGACGTCTTTTTGGGGCTGCCTTTTAATCTGGTAGGTGCTGCCGCCTTACAGGCCATGCTTGCCGATCAGGCTGGCCTTGCTCTCGGAGATCTCGTTTGGACAGGCGGGGACGTCCACATTTACCGCAACCATATTGAGCAGATGAAAGAACAGCTTAGCCGCACACCACGAGGCTTTCCGACATTACAGTTAAAAAGCCATCCCGACAGTATTACCGGTTACACAATCGACGATTTTGCTGTCACTGGATACGATCCTTACCCGCCAATCAAAGGCGCTGTGGCGGTCTGATTATACAGTATTTTTAAAAAATTTCGAAAAGGGGAACCATTATCTTTCGGGCTCGTTGATTAGATAACCGATGTAGAAATAATCAACATGTTATTCCGGTTAAGGAATAATGAAGTTCGGTTTTGAAAACTAATTTACCTGCATATTGCGACTAATTTCTCTTTTTAAGGGAGTATTTTAGCTGTTTTTTTAATGATGCAGATCATTTTCCACAAAAATTAGATGATAATTAGGCGATATTTCTTTTTATTAAAAAGAAATACTGATCAAAACTGAAGTAATACGAAAGGTAGGTTCCCCTATGGCATATGAAAGTGTCAATCCAGCCACTGGCGAAACGGTCAAAAAATATCCCAGTTTTTCTGATGCTCAGGTGAAAGAAGCGGTTGATCGGGCGGCGACGGTTTTCAAAAACGACTGGAGCCAACGGACGATTGCTGAACGGAGCAAGGTGCTTCATAAAGCAGCCGATATTTTCCGTTCTGATATTGATAAATACGCCAAGCTCATGACCATCGAAATGGGTAAGCGGCTTGAAGAAGCTCGTGGCGAAGTCAAATTGTCGGCAGATATTCTTGATTACTACGCCAAAAATGGGGCGGCCTTTCTGGCTCCACAGAAGGTAGAAGAAAAACCGGGTGCCGTTATCAAGGCATTCCCGCTTGGCCTCCTTTTGGCAATTGAGCCTTGGAACTTCCCTTATTACCAGCTTGCCCGTATTGCAGGGCCTTATCTGGTTGCGGGTAATGCTTTGTTGGTCAAGCATTCTTCCTCTGTGCCACAAAGCGCGCATGCCTTTGAAGCCGTTTTAGAAGAAGCGGGCGCACCAAAAG
This sequence comes from Zymomonas mobilis, assembly GCF_006715975.1. Lineage (GTDB taxonomy): Bacteria > Pseudomonadota > Alphaproteobacteria > Sphingomonadales > Sphingomonadaceae > Zymomonas > Zymomonas mobilis_B. The sequence continues at coordinate 1,886,922 of NZ_VFOF01000001.1, read as the reverse complement.
GTATTTACACCAATCTTGATGCCTCTCCCGATCAGATCAGCCAGATCATCGAAGATCCTCGGGTGCGCGGTGTCACGGTGACGGGCAGTGCCTCTGTTGGTGCCGAATTGGCCGCCAAGGCAGGGAAAATGTGGAAAAAATCCGTCATGGAACTTGGGGGCAGTGATGCCTTTATCGTTCTGGATGGGGTCGATATTGACGATAAATTGATTGAAAAAGCAGCCTATGGTCGGTTGTTTAACGCCGGACAGGTTTGCTGTGCAGCCAAGCGCTTCATCATTGTCGGCGAAAAACGTGCCGAGCTTTTTACCGAAAAGCTAAAACAGCGGTTTGAATCGCTCAAAATCGGCGATCCAATGGATGAATCCACCCAGTTGGGGCCTCTTTCATCAACCGGAGCCCGTGACCAAATCGTTGAACAGGTTGAAAAGGCCGTAAAGAACGGGGCAAAACTGGTCTGCGGTGGTAAAGCCATAAAAGGCAAGGGTGCCTTCATGGAAGCCGGTATTCTTACCAATATTAAACGTGACAATCCGGCCTATTTTGAAGAATTCTTCGGGCCCGTTGCACATGTTTATGCGGTCAAGGATGAAGCCGCTGCCATCGAATTGGCCAATGACTCTCCTTATGGTCTTGGTGGGGCTGTCTTTGCGCCGGATCTAGACAAAGGCCGCGAAGTAGCTGAACAAATCGAAACCGGCATGGTCGCCATCAACAAACCATTATGGACGGCACCGGAACTGCCTTTTGGTGGTGTGAAACATTCTGGTTACGGACGTGAATTGTCTCATTTCGGTATTCAGGAATTCATCAACTGGAAATTGATAGACGGCTCGGCTGCCTAAAATTTCTCAAAATCACGTTTAAATCGAGCAAATAGAAAAGCCGGTCTGGATATCCCAGATCGGCTTTTATTATGTAGTATATCTAAAAAAACAGGCCATCATCGATGGCCTGTTTTTAACTGGAAAACTGCTTTTAAATTCTAGTCAACAAAAGCGCGTTCGATCACGAAATCACCGGGTTGGCTATTCGAACCTTCTTTGAATCCATGCTCATTCAACATGTCTTCAAAATCTTTAATCATTTCCATGCTGCCACACAGCATTAAACGATCACTGGCAGGATCAAGCTTTTTCGGTAAACCAACGCGATCAGTGAACAGCGAACCATCTTCGATCATGGTGTTGATCCTGCTGGTGCGTTCAAATTCTTCTCTGGTAACCGTTGGAATATAGGTGAACTGCTGCGCAGCTTCTTCAGAAACCAAAGGATCATCTGCAATCTGGTTTACGAGGTCATCATAATAAGCAAGGTCGCTTACTCTGCGAACACTATGCACCAAAATGATTTTTTCGAAACGATCATAAATATCAGGATCGCGGATAATGCTCAGGAAAGGTGCCAATCCGGTGCCCGTTGCCAACAGGAAAAGGCGCTTACCGGGCAGCAAGGTGTCCGCTACCAATGTGCCGGTGGGCTTGCGTCCCAAATAGATTTCATCGCCTGCTTTGATTTTCTGAAGATGCGATGTTAACGGGCCATCTTCAACTTTAATGGAAAGAAATTCCAGTTCCTCGGCATAAGAAGGGCTTGCGACGGAATAAGCGCGCAACAACGGCTTCTTGCTTTCACCGGGTAAACCGATCATCACGAATTCACCGGAACGGAAACGAAAGCTACCAGGTCTTGAAATCGCAAAGCTAAACAGCCTGTCATTCCAATGCTTTACCCATTGTACCTTTTCAACCGTCAGGACTTTATTCGGCTGTAATCCCGTGGTCTCGTCTAAGATTTCAGCGAATTCGCTCATTTTCTTTCCTTAACAATCCGATTAAAATTTATATTTCCGGTATAAAATAATAAATATTACTATTTATTATAGAATAGATTTATTTTATAATGGTAATATTAAGGTTGTGATCCTTTGATTCTCGAATTTTTGTAAAATTTTTATTTCTTTTGCAAAAATACGGCAATCTAAATTAAATATTTATTTACGAAAGATGTCTTATATTCGATTGCTATAATGATAATCGAAAATGCCGATATAACAGTGAAGAGACAAGTTGTTTTTGCGAATAAATCACAATAACAGTTATCGTAAAAAACGATCAACAAGCCTTTGTTTTGTAAAAATCGGAAAAGGGAAGTCTTATTTCTTTTTCGTTTTGGACGGATGCTCCACGGCAGAAGGATAACGCGCACTCTCTGAATCAAGGGCAGCATTTTCTGGCATCTTCAGATTGTCAGACGGGACATCTTCAATATCGGCTTCGATATTACTGCTATTTTCATCGTCATCGGCTGCAATTTCGTCAGCATTCGCCATTTCCTGATTCTGGTCAGGTAAAGCACGATTGGAAGAATGATGGCACGCTCCCAAAAAAATAAAGGAAGCAGCAAGAGCTAATGGCTTAAGAATGCGGACAGGGGTGAGCATATTTCTCCTTTCTGGAGAATCTATGTTCCACGAAATATTCCGCCATCGCAACAAAAAGGCGGTGAATAGAAAGAGTTTTAGGAGTTTTACCCAAAAAGGGTACAAAAAAAGGCCGTTTCCTGAAAAACGGCCTTTTTTGAAAACAGCAGCGGGATGAACCGCGCTATTACGAAAAAATTATTTTTCGGTTTTGGTGGTTTTCGTCTTGGTGACGTGAACGCTGGTGGAGTTGGCAACGCCATTTTCAACTACCGCATTGTCAACAGCAGCGTTGTCGGCTGCGTTGGTGTCCAAGATGGCTTCGTTATCAGCGCCATTGGTGTCGATGACGACACTGCTGTTTTCAGTAGCTGTTTCATTGGCAGGCTTCGAGCAAGCTGACAGACCGATAGAAGCAGCAGCAACGAGTGACAGGGCGATAATCTTCTTCATAATAAGGCTAACCTTTTGAATGTAATGCAAACCTGAAAAAAGCACTATATTGTGTTTATTTTATTTATTCAGCCTGTTTCCTGTAGAAACCTGCATTTCGCTCTTTAACGAAAACTATAGGTTTCCGCAATGAAAAAGCCATTATAGGCTATCGGGAACCAAGCTGAAATCAAATATACTTACTATATTTTCTTATGAAAGGGTCAATCTTTTTTCTGATATTTTAATCGGGCTTATAAATATCAAAAATGATTTAGATGCCCCATTTTTTCTTTATAAAATAATATGCGAAAGTTTTAAAATAACAAATAAATATCATTAAAATACAAAATATTTTCATTTATTCCGTTTTTTGTGCTTTTTTGAAATATATAAAAATAATATTTTGGTAATGGATACTTTTTATTATTTTTATTTATGGTTTTCATTTTTTATTATTGGTACATATTATGCAAGTGCTCTGAAAATATTTGAATTTAAGATAAATTTCTTACTAATATTTAAAATTACAAGATGTAAAAATAATAAGATTTTTAAAATTATGCGCTTATTTTGTAGGAAGATTAATAATTTTATATGACGATAAACAAGCTGTTTCTTGCTGTAATATGACCTTTAATTAAGAAATATGAATATAAAAAAAGGATAGATAATATATAATGAATAAAGCGGCTGTCCTTTGCCGCCGATATCTTGACGCCATAAGATTTATTTTTCGTTTTTAATAAAGCATCGATTTATTAGAAATATATTGCATCAAAAATACCTGTATTTGTTGTAATTAGAGGCTTCCGTCGTTTTTTAAAGCCGCCCTTGCCGTATGGCTTTCATTGAACCGAATCTCGACCTACCCTCATTTTTGCCGCTGATATCCTGTCCTTCTGCTCTCAGCAGGAAACCTATTGGCTTTCTGCTCTCAACTGACCTTCATTCGCCGTGCCATCATTTATATCCTCAGCCCATATGTAGGGAAGGCAACCTGCGGGTTTGTTGAAATGAGAATATGCCTTTCGCCAAGGTTGCCTTCGTCCCAAACCTAAAAAATCCGGCAGATAAGTCCTATCACCAAGAGCAAAGCACCTCTAATTCCGGTTAGTTTCCGATTTGTCGGGAGACAATAGATGTCTTTTTATCCCGACTTATTGGCCGATTTTATTCGGCTTCGGATTCTCTTTGGAAGAAGACAGGGGATTTTGTTCTTGGGGTGCTGCTGGTGAACTATTATTTTCTATCGTTTTGGGCGTGGCTGCTGCGGCTGCATCTTTTGGTGTAACAGTCTGACTTGTCTGATCTGGGGTCTTGTTATTGGCCTTGGATTCCAAATCAGCGACCGCATTATCCAATGCAGGATCACCTGTTGAAGAGGATGAAGGATCATCCAATCCGCTGCCACTCAAATCGGCATCGGTTATAGAAGCATTGCTCGATTTATTGCCTGCTGCATCCTGATCCAGAATTTGAGCATGGCGATGCTGCAAATAAGCCGAACGGGCAGCCGCATAAGGATCAAGACTGCTTTCCAGAAAAGAATCTGCGCCAGATTCCGCCACTTGCGCCCGCATTTTAACAACGCTGACGATACCAATGGCATAAGTCGCCGCATTGGGAACGAAATGACATTCGCGGACACAATAGCTAAAGGGGTCAACCCATTGGGCAATACCGGTGCCAATCGCATCCCGCATGGTTGTCGGCCCCATGAAAGGCAAGACGAAATAAGGGCCACCATTCATGCCCCAACGTCCCATGGTTTGACCGAAATCTTCAACGGTAGAAACCACACCTACCTTGGTAGCTGGATCGCGAATACCTCCAATACCGACCGTTGAATTAATAGCCAAACGGGCGATATTCTTACCTGCCAGATAGGGTTTCCCCTGCAATAGGTTGTTAATGGCGTTAAAAGGCTCTTCAAGATTGGCAAAGATGCGGATAACAGCTTTACGAACCGGCTCGGGCACTTTCCGGTTATAATATTTAGCTACCGGCTGCATCACCCATTTATCCGCCTTGGTGTTTACCATCCAAACCTTGCGGTTAAATTTTTCCAGAGGATCTTTCTGGGCAAGGGAATCTGTACCAGGCGTAATGGTACAACCGCCCAAAAGGGCGAGCGCGGACAGAGAAACAAGGCTGGGCCTAAGAAGATATTTTGGCGCAATCATCACAAACCGGTGCCATAGCAAAAACAATTACACAAGTCGTTGACTTTTATTAGTATCAACGATTATCCTCATAAAGATATCTTTATATCTTGAATTAATCATTGGAAATGATCCATATCCAGCGTTTCTCCGACAAATCAAGCAAAAGGAAACGGTTTCTTAGATTTCTATCAAAGTGACAGTTCCTATTATTATATTTTCAAAAAGTTAAAAGTAACAAAATGATAACAGGGTAGAAAAGGCCATCAACATTTATGGATGATTTACTGGCGATTTTTCGTGCTTTAACGGATTCGACGCGCATACGTATTTTATTGTTATTGCATGAAATGGAATTATCCATTGGGGAAATAGCCCAAATATTAGGGCAAAGCCAACCCCGAGTCTCTCGTCATGTAAAAGTTTTGGTTGATGCCGGTCTGGTCGTCCGACGGAAGGAAGGCAGCTGGGTTTTTCTTCACCTTGGAAAAAAAGAGCGCCTTAAACCGCTTTTTTCTGCGCTGGATATCTGGGATCAAGAAAAATCTTGGCGCAATACCGATCAGGCACGCTTAAAGGCGGTCTTGCTTGATCGGGCAGCTGCCGCTTCCCGCTATTTCGAAGCCCATGCCTTGGAATGGGATACGATTCGCTCGATGCATATCGCTGAATCCGAAGTCGAACAGGCGATACTGGCTATGGTCGGTAATCGGAAAATCGGACGATTGGTTGATATAGGCACCGGCACAGGACGCATGTTGGAATTGCTTGGATCAAAAGCCGAAAAGATGATCGGCCTTGATCGCAGCCCTGAAATGCTTCGGATCGCCCGCACCAAATTGACAGGCAAAAATTTACCCCCGACCAGCCTTTGTCAGGGTGACATGTATGCCTTGCCTTTGGAAGAGCAAACGGCTGACTGGGTCATTTTACATCAGGTCTTGCATTATGCCCAACAGCCTGCCCTCGCGATAGAGGAGGCAACAAGGGTTCTCGATAAAAACGGGCATTTGTTGATTATTGATTTCGCATCTCATGACAAAGAAGAACTCCGTATCAACAATGCCCATGCCCGCCTTGGTTTTTCGGACGAACAAATCAACGAATGGTTTTTGGCTTCTGGCCTTGAGACTAAACAAATCGAACAGTTAAAGGGGGGCAGCTTGACGGTTAAGTTATGGCTGGCAACGCGTTCGGATAATCTTTCACGAAAGAGCTGAATTACATGGATAGGATACTTAAAGAAAATCCGGATTTTGCCACAGTGCCTTTTCTGGGTGATAAAGAACCCCATATTTCTTTTGAGTTCTTCCCGCCTAAAAATGAAGAATCCGACAAGCTTTTATGGCAATCGGTCGAACGTTTGGCACCGCTTAAACCGCGCTTCATGTCTGTTACCTATGGGGCAGGGGGATCAACCCGCGAAAGAACGCGGGCGACGGTCACCCGTATCGCTCGGGAAACGACTATTCCTGCGGTCGCGCATCTGACCTGCGTCAATGCCAGCCGTGACGAAATCGACGATATTGCACGGGATTACTGGAATGCCGGCATCCGCCATATCGTTGCGTTAAGGGGCGATCCTCCCGGTGGAGAGCGTTTTCAGGCACATCCCGATGGTTATGCCAATGCTATCGAGTTGGTCGAGGGTCTGAAACGGATTGCCGATTTTGAAATATCGGTGGCCTGTTACCCCGAAACACATCCGCAAGCGCTCAGCCCAGAAGCCGATATCGACTTTTTAAAACGCAAATTCGATGCCGGAGCCACGCGCGCAATCAGCCAATTTTTCCTTTCACCAGAAGCCTTCTTGCGCTTTCGTGATCGGGTGGTCGCCGCTGGTATCACCGCTGAAATTCTACCGGGCATCATGCCGACTTCTAATATCAGCGGCTTAAAGCGTATGGCGCTTAGCTGTGGTATTGCGATACCTGAAAAGCTGGATCATCTGATGGCCAGTCTCGATCAAGACGAACCTTCCGTCAAACAGATGGTTTCGATGGCGGTTGTTTCCGACCTGTGTAGCCAACTTGCAAAAGAAGGCGTCGAGTCTTTCCATTTTTACACCATGAATCGGGCTAAAATTACGTCCGCACTTTGTCGGTTGCTTGGTAGGCAGCCCGCTCTTTGAAAGTGATGACAGTTCGAAGAACAATGGCTATCTAGCTAATCAAAGCGGTTAAAAGGGATAAAAGCCATGAAAAAAAGTGCAGCAGCACAACGTCTGCGGGAAGAAGCAAGCAAGCGCATTTTGCTGACGGACGGTGCTTTTGGCACCATGATTCAACGCTATAATCTCGATGAGGCCGCTTATCGGGGCGATTACAAGCTAGATCATGACCAAAAAGGGAATAATGACCTTCTGGTTTTGACCCGCCCTGACGTTATTGATGCCATCACCCGTGCCTATCTTGATGCCGGTTCTGATATGGTTTCGACTAACAGCTTTAATGCCAATAAAATCAGCCAATCTGATTACAAGGCAGAAGCTCTGGTAACCGAAATGAACCGGCAGGCGGCGGCGATTGCTAGAAAAGCTGCTGATGAATATCAGGCCAAAGACGGTCGCCCTCGCTTCGTCGCCGGAGCAGTTGGCCCCACCAATAAAACCTTGTCTTTATCGCCTGACGTTAATGATCCGGGATATCGGGCGATTGATTTTGATACTTTAAAAGACGTTTACGCCCATCAAATCGCCGGTTTGATGGAAGGCGGTGCGGATTTCATCCTTATCGAAACGATTTTTGATACCTTGAATGCCAAAGCAGGCATCATGGCTGTGATGCAAGAAAGCCAGCGTCTACAACGCGAAATTCCGATGATGATTTCGATGACCATCACCGATATGTCGGGACGCAATCTTTCCGGCCATTCGATTGAAGCCTTCTGGTATTCGGTGCGTCATGCCAATCCGTTAACCATCGGTCTTAACTGCTCCTTTGGTGCGGACAAGCTCCGCTCTCATGTCAAAACGCTTTCCGGTTTGGCGGATACCCTGCTGATGGCCTACCCAAATGCAGGCTTGCCAAACGATCTTGGCCAATATGATGAAATGCCGGAAACAACCGGCCATTTTATCGAAGAATGGGCGCAAACCGGCATGGTCAATATCGTCGGCGGTTGCTGTGGTTCTACGCCGGAACATATCGCTGCTATGGCCACGGCAGTAAAAGGCTATCCTCCCAGAAAAATGGCAGAATTAGCGCCCGCAATGCGTCTCGCCGGACTTGATCCGATGATCGTTCCGGCTGAATAACCCGCGTTTAATTCCTTTTGCCTGCCCTTTCATTTTCCGGATATTATAACAGTGACAGACCTTTCTGCTGACAACAACAAAGCAGCCCGTTTCTTCAATATTGGTGAACGCACCAATGTGACCGGCTCCGCCCGTTTCAAAAAGCTGATTTTGTCAGGGGATTATGCGACCGCAGTCGAAGTCGCGCGTCAACAGGTTGAAAACGGTGCGCAGATCATTGATGTCAATATGGACGAAGGTCTGTTGGACGCCAAAGAGGCCATGGTTACCTTTTTGCATCTGTTAATGGCTGAACCTGATATCGCGCGCTTGCCGATCATGGTCGATAGCTCCCGTTGGGAAGTGATCGAAGCTGGACTGCAATGCGTCTCCGGTAAACCGATCATCAATTCGATCAGCATGAAAGAAGGTGAAGACATCTTCTTAGATCATGCCCGTGTCGCCATGAGCTATGGTGCGGCAGTTGTGGTGATGGCCTTCGATGAAAAAGGGCAGGCGGATACCCGCGATCGCAAAATCGAAATTTGCAAACGGGCTTATGATCTCCTGACGGGTATCGGCTTTCCGGCAGAAGACATCATCTTCGATCCGAATATTTTTGCGGTCGCCACTGGCATCGACGAACATCGTGGCTACGCCATTGATTTCATCGAAGCTTGTAAGGAAATTAGACGGATTTGCCCTCACACCCATATTTCGGGTGGGGTTTCCAATCTGTCCTTTTCTTTCCGTGGGAATGAGCCTGTCCGCCGAGCCATGCATAGCGTTTTTCTCTACCATACGGTTCAGGCCGGTATGGACATGGGAATTGTGAATGCCGGACAGCTTGATGTTTATGACGTTATTGATCCGGTGCTTCGCGAAGCCTGCGAAGATGTCATCTGGGATCGTCGAGAAGATTCGACCGAACGGCTGATCACGCTTGCCGAAAATTTCCGTCATGATGGTGGGCAACAGGAAAAAAAGACCGAAGAATGGCGTAGTTATGAAGTCCGCAAACGCCTTGAATATGCTTTGGTCAAAGGCATTGATTCCCATATTGTTGAAGACACCGAAGAAGCCCGTTTAGTCAGCGAGCGCCCGATCGAAGTGATCGAAGGGCCTTTAATGGACGGCATGAATGTTGTCGGAGATCTGTTTGGCAGCGGAAAAATGTTCCTGCCTCAGGTGGTGAAATCCGCCCGTGTCATGAAAAAAGCCGTAGCTCATTTGCTGCCTTATATCGAAGCCGCCAAAGACAAAAATGCCCGTGCCAAAGGGCGTATCATCATGGCAACCGTCAAAGGTGACGTGCATGATATCGGCAAAAATATCGTCGGCGTCGTTCTACAATGTAACGGCTATGAAGTGATTGATCTTGGCGTGATGGTGCCATGGGAAACCATTATTGAAGCAATCAAGGAACATGATGCCGATATCGTCGGTCTATCTGGATTGATTACGCCTTCCTTGGATGAAATGGTTACCGTTGCAACGGAAATGGAACGTGCCGGATTAACGATTCCTCTGATGATCGGCGGCGCTACCACTTCAAAGGCGCATACCGCTTTACGGATTGATCCCGTTTATTCGGGTTGCGTCATCCATGTGTTGGATGCCTCCCGTTCGGTCGGTGTCGCTTCGGCCTTGTTGTCCGATACCCAACATGACCAATTTGTAACCGATACCGCCGAGGCATATCAAAAAATCAGGGAAACGAGAGAGGGCAGCAAACAATCACAGCTGCTGTCGATTGAAAAAGCCCGCAAAAATGCCTTTGTTATTGATCCTAATCTGAAACCGCCTGCGCCGAAACAGGCCGGTATTCACCAATTTAAAGATTGGGATTTGGCTGAATTACGTTCTTATATCGACTGGACACCTTTCTTCCGTGCATGGGAATTGGCAGGTAATTTCCCAGCCATTCTTGATGACGAAGTGGTCGGCGAAACCGCACGCTCACTTTATCAAGATGCACAGGCCATGCTTGATCAAATTATCGAAGAAAAATGGCTTACGGCACAGGCCGTTGTCGGATTATGGCCATGTCGTCGTCGTGGCGATGATGTTTTGGTGAACCATAACGGAAAAGAAATCTGTCTCCCGATGCTGCGCCAACAAATGGCAAAGAGAGCGGATCGCGCCAATATGTGCCTCGCCGATTTCATCACAGAAGAAGATGACTGGATCGGCGGCTTTGCGCTTACAACCGGCCACGGCATTGAACCCCATCTCGCACGTTTTCGGGCTGAAAATGATGACTATCGCGATATCTTGTTAAAGGCATTGGCTGATCGCTTCGCTGAAGCCTTGGCTGAAAGGCTGCATCAATATGTCCGAACGACCCTTTGGGGCTATGCGGCTGAGGAAGATTGCGACAATCTCGCTTTGATACAGGAAAAATACAAAGGCATCCGTCCAGCCCCTGGTTATCCAGCCTGTCCCGATCACAGTCTAAAAACGATCCTTTTTGATATGATGGACGTAACACGCTCTATCAATATTACTCTGACAGACAGCTTGGCGATGTGGCCAACCGCCGCCGTTTCCGGATTTTACTTCGGCCATCCGCAATCCAGTTATTTTGGTGTTGCCCGTATAGGTGAAGACCAATTGGAAGATTATGCGGTTCGTCGCGGCGTTGAACTCGATATAGCGAGAAGATGGTTGACACCGAACTTGTAAAAATTCAGATTAGTTTTCGTGATTTTTATCACTAAACCGATTATATGAATGTCAGGGTGGTAGCGGTCGGCCGATATTCTCGCAAAGGCTTCCCTTCGGCATCTTTTAACATAAGATATTTGTGGGCTGAGAACGGGGGCTTTCTCGCAACAAGATTGATCGTCTGTTGATGGTTGACTGGGACGATATCATTGCCTCGGCCGGATAATACTTGAGGAGAGGCTAATGCCTAAAAGGGGGCAAGATAGTATTGATATTATGGGGGAAATGGTTGCGGGCGGTCGTGCTCCAACTTTACCGGCCGGAATGCGCCTTTATGCGATTGGTGACGTGCATGGACGGAAAGACCGCTTCGACGTCCTATTAAAACAAATTACCGAAGATAATGGTTTACGTGGTTCTGCCGGACGTGGCGGCACGCATATTGTTCTTTTGGGCGACTATATTGATCGCGGTATGGATTCCAAAGGGTTGATTGATTTCTTTCTCAATCCACAACCGTCTGATTTCCATTGGCATTTTATCGGCGGTAATCATGAAACCGCGATGATCGAAATTTTTTCGTCTGCGCCTCGAAAAGTATCACCCGAAAAATTGGCCGATTGGCTTTCTCGCTATGGGGGACGAGAAACCATGATCAGCTATGGCATTGCTGCGGGCGAAATCGACAATGCGGCTCTGCAACTGAAATCCAAACATGTGACTTTGGAATTTGCTGATAAATTGCTGATGTCATGGCGCGCCAAAATTCCACCCGCCCATTTCGAATTTTTATTTTCTCTGCCGGATTATCTGCAATTCGGCGATTATTTCTTCGCTCATGCCGGTATTCGACCGGGTATTGCTGTCGAAAATCAGAAAAGTGATGATCTCCGGCGTATTCGGGGGCAATTTCTGAAAGATCGCCGCGATCATGGTGTCGTTGTCGTCCATGGCCACAGCATGCGATCAGAACCGGAAATCCGTGTAAACCGTATCGGTATTGATACCGGCGCTTATACAACTTCGGGGCGTTTGACGTCGGTCGGGCTTGAAGGGCGATCACGCTGGTTGCTGGCTTCGGGACAACCGGGCGTTGTCGGGGCAGATTCTTTGAAAGAAGGGCGCTTGCCCTTTATCCTCAAGGCTTTCTGATTATGGCTTGGTCTTTCCACGCTGCTCGGAAGAGGATGATTTTATTCCGGCACAAAATACGATAAAGGCTAACTTTCTTTTTTGCTCTCACCTGATGGGTAATCTGTGACTCCACTCGACCATATCCGCAATTTTTCGATTATTGCACATATAGATCACGGTAAATCGACGCTGGCTGATCGTTTAATTCAGACAACTGGCGGCCTGACCGCTCGCGAAATGTCCGAACAAGTGCTTGATAACATGGATATCGAAAAGGAAAGGGGTATCACGATCAAGGCACAAACGGTGCGTCTTGATTACACCGCAAAGGATGGACAAACCTATGTCCTGAATTTGATGGATACCCCTGGCCATGTCGATTTTGCCTATGAGGTCAGCCGCTCTCTTGCGGCCTGTGAAGGGGCTTTGCTGGTTGTTGATGCCTCACAGGGTGTCGAAGCTCAAACATTGGCGAATGTCTATCAATCGATAGAGCATGATCATGAAATCGTGCCGGTCATCAATAAAATCGACTTGCCTGCGGCTGAACCTGAAAAGGTAAAGCAGGAAATCGAAGAAATTATTGGCTTGCCTGCTGACGGTGCTGTTTTGGCTTCGGCTAAATCTGGTATCGGTATTGATGATATCTTAGAAGCCTTGGTTGAACGTATTCCGGCACCTAAAGGCGATATCAACGCACCTTTGAAAGCCATGCTGGTTGATAGCTGGTATGACCCCTATCTGGGCGTTGTCATCTTGGTGCGCATCATCGATGGTTCTTTGAAAAAAGGACAGCAAGTCCGCTTCATGCAGGCGGGCACGACCCATCTTATTGATCGGGTCGGCTGCTTCCGTCCTAAAATCGAAATACTGGATTCCTTGGGACCCGGTGAAATTGGTTTTATCACCGCTCAGATCAAAGAAGTCAGCCAGACCGCTGTCGGTGACACGATTACCGATGCCAAGAATCCGACAAAGACAGCATTACCGGGCTTTAAAGAAGTTCAGCCCGTTGTTTTCTGCGGTTTGTTTCCTGTCGATGCCGCTGATTTTGACAAATTAAAAGAATCGCTTGGCAAGCTGCGTTTGAATGATGCTTCTTTCTCTTTTGAAGCTGAAAATTCTGCGGCTTTGGGTTTTGGTTTCCGTTGTGGTTTCCTTGGCTTGCTTCATCTTGAAATTATTCAAGAACGTTTGTCTCGCGAATATGATCTTGATCTTATCACGACCGCACCATCCGTTGTTTACCATCTTAATATGACGCATGGCGAAGGCAGCATTGACCTTCATAATCCGGCGGATATGCCTGATGTTACCCGCATTGAATCCATTGACGAACCGTGGATTGAAGCCACAATCTACGTGCCAGACCAATATCTCGGCGCGATTTTGAAGCTTTGTCAGGATCGGCGCGGCATTCAAAAAAATATGACCTATGTAGGCGGTCGGGTGCAGTTAATCTACGAATTGCCGTTGAACGAAGTTGTCTTTGATTTTTATGATCGTTTGAAATCAATCAGCCGTGGTTATGCTAGCTTTGACTACCATCAGACCGAATATAAACAGGGTGACCTCGTCAAAATGACCATTATGGTCAATGGCGAAGTGGTCGATGCTCTGTCTATGATCGTTCACCGTCATGCGGCCGAAGGCCGTGGGCGCCAGATGTGCCAGCGGATGAAAGACCTCATTCCTCGTCATCTGTTTAAAATTCCGATTCAGGCTGCCATCGGTGGCAAGGTGATTGCCCGCGAAACTATCGGCGCTATGCGGAAAGATGTTACGGCCAAATGTTATGGCGGTGATATTTCCCGTAAAAAGAAACTTCTGGAAAAGCAGAAAGAAGGTAAAAAGCGGATGCGGCAATATGGCAGTGTTGATATCCCGCAAGAAGCCTTTATCGCCGCTTTACGAATGGGTGATGATAGTTAATCTATTATTACCTTTTCCCAAGTTACAAGTTCAATTCAAGGAATCTATTTATGACCGATACGCCTCCAGATCATCTTTCCGTTTTTCCTGACAGCGACTTCTTCGATGCCGACGCATTGCGCCGTGGCGTCGGTATCCGTTTCAAAGGTCAAGAACGGACGGATGTCGAAGAATATTGCATCTCCGAAAGCTGGGTTAAGGTTGCCGCTGGACGCAGTCGCGACCGCTTTGGTCGTCCGATGACGGTCAAATTAACGGGTCCGGTAGAATCTTTTTATCAGGATATGGAACAGAAAGACGATGCGGCTGAAGATAGTCAGGCATCATAAAAACAAGGAAAAAGACGACCTTTGAAACGCATTTTGACAAGCGGCTCTTTTTGGCCTGTTATGAGAATGGTGTTCTCTTGACCGGACATGATCTCCGGCGTTGTTTATCTTATACGGATAACAGCTTTCATTCAGGAGCCAAAAGCTGATGTTCGCAGGTTTCCCGCTTGTCGATTTGCGTTCACAACCTTTTTTCGAAGATAAAAACCGTGCCTTCTGGATGCTTCAATCCGTCGGCTGGACGGGCTATTTTGTCTTAAGGGCTTTGGGTGGCCTCGCCAATTCGATGGGGCTGCTCTATATTGTGCCGACGGCGCTTGCGACCGTTACCGGCTATTCCATCACTTTATTGATGTCGGTTGCTTACCGCCAATTAATTCACGCCAAACCCTTAATAACATGGAGCATCTCCATCTTTATTTTGGTGACGGCATCGGCACTGTTCTCGATGATCGAAGTCTGGGCGCATGCCACTTTCTACCGTTCGGTTTCAATGCCGGCAGGTATCGAATTTCTGGGCGCTATTCTGCTCGATTTCGCACTTCTGATCGCATGGTCTGCCCTTTATTATGGCATCAATTATTATCTGATGCTTGAAAAACATATGGGACGGATTCACCGTATCGAAGCACAGGCTTCTGCTGCCCAGCTTGCGATGCTGCGCTACCAGCTTAATCCTCATTTTCTGTTTAACACTCTGAACTCAATTTCCACGCTGGTGCTGTTGAAACAAACCAGCCGTGCCAATGCGATGCTTTCTCGATTATCCTCTTTCTTGCGTTACACCTTGGCGAATGAACCCACAGCGATGGTTACGCTGGAACAAGAAGTTGAAACGCTCAAGCTGTATCTCGAAATTGAAAAGATGCGCTTTGAAGACCGCTTGCGGCCGCATTTCGATATTGACCCAGCGGTGGCGCAGGTTCGATTGCCTTCTTTGCTACTGCAACCTTTGATCGAAAACGCGATCAAATATGCGGTAACGCCTTGCGAAAACGGCGCCGATATTTCAGTCACCGCTCGTTTCGAAAATGGTCACGTCCGCATTGATGTTATTGATAGCGGCCCCGGTGCAATCGACGAAGATGATGATGATGAAGAAATCATCATCGAGCCAGAAGATTCATCCGCCATACAGCCGGAAAAGAGCAGTACGGCTATCATTCCACATAAAAATCTGGAAGCCGATGCCCCAAAGCCGATAGTAAACCCAAAAAAACACCCTATCTCAGCTTCAACAGGCGTCGGTCTCCCTAATATAAGGGATAGGCTTTTCCAGACATACGGAACAGAACAAAGCTTTCAGACCTTTAACAGGCCAGAAGGTGGTTTTGCTGTTGTTATAGAAATACCTTACCAGACGGAAGATAAACCAGTCAGGAAGTAATATGGCTATTCGTACCATTATTGTTGATGATGAACCGCTCGCGATCCAAGGCTTGCAGCTTAGGCTAGAAGAATATCCTGATATCCAGATCATCGAAACATGTCTTAATGGGCGGGAAGCTATTCGGGCGATCAAAACCCATAAACCCGACCTTGTCTTTCTGGATATTCAGATGCCGGGCTTTGACGGATTTTCGGTGCTGCAAGGCATTATGGAGGTTGAACCCCCTTTGGTCGTCTTTGTGACGGCCTATATCGACCATGCGTTACGGGCTTTTGAAGCCAACGCGGTTGATTACTTGATGAAGCCGGTTGAAACCGAACGTCTTGCCGATACCTTGGAACGGGTGAGAGGGCGTCTGAAAAATCGTCGCGCTGTTGATGAAGCAGCAAGGTTAAAAGAAGTTCTGGCTGAAGTGGCACCGGATGCCGCTGAAAATCTGACAGATATCAATAAACAACCGACGGCCAGCCGTTACGAAAAAATCATTAATATCAAAGATCGCGGACAGATTTTTCGGGTCGATGTCGATACCATCGAACGCATTGATGCCGCCGGTGACTATATGTGCATCAATACCGGCGATAATACCCTGATTCTGCGGGAAACGATGAAAGACCTCGAACGCCGCCTGGATCCCCGCCGCTTCCAACGGGTGCATCGTTCAACCATCGTCAACCTTGATCTGGTGCGACAAGTCCGCCCCCATACCAATGGCGAATGCTTTCTTATTCTCCAATCGGGTGCAGAAGTGAAAGTCAGCCGTAGTTATCGTGAAGTCGTCGCCCGTTTCGTCTATTAGGCAGAACCCCGCCTCGATAAGGTAGCGCGGCTATCCTCTCTGTCGATGCCTTTCGGCTGTTCTGCTGTGCTCTCACAAAGCTAAAATTAACATGGTCTCAACTATGGCTGCCAGATTATCGTCCGTCTTTTATCCCAAAAGATAGACGGTTGCGGGCTGGCGTCCTGCCTTTGATATTGTTCTACAAATCTGAAATCTTTTCTCGGTATGGCTTTTATCATGCTTTGCCAAACCACCTTACCCAGCGCCTTGATATCTATCGGGCATGATCAGATAAGCCAGATAGATTAACGGCTTTCGTTTTTCTTTTCTTGTTTTTGTCCCTTTTAATGATCAGACTCCTCTTATGTCTTTCAAAATAGCCTATGTTATCAATTCGGTTGAAGGCGGCGGCGCCGCGCTTCCTGTGCCTTCCATTGGTCAAGTCATCCAAAAAGGCGGCGCAGATCTGCGTATTTTTGCCCTGACGCGCCGCAATGGTCGGGCATTAGGCGCCATCCAACAAGCGGGCCTTGATGTTGTTGTACGCGAAGGCGGTGAGAAAGATCATTTAGTCGCCTATTTCTGGCTTAAAAAGCAAATTGAGGCTTGGGGCGCGACCCATATTTGGACGTCGCTCTCTCGTGCGACATTATTAGGCCAAATGGTCGGACATCATTATCATTTGCCGGTTATCAGCTGGCAACATTCTGCCCGCCTCAAAAAGATCAATGCTTTCCTGTTGCGCCATTTTCAAAAGCGATCGGCTTTTTGGATTGGCGATTCTCAACAGGTAACAAAACTCACAGGCGAAAGGTTGAACATCCCAGCTTCGCGTCTTTTCTGCTGGCCAATTTTTCGGGCAAATCCTGATGCCCCGACAGCCAAAGAATGGCATTCTGGCGAAGTTTTACGGATAGGAACATTGGGGCGGCTCCATCCTTGCAAAGGCTATGACCTTCTGATTGAAGCCATCAAAGAAGTGAAAGCCAAAACGCGTCTTCCCTTTACCCTCGATATTGGCGGGGAAGGGCAAGATGAAGCCAAATTATCAGCCGCTATCAAAGAAGCCGGTTTACAAGATACAATCCGTTTAGTGGGCTATGTTGACCAGCCACAAAAATTTCTGGCTGGCCTCCATCTTTATGTTCAGCCTTCTTATTGGGAAGGTTTCTGTGTCGCCGTCCATGAAGCAATACAGGCCGGTCTTCCTGTCATCGCTTCAGCCGTGGGTGAAATTCCTCATTCTGTCGATGATCGTGAAACCGGTTTTTTGGCACCTCCCTATGATAAAGAGGCTTTGGAAAAGGCTTTTCTGGAAGCCTTGGCACAACCAGAAAAGCTATTCTCCATGGGACAGAAAGGGCGTCAAAAATTATTCCGGTTTTTAAATCCTGAAAATTTTGAAAGAACAGGACTTAAAATTGTTTCCGCTCTTCAAAAATTATGAGCTTTGCTTCTGCCGCTTTTTCTCCATGTCACGGGCTATTTTTAAAATAGCCTGCGCGGCTCTGGCTTCCGAGCTTTCTTCCGTAAGATTAAAACTCTGATCGAATAGGAATTCTTGGACAGGTTTATAAATATCAGCATGTCTTTGGCTGCTATTTGCCAAAGCTGTATCAAGATTCTCTATATCAGACAGCACATCCCCAGTTTTCCAATGGAGATAATTGGGATCATTTTCCCAGTCTACGTGATGACTATTAAGGAAAATGCTGGGGCGTGGGTGATATAAAAATTCGTAGATCTGGCTAGACACATCTCCCAGATAGATATCTGCCGCCATCGTATAGGTCATATCATTCGAGGCAGAGCTTCCAAGATCGATATGAATATTGGGCGCATCCCAGTATTTTTTCTCGATTTTTCCAGGTCTTTTCAGGCGTAGCTGGTCAATTGTCAGAACAAAAGGCCGATGAAACAGCATGACGTGCGGCGCAAAAATCAGATTGTAGCGATCACTATTCAAAAAATAATCGAGCACTTTTCGTCCATCTTCATACCATGAAGAAAGATGAGGTGCAGGGTGCGGATTATATAAGACCGTTGGGCGACCATTGGCCTGTATGGGTAATAAAGGCGGTTTTTCGGGTAAAATACTAAATTTGGGATAGCCGATTACTGAAATTTTATCAGGGCTGACACCCGCATCTTGAATAAGACGGTCTTTGATTTTGGCGCCAGAAACCAACACATGGTCAAATAAGGCACTTACTTTATCAAATCCTACTGCTCGATCTCCTGCACCGTGACGCGTATGAATGATCTTTAAATGTTCTAGATTGTAGCGGCTTTTTAGGATGAGGGATGTCTTTTCCGAGACAACCAAAATGTCCAAAGACCGAAAAAAATCAAGATTGTCCTTATAAATGCCAAGCTTTTTAGCTGGAAGAAATTTTTCAAGTGTGTAGGCGGCAAGCCGAGTAACGGGATTCACCAGCTTTAATTCAACTATGGGAATATCTGGTTTTTGTAATTTGGCCGCAAGCCGTCTGATTTCCTGCGTCAGATGATCGTTAGTTGTTGCAATGATAATATCCAGCTCAGGCGCAAGCTGCATCAGAGCGATAGCCGTAGGGAGAGCATGGGCAATTTGATGTGCCTGATCGTGATTAAATAAAAATGCAATTCTAATTGATTCAGAGGCCATGCTTTAAGTCGTCCCTAAAAACAGGAATTCTGTATAAACATTTTTATTCGGATCATGTGAAAGACCGGATATCATTCTCTATGACTATCTGACTTTAGCTGATCTCGATTGTTTATCCATCTTTGCTATTATTTTTTACAAGACCGTTATCTAAAATCTAAAAAAGCCGATTTTATGACAAAATATTTTTAAATTTGAAAATAAAATTCAAGAGAATAAAATAAATTATCAAAACTATCTTTTTTCTATTTTTAAGAATTTTAAAAAAGATATCTTTTGATGTGAAAATTGAAAGATCATGAGCTTTTAATAATAAAAAAGCCGGCTTCTTCCATTGTGAAAGAAACCGACTTTTTAATCTTTAAAAATTTGAAAATCTTTTTAAGCAGCGCCGCTGGCTTCTTCCAAAAGTCCAAATTTTCTCTGGTAAATGTTAGTCAGTGTTTCTGCGAGCAAGTGGAATTCTTTCTCACAGGGGCTACCTTTACGCCATACCAAAGAAATCGTTCTGGAAGGATGCTGAGACGCCAATGGCCGTGCATCAATATGGGTATTATCCAATAAGCCTGCATCAATTGCCATTTTAGGCAACAATGTAATCCCAAGACCGTTATCGACCATTTGCACCAGCGTGTGCAAAGAGGTTCCCATCATTGTTGCTTCCGCCCTTAATTCAGGACGGTTACATGCTGCAAGAGCGTGATCTTTCAGACAATGACCGTCTTCTAATAACAAAAGCCGTTTTTCGTCGATCTGATCAGGCGTAATTACGTCAGGCAGATTAGGATTTTCGCCCTGCGGGAAAGCCACATAGAGCCGATCTTCAAATAAATCGACCGAAGCAATGTCACCACAATGATAAGGCAAAGCTAAGAGAACACAGTCAACATGCCCACGATGCAGAGAATCGCAGGCTGCATTTGTGGTTTCTTCCCGAAGAAAAAGTTTTAACTCGGGCCATTCCGCTCTTAAATCTGGCAAAATACGCGGCAATAGAAAAGGCGCTATCGTCGGGATAACGCCCATCC
This sequence comes from Zymomonas mobilis, assembly GCF_006715975.1. Lineage (GTDB taxonomy): Bacteria > Pseudomonadota > Alphaproteobacteria > Sphingomonadales > Sphingomonadaceae > Zymomonas > Zymomonas mobilis_B. The sequence goes on along the minus strand of NZ_VFOF01000001.1, from coordinate 1,866,760 downwards.
GCAGTTCGCCACAAAGCGGTTTGCCTGCAGCGCGCGCCATATCACTTAATTCTTCAGCTTCACGAAGCACACGTTGTGCTTTTTCTGAGATACGCAACCCCAGCGGGGTAAAACGGACTACGCGGCGTGTTCTTTCAACCAGCGTAACTCCAATCAGAGACTCAAGCTCACGCAGTCCTGCCGACAAGGTTGACTGGGTTACGAAACAGGCATCGGCTGCCCGTCCGAAATGTCCGTGATCCTTGAGGGAGACCAGATACTGCAGTTGTTTGAGCGTAGGGAGGTAAGTCGTCATTATTGTCCCTCTCGATCAATGCAAGCTTCATAATCAATTTGATCACAGAAGAGCAACTGTTATTTATAACATCAGTTGTAAAACAAATATGACCTTACGATAGCTTGTGACTGTGTTTTTGATTGAATGGCTTTACGCTTGTAACATTATAGCCGATATCAATCGTATTTTGAAATTTGGGAGTATTAGAAATGCTTACTGTTGGTGATAAATTTCCTGCCTTGAAATTACCTGTTCAGCAGGGTGTTTCAGCCTTGCCGAATGGCGAAACTATTGACCTTGGTGAGACAAATGGCAAGTGGAAGGTTGTCTTTTTTTGGCCGATGGATTTCACTTTTGTCTGCCCGACCGAAATCGTCGGCTATAATGACATCAAAGAAGACCTCGCTCTGCGCGATGCCGTTTTGATCGGTGGTTCTTGTGATACCGCTTTTGTCCATTACGCTTGGCGGAAGTCAGACGAACGTCTTGCCAATGCTGATTTCCCGTGGATTGCGGATAATTCCAAAAAGCTCGCCTCTGCTTTGGGTATTGTGAATGAAGAAGCCGGCGTTGCTTATCGGGCTACCTTCATTGTTGATCCGAACAATGTGATCCAGCATGTAACAGTCAATTCTTTGAATGTTGGTCGTAATCCAGCGGAAGCTCTGCGTGTCTTGGATGCGCTGCAGACCGACGACCTTTGCCCTTGCAACTGGCATAAAGGCGAAGAGGTTCTTGACCCGAACGCCTAATAGCCAAAACTACCCCTCCTAGTTTAACTTTATAAAAGCAGTCCGATTTTTAGCGGGCTGCTTTTTTTGTGTCCTCAGTCTAAAATATGAGATGCGCAAAGAAACAGGCTTTCATCTTTTCTTGGAATAAAATTTTTCGTTTTTTATGGCCAAAGATAGATTTTTTTTCTAAAACTACAGCTTCCTCTTTGTAACGAAGCGCCAATGAGAGGATCTGATATCTTTTCCATTTTTTAGATGGATCAAATTTTTACGAAAAGAGCTGTTTCAGATTATAAAAAAGACGTCATATATTAGACGTCTTGATCGAACATCTCTTTTCAAAGAGAAGCCAGTTTATGTTCAATTCTTTTGTTTCTTATCTTGAATCCATTAAAATGCGTGACCCGGCGCCGCGTTCGCGTTGGGAAATCCTGCTCTATCCCGGTGTCTGGGCTTTGGTTTTTCATCGCTTGGCACATTGGTTATATCAGGGGGAATTGTATTTTCTGGCTCGAATCGTCAATCATTGTAGCCGCTTCTTAACCAGTATTGATATCCATCCAGGCGCTAAAATAGGTCGTAATTTCTTTGTTGATCATGGTTTTGTCGTGATCGGTGAGACGGCGCGCATTGGGGATAATGTGACCCTCTATCAATGTTCGACATTGGGAGGCACCGATCCTTCAAATGGTATCGGTGGGAAACGCCATCCGACTCTTTGTGATGGCGTTATTGTTGGATCGGGGGCGCAAATATTGGGGCCTATCGAGATAGGCGAAAACGCCCGTGTCGGTGCCAATGCTGTGGTAACGCGCGATGTAGAAAAAAATGCCGTTATGGTGGGCATTCCTGCACGATCGATTCATGAAGAAACCTCCGATCTAAAATCAGAAACTCCCAAGACTGAATTTGTCCCCTATGGAACGCCTTGTGATGACCGCAAAGATCCTAATCTTCAGGAACTCCATGAAATTCATGCTGAAATTGATGCGCTGAAGCAAAAAATAGCGAGCTTTGTTGCTTCTCAAGAAAAAACAGACCGCGTTCATGATTCTGATAAAAATTTACCAGAGGTCATTCCTGACAAGATTCGCCTTGATAAAAAAGGTGGAGAAAGCTTTCCTGCCGAATGAGTGTTGTTACGCCAATTTCTTCCCTGTCGCGCTCATCTAGCCAAGTCGGCTTCACGCGACCTGAAATTTTACGGTTAATGGATATCTACGGGCGCATGGTATCAGCTGGTCACTGGCGTGATTATGCCCTTAGTTTTGAATCTTCCAAGGCGTCTTTTGCGGCATTTCGTCGAACAGCAGAGCATCCTGAATGTCGGATCGAAAAACAACCAGCTCTTCGGTTAAAGCAGGGTATGTGGATTCTGTATGGCGAAGGAGGACAAGTTCTAAAACGTTCGCATGAATTGGGGAATGTGTTGGCGCCTATAGAGCGCCGTCTGATCAAGCTTATTGCTGATTGAATCCGTTTATTGTTATTTATCATTGTTAAAATTTTATTAAAAATTTAGCTTTTTCTTGTGTCTTTTTCCTTTCTGCTGCATGAACAAGAATAGGAATAACTGCTAAGGAAAAGGCTGTAGTGTTAGAAAATACCGATTCTGGTTTTCATCTGTCTACCAAAGGGCGGTTTCATACACTTTATATTTTGCCTTTATTATTGGCCATTCCTGTTGGCTTATTGGCGCAGGCTTCGGCTTTTCACCAAAAATATTCTACCTATGGCCATTGGCAAAATATTCAGGAATCCCAAGCGGATTTCCTCAATGCCCATGATGCTTCATCTTTTACGGTAAAATGCGACAAGGCCGCGCAACGCCTTGTTTTAACTTTCAATAGCTATTCTGATTCCCATTTGCATATCGAAGCGCGTGGTTTCTCTGAACATTACACGCTTATTCCAGATGAAAAAGGCAAGATGACGCTGGTCTTCAAACCCCATGATAGCTTTATTAAAAAATTATCCTCTGGAACGACTTCTGTCACCTTCGAAGGCAGTAAATCTCAAAAATGGGTAATGCAGAATAACCGTCAGCTTTCCCGCATTACCCAATATTGTTGGCATTAAGATTTATTCAGCCGCAATACTGTCATTGGTGTTAATACCCAGTGACGAGAAATAGCGTTTAATATTACGGGCAGCCTGACGAATACGATGTTCGTTTTCGACAAAAGCCAAACGAACATAGCCTTCGCCTTTCTCACCATAGCCTACACCAGGCGCAACAGCGACCTTTGCATGGGTAAGCAATTGCTTTGAAAATTCGAGACTACCTAAATGCGCTAATTCTTTTGGCAGGGGTGCCCATGCAAACATTGACGCCTTTGGTGCCGGAATTGGCCAACCCACGCGGGTAAAGCTTTCCACCATTACATCACGCCGCCGTTTGTATAATTCGCGGTTCTTTTCGATAATCTCTTGTGGGCCATTGATTGCGGCAACGGCAGCGGCCTGAATAGGCGTGAACGCACCATAATCAAGATAGCTTTTGACGCGGGTCAGAGCCGCAATCAATTTTTTGTTACCGACCGCAAAACCAATACGCCAACCGGCCATTGAATAGGTTTTCGACAAAGAGGTGAACTCTACAGCGACATCTTTTGCACCGGGAATCTGAAGAATCGAGGGCGGGGGATTGCCATCAAAATATATTTCGGAATAGGCTAAATCGGACAATACCCAGATGTTATGCCGACGGGCAAAATCAACAACTCGTTCGTAAAAAGCCAGATTGGCCACTTCTGCGGTCGGATTCGATGGATAGCCGATAACCATCGCACTCGGTTTTGGAACCGTAAAATTAACCGCGCGCTCCAGATCTTTAAAGAAATTTTCATCCGGAGTGGTCGGGATAGAACGAATCGTTGCACCCGCAATGATGAAACCGAACATGTGAATCGGATAACTCGGATTCGGTGCCAGAATGACATCACCCGGTGCAGTGATAGCCTGTGCCAGATTGGCCAGCCCCTCTTTTGATCCCAAAGTCACAACGACTTCACTATCGGGATCAATATCGACACCAAAACGGCGCTGATAATAAGCAGCCTGTGCTTTTCTCAAACCGGGGATACCACGGGATGCAGAATAGCCGTGTGCATCCGGTTTATTGGCAACTTCTGCTAATTTATCAATAACATGGGAGGGGGGTGGTTGATCCGGATTGCCCATACCAAGATCAATAATATCCTCTCCTGCCGCCCGTGCAGCGGCCCGCATCGCGTTTACTTCGGCGATAACATAAGGGGGCAAGCGACGGATGCGGTAGAATGGCTCGGACATTTTTACTCCTTGGCCGAATAATAAATTGGTTCTTTGTTTTAACGATATGCTTTTATTCGGGGAGCGTGACTATAGGATTTTCTATAATAGATAGTAAGATACTATTCGGAATTTTAAAAAAAACTGGCAAAAATTTTATGTTGCCTAAAGACGTTTCCAAGATATTTTTTGTCGTGTTTTATGAATAATAGCGTTCAGATCACCTTGTTTCTGATAAAGAGCGGTGTCATATCATTGACAAATTTTAAACCCGAAATTGGCGGTCGTCTCTTTGTATAACCAGAGTTCTGGCATGCCGTCTTATATATTAACAATCTACAATCCGGGGGTTTTATGAGCGGCGACAAGGATTTTGATAAGGATAGTGATGTCACAGTCATTACCCGCACCACGCCCCAAACGAAAAAGCCACAACCCTATAAGGTCTTGATGCTGAACGACGATTACACACCCATGGAATTTGTGGTGCTTTGTCTTCAGCGTTTTTTTCGTATGGGCATTGAAGATGCAACCAAAGTAATGTTGCAGGTTCACCAGCGTGGCGTCGGTATTTGCGGCGTTTTTACCTATGAGGTAGCCGAAACCAAGGTTAATCAGGTTGTTGATTTTGCCCGTCAGCATCAACATCCTTTACAATGCACCTTGGAAAAGGCCTGACCCTATTTTCTGGCAGGCAACTGGATCAAAAGGATTGTAATTTTCTCTGATATTCTAGGCTAAATGCTTGGCGCTGCGATAGTTTGAAGATAGAAACGGGCTATGGATCGTATCAAAATTCGCGGTGGCCATCGCTTGAAAGGCCAAATCCCTATTTCCGGTGCTAAAAATGCCGTTTTGGCGTTAATGCCTGCCAGTCTTTTAACCAGTGAACCTTTGACGCTTATCAATCTTCCGCGTCTCGCGGATGTCGATAGCTGCTGCCATCTGTTGAATGAATTAGGCGTTTCAACGATGGTCGCCCGTAGTAAAGGCGCACATCCCGGACGCGAAATTACGTTGACGGCGGATACTATCGCTTCAACGATTGCGCCTTACGATATCGTTCGAAAAATGCGCGCTTCGATTCTGGTTCTTGGGCCTTTATTGGCAAGAGAAGGCGAAGCCACTGTTTCTTTACCGGGTGGTTGCGCTATCGGGAATCGTCCGATCGATTTGCATCTCCGTGCATTAGAAGCCTTGGGCGCTGATATTGAATTAGCTGCCGGATATGTTCGGGCAAGGGCTCCTGACGGTGGCCTCCGTGGTGGTATTATTAGCTTTCCGGTAGTTTCTGTCGGTGCAACTGAAAATGCCGTCATGGCAGCTGTTTTGGCCCATGGCGAAACCGTCATTAACAATGCCGCCCGTGAACCTGAAATTGTTGACCTTTGCCATTGCCTCATTGCAATGGGTGCAAAAATCGACGGAGTCGGGAACAGCCGTCTGGTTATTCATGGTTGTGATCGTCTCCATGGCGCCACCCATGTGGTTATGCCTGACCGGATTGAAGCAGGAAGCTATGCTTGTGCTGCGGCCATTACAGGCGGTGACGTTTTATTGCAGGGCGCGCGTTCTGCTGACATGGCCGAAGTCTTGGTCGAGCTGAAACAAAGCGGCCTCAATATCTCCGTAGAAGAAGAGGGCATCCGTGTTCAGGCTGATGGCCCGTTAAAGGGCCTAACTTTGTCTACTGCGCCATTCCCTGGCTTCCCGACCGATATGCAGGCGCAATTTATGGCGATGCTGGCTTTAGGACAGGGTACCAGCGTTCTCACTGAAACCATCTTTGAAAACCGTTATATGCATGTCCCTGAATTAGTAAGGATGGGGGCTGATATTCAGGTTAAAGGGCGGGTCGCTGTTGTGAAAGGCGTCTCTGGCTTGGTCGGAGCCGAAGTTATGGCAACGGACTTAAGAGCTTCCATGAGCCTGATTATCGCGGCGCTCGCTGCCGAAGGTGAAACGCAAGTCCACCGTGTCTATCATCTTGATCGCGGTTACGAACGGCTGGAAGAAAAACTCTCGGCTGTTGGTGCTGATATTGAACGTATTGGCGGTTAATCCTCAAAGAGCTGGATTAACTTCCAGCTCTTCCGCTTTCAAAATAAGACGAGCGGATATTACGCATTCTTTTTTCTTTTCTTGTATCGAGTAGCTAATGACAGGGTCTGCGCATTTGGACGATCATAAAATAAATCCAGCGGAAAATAAGGCTCCGTTACCAGAAGAAGACCCCTATGATCAGCTTGAGCCCGCCGCTAAAGCGGCCGCTATTCGTCGCTTTCATAAACAACGTCTATTTTTGCTCCTAATGGGCGCTCTTGCGTGGTTGCTGGCAGCTTTAAGCTGGCGACTAGGTCCTTCTGCCCATGCGATGGGACTCGCAAGATTGACTTGGGCGCCTTCTTTCCTGACCTTTTTTGTTTTATGGTCTCGAATGCCTCGTAATATGCGGAATTTTGTTATCCGTGCGGTCATCTTCCCCAAACTGAAAGCGCTTTTTTTAGTAAGGGATCTGATGCTGCCTTGCCTGTTTTTTGGTCTCTCCCTTTGGGCAGTAGGACAGGCTTTTAATCTGCTACCTTGGGGACGCATTGGATGAGTAATTTACCACCTTTTTATGAATCCTCTGTTCTGTCTGGAATTGCGCATGGCTTTTTAGGTCGGAAGGGCGGCGTTTCCACAGGTATTTATCAAAGCTTGAATATCGGTTTAGGCACAAAGGATAGCCGCGCTGATATTGCCGAAAATCGGCAACGCGCTATTTTTGCGGTTGCGCCATCTGCGGCGTTGGTCACTTTACGGCAGGTTCATTCTGCTACCGCCGTTTTTGTTGATAAGCCCGTTGCCGATGATGATCGCATTGACGCGGATGCTATGGTTACCAATCGGCCCAATCTGGGATTGGGTATTCTGACGGCTGATTGCGTGCCCGTTCTATTTGCAGATCCCATTTCTGGTCTGATTGGTGCGGCTCATGCGGGGTGGAAAGGTGCTGTGGCTGGTGTCACGGATGCAACGATCGATCTTATGGTCGAAAAGGGCGCATTAAGGCATAATATCGTCGCTGCCATTGGCCCTGCCATTCAACAGGCTTCTTATGAAGTCGATGACAGTTTCTATCAAAAATTCGTCGCCGATAATTTAGGCAACCAAGCCTTCTTTTTGAAGGGACGTGTCGGACATTGGCAATTCAACTTACCGGCCTATGTTGAAAAACGGCTTAAAAAAGCTGGGTTGGGTATGATTAGCCGATCTTCGCTGGATACTTGTCAAAATAGTGAGGCATTTTTCAGTTATCGTCGTGCCTGCCTTTCCGGTGAGCCCGATTATGGGCGCCAAGTTTCAATTATTGCGCTGTAAAATAGCTTAGACTCTTATTTCAGGCGTAAATATTTCAGTGCCTTTCATCTTCTTATAGAAGATTGACGGTCAGGGAGCCTTTCATGAAAACACGTGCTGCTGTCGCTTTTGCCGAAAAACAACCCTTGGAAATCGTCGAACTTGACCTTGAAGGGCCCAAAGAGGGTGAAGTCCTAGTCGAAATCATGGCAACCGGTATTTGCCATACAGATGCCTATACTCTGGGTGGTTTTGATAGCGAAGGTATCTTTCCTGTTGTTTTGGGGCATGAGGGTGCCGGTATCGTGAGAGACGTCGGAAAAGGCGTGACGTCAGTGAAAGCGGGCGATCATGTCATCCCTCTTTACACGCCAGAATGTCGGCAATGTAAAAGCTGCTTATCGGGCAAAACTAATCTCTGTACCGCTATTCGTGAAACGCAGGGTAGGGGCGTTATGCCTGACGGCACCACCCGTTTCTCTTATAAAGGACAACCTATTTATCATTATATGGGTTGCTCAACCTTTTCGAATTTTACGGTGCTACCTGAAATTGCGGTTGCCAAAATTCGTGAAGATGCGCCTTTTAAATCGGCCTGCTATTGTGGCTGTGGGGTATCGACCGGCGTTGGTGCCGTCATCAATACAGCCAAGGTCGAAGCAGGTGCGAATGTCGTCGTTTTTGGCCTGGGGGGCATTGGTCTCAATGTTATTCAGGCGGCTAGAATGGTTGGTGCTGACAAGATCATTGGCGTCGATACCAACGATTCAAAGGCCGAATGGGGACATCGTTTTGGGATGACCTCCTTTGTTAACCCGAACAAAATTGACGAAGATATTGTTTCGCATTTGATCCGATTAACGGAAGGCGGCGCGGATTATACCTTTGATTGCACAGGCAATACTGACGTCATGCGTCAGGCGCTAGAAGCTTGCCATCGGGGTTGGGGCGTTTCCGTTGTGATCGGGGTCGCTGACGCTGGGAAAGAGATTTCGACTCGGCCATTCCAATTGGTTACTGGACGCGTTTGGAAAGGCTCAGCTTTCGGTGGCGTAAAAGGCAGAACCGGCGTCCCGAAAATCGTTGATTGGTATATGAAGGGCAAAATTGAAATTGACCCGATGATTACCCATGTATTGTCTTTGGAAGAAATCAACAAAGGCTTTGATCTGATGCATGAAGGCAAATCAATCCGTTCTGTTGTTCTTTTCTGATTACCTGTCCTGTTAACCTGTGGATATAAAGGTCGGTTCAATGAGTAGTATTCTGACACATCTGACAATCGGTTCAAATGATCTGAAAAAAGCGCGTGCGTTTTATGATGCCATTTTGGCACCTCTCGGAATTAAGCTCATTCGCGAGGTCGAAGGACAGCGTCTTGCTTATGGAAAAGACGGCGAAGAAGGCCGTATCATTATTGTTAAACCTATTAACGGAGAAGTCGCTTCCGCCGGAAATGGCATAACGATCGGTTTAGCCGCTCCTTCCGATCAGGCCGTTGATGCTTTCTATGAAGCTGGATTAGCCAATGGTGGTAAAGACGCCGGTGAACCAGGCCCACGTCCAGCTGCTAATAATTCTCGCGGGGCTTATTTATACGATCCCGATGGTAACAAAATTTGCGCCTTTAATTTTAAATAACGCCTATTAACGCAGGGCTATAAATAAATAGCCCTGCTTTTTTGGTGGTGATATTTGTCATTTTTGCTTTCGCCTTGATAATAAATTTATCAGGGCTGTTTTTGGTGATGAATATTTTTGATTTTTAGGTAAAAGTCTGATACCTTTCACCATCCTTCTTTGCATATAAATGGAGCGAGCTATGGCGCGCGTAACTGTCGAAGACTGTATCGATAAAGTTCATAATCGTTTCGATTTGATCTTATTAGCAGCTCAGCGTGCTCGCCAGATTTCCGGTGGTGCTGAACTGACGCTTGATCGGGATCGTGATAAAAATCCAGTAGTTGCTCTGCGTGAAATCGCAGAAGAAACAGTTACACCTGTGCAATTACGTGAGGCTTTGCTGAATGATCTTCAGCAGGTTCACTTGGACGATGATGATGTGCCGGATGAAGTCGGTTCGCTTTCGGCTTCTGCCGAAGCTTTACGCTTAACTGCGGAAACACCGGCTCGTAACCAGACGTCTTCCCGTCGTGCAGCTGCCGCAGCTGCCGCAGCTGCGGCGGTCGATTACGACTGATCTTGCTATTTTTTGAATAGCTTAAGTTAAATAAAAGCCGCTTCTAAAAAGAAGCGGCTTTTATTTTTCCGATCCTGATTAATATATCAGGAAATTATTCTGCAGGCTGTCTGGAAGTAATGGTCGAAGAAGAGGATAAACCACCTACATCTTCAAAACCTTCTTTGACATCTGCAAGCTGTGCATTGGAAGGCTTGTCCACATTATTTTTTGCGGCCAATGCCAAAGCAAAAGCACCCATCATACCGGCCTGATCGCCTAATCCTGGCAATACGATGATTTTGCTAAAGTCTGCACCACCGAAATAACCATTGGCAATTTCAGCCGTCTGACGACGGACAGAATCCAGCATACCTTCAACATGCATGACGCCACCGCCGAAAACGATACGTTCTGGTGAAATAAAGGCCTGAAGCGTTACGTTGAAATGAGCCAGATAGAAAGCAATGATTTCTCTTGCTTTTTCAAATTCCGAAGGGCTCATTTCATTAAGCGCTTTACCCCAGCGTTTGCGAATAGCCGTGCCGCTGGCAAGACCTTCATAGCAACCGCCATGGAATGGGCAGCAGCCTTCAAAATCGCGATCATCAGGGTGACGGATAGGAATGCCATGACCCATTTCAGGATGAGCCAGACCGTGAATTGGCTTACCATCAATTAATACACCACCACCGAAACCGGTGCCGACAGTGACATAAACCGATGTGCCGGTGTTCTGCGATGCACCCCAGCAATGTTCAGCGATAGCTGCACCGTTAACGTCCGTATCGATTTCGATCGGGCATCCGAACGCTTCTTTGAAAGGCGTTACAACGTCAGTATCTGGCCAGAAAGGTTTCGGGGTATTCGTGATGTAACCCCATTTCGGGTTTTTGCGATCCAAGCAAAGCGGGCCAAAAGTCGCAATACCGAAAGCTGCATAGGAATCAGCATAATCGGGAAGGGCTTTCTTGAAGAATTCAATGCTTTTACCAAGCGTTTCTTCAGGGGTTGTGGTTGGAACACGTTCCACAGCCAAGACCTGCCGGTCAGAGTCGATAAGGGCGAGCATGAATTTCGTTCCGCCGCCTTCAATGCATCCATAAATTTTTTTATCGTTTTTCATTATTCTCACCACTCACAAAATCACCCCGTATCACGGAGGTAAATGCTGTCCGTTCGCTTTAAATTATGTAGGCGGTTTTGATTTTTCAGATATGTCAAAAGGCATTTCCAATAAATCAAAATTGACTACCAGCGATTCGGCCAACTGATAGGATTATAACTAAGTTTTCCTTCTTAATTAAGGAAGATATCAAAAATATTTTCCAAATATTTTCTTTTGTTAATTAAAGTAATGTTAATTTTTTTTGAGAAGTTTGAAGTAAAAATTATATTTTTGTATATATTTAAAAGTAAATTAATAGGGAATTAGATGTATTTTGTTTTTTTATGGAAATAATTTGGATATCGTGAATCTCGGATGGTTTTCTTTTTATCGAAAGAAGTGTTGTCGATTTTAAAGTAATATTTTGTTATTTTTCTGTGATTTTCTTGCCTGTAAATAATTCTCTCTTGTATTATTTGTGTTTTTTTATGGAAAAAATAAAAGTTTTTTTGTCAACGTTGTCATGAAATATTTGTTTTGGATGAAAAAATAAGTAATTTTGATTTTTGATAAAATGAAAGACGATGATTTTTATTGTAAAAAAGTAAATTTTATTTTGTGTTTTAATAAAAAAATCGTTGTTTTTGAAAATGATGAGCTTTCACGCACCGGTATTCTCAATCCTTATAATAGATAATTCAGAATACCGGCATTCAGGCACAAAAGTTTTTCGAATATTTCCCAATATTCTAATTTTTTATTTAAAATGATGGTTGCGACTGCACGAACCCAATCCAGAGAGAACAACTTTATAATCATCAATGACGGCCATCATATCATGCTCGGATAATGTCGATAAAACGGATTGTGGAATATTCCGAGGTAATCCACAGGCCAACCGATACCATAAAAGGCTATTCGGAGCGGGGGGCGTTGCGGCTTCATCTGTCATTTCACCTAACGCAACAGCCCATTGCGGCTTTTCCTGTGGTCGGCGTAAAATATTCAAAGAGATCGGTTGCTTGCTTACGGTTTGCAAAAAGATCTGGGTTTCACTTTCGCCCGGTACTGAACCCGGCACGTAAAAGGCACTCGTGATAGATGTGATCTGAGGTGCAGGTGCATTTGAAAGAAGGTCACGGGTGATCCCACTTACGACCGCTTCACTCTTCGCATCCCAATCAAGATTGGAGTCTGGTCGGGTCAGCATGATTTGATCAGGATGCCCTGATACCGGCTGTCCAAATATTAAAAAACGGGTTTTTTCAGGAATGCGTTTTGCACGCCCTTTGTTATCATTCGCGACATCAAGGAGATAAGAAATATTGTTAGCAATTCCGTCGGCACCGCGAATCAATGTGGAAACTTTGGCTTCAATATAAAATCGGGTTTTACCTTCTGGTAAATCAGGTGCGAGTTTCGAGGATAATTTTTAGCTCTCGTGACCTCGATTGAAGCAACAATCGGAGACATAAGGGTAATATCCACAAAGTCGGCATAAGTAAAAGACGATTCAGATATAATTTTTACTTCCTGATTCGTTTCTGCTTGCGCCACCATAAGAGGTGATAAACTTAAAGTTGTTAGTAAAAATACATTTCTCATCCATTTCATTATGTCATTCCTTGATATTTATTTTATGACTTGATTTATAGTTTATTTTTTATTTGATTTTATCATTTGTAACAAAAATGAAAACTTTTTTTGTTAAAAAATACCCTCTTGATTTTTAATAAAATACACTCTTGTAATCATATGATAAAGCAATTGCATGTCTCCCCTTGTCACGATAAGATCGGGACGTAGAGCCGTTCGCGGCCATGGTCGTCTAAGATTCCATTTATGATAGGGAACATGAATGGTTATCGACAATCACGGAACTTGCGTGTGTGCTCGTTATGGGGGATTCGATAAATTCGACTGTCTGGCGGGTGCCACAGCTTGAGGACTGGAGGGAGTAAATTTCCTGAATGGCTTACGCTGATCAACAACCAATGAGCCGACGTAAAATCGTCGCTATCGGCTTAGTGGTGGTGGTTCATATAATACTTATTTATGGCATGGTCTCTGGCTTAGCGGTCAAAGTCTATAAACATGCCACAACAGATTTGAAGGTGTTTGATGTTAAAACACCGCCACCACCGCCAAAGCCGCCTGAACCGCCCAAAAAAGAACAGCCAAAAATTGTTCAAAAACCAACACCACAGCCGAAACAGACCACGCCGCCACAGATTGTAACGCCTCCTGTCAAAGTCGATGTTCCTCATGTCGAGGCTCCGGCTATTCAGACGGTTACTAGTCAACCCGTGGCACCGATGACCGCACTTGCCGGGCCAGTCGGTAAAGGGCCAATTGGTCCACCTTCGGTCGGGACACCCGATGGTACGGGACAAAGTGGTGGTGTAGCATCCGCCGCCCGTCCACATGGTGATCAAACCCAGTGGGTTACTCAGGATGATTATCCATCCCGAGCCATGCGTGATGGTAAATCCGGTGTAACCGCCATTGCCTTCACCATTGGAACCGATGGGCGTGTTTCACAATGCCATGTTACTTCATCAAGCGGGACTCCCGAACTTGACGAGGCAACTTGTAAATACTTCACAATGCGTGCGCGTTATTATCCGGCAAAAACAGCTTCCGGTGATCCTGTCGCAAGTACTGGTGTACAGCGCATTATTTGGCGTATTCCGGATGATTGATCGGGATAACTTGACTATAATAATGCGTAAAATTGGTTCACAAAATTGCGCATTTGATAGTGTAATATTTTAAGAAAATGCGATTTACTTTTTAAAAAGTGCTTCGCAAATTCTCATTTTAATCTTGATATCATCTATATTTTGCTAAGAGGAAATACTAGTCATGGCTACCCCAGCAGCTCCTGCCGTCGATGCCAGTGCTTACGGTCTTACCGGTGCCCTTCAACAGGGGGGTGCTCCGACATGGACGGTTCTTATTATCTTGGTATTGATGTCTGCCGCTTCCTGGTACGTAATCTTTACCAAATTGTGGGAGCAGCACCGCGTTCTAGCTCAAAGCCGCGCAATCGGTGCAGCATTCTGGAACGCCTCGTCTTTGAAAGACGCTGGCAAAAAACTCGAAGAAAATACGGCTTATCGTCAGATTGTTGAAGATGGTCTGGATGCCGATGCACAATACGTCAAAATTCCGAATGCTATCGATCAGCATGAATGGCTGAATGATTCACTGGAACGCAGCGTTGCTTCTATTAATGCTCGTCTTGGTTCCGGTTTGGCCATTCTCGCAACGGTTGGTGCAACCTCTCCGTTCGTTGGTCTGTTCGGTACCGTTAACGGTATTTACGGCGCCTTGGTTCAGATTGGTGCTTCTGGTCAGGCTTCTATCGGTAAAGTTGCCGGTCCTGTCGGTGAAGCTCTGATTATGACTTCCATCGGTCTTGCCGTCGCTGTGCCTGCTGTTTTGGGCTACAACTGGTTGAGCCGTCGGAACAAAACTATTGCTGAACGGATCGGTTCTTTTGCCATTGATGTTCATGCTTATCTGGTTTCAGGCGGCGCAGTCCGTCCTGAGTTCAAGAAAGCTTCACCTGTTGCAAGCGCGAACAAACCGGCTCCGGTTAAGCATTAAGCCCCGGCCGTTTTTTGACCGGAGGAAAATTTTCTTCCTCCGGTCACATTCCTTCAAAAATAACGTCTTCTCCAAGACTGTTATTCAAGGATGACCAGACAATTGATGCTATAGGAACTATCACCAATGGGAATGAGCTTAGGAGGGGATGATGATGCCCCAATGTCAAACATCAACACAACGCCCCTTGTGGATGTTATGCTGGTGTTGCTCATCATTTTTCTGATTACGGTCCCGGTGGTGGTTGAAACGGTGCCGGTTAAATTACCGGACACCCGTTATGAACCAGCTCGAACTCAACCGGAAGACGTTGCTCTCTCGGTCAGAGCCGGCCCTAACGATGCTTGTGAAGTCTATTGGAATTTGACGCGTGTTAATTCGCAGGATTTAAGTGATCGGGCTGTCAAAAAACTAAAATCCGAGATCGATCGTCAGGGTGGCCCCCATACGCCGGGACTGCTTTTACCGGAAGTTCATATCCGCGGGGATGTTAACACGCCTTATCGTTGTATCGGGGGTGTTATCTATACCATGCAGGAAGCCGGTTTCGCCAAGGTCGGATTTATTTCTGAACCGCCTCCCGGACCTGTACCGGCAGATGAATAGAGCAAACACTTATTTCGTTTTCTCCGTATCATCTTATCGATGATTTAATTTAAGGAGTTTTGGCTATGGCGATATCGGCCGGCGGCGACAGTGACGAACCGATGATGGATATCAATACGACACCACTTATTGATGTCATGTTGGTGTTGCTGATTATGTTCATTATTACCATCCCGATTGAGACTCACGCTGTAAAATTAAATCTTCCGCAGAATAACTCGCAAAATCAGGATCCGATTGATCCGGTTAAAAACAAAATTATGATCGACGCATCGGGGATCATTTTCTGGAATGGCAAGCCGACGGAACTTGCTGATTTGCGCCGTTATCTGGACGAAAGCCAGACGATGAATCCTATTCCAGAATTGCAGATCCAGCCAGATCCGCAGGTTCGCTATGACGTTGTGGATAAGGTTCTCGCCGAATGCAAAAAAGCTCAGGTAGAAAAAATGGGCTTTGTCGGAAATGAAGCATATCGCGCTTTTTGATAGGCCAATCGATTCTATCGATATAGCCAGATTTTTCTAAAGTGCCGCTAGTATATCGGGAAAGTAATGCCGGAAATCTGGATAGAGTTTTCTATCGCAAGATTTTCGGCATTGTTTTTACTGTTTTTTTTAACACCATATGCTATAAATTTTTTGAATTTGCCGAAAGATGGCGCAGAATTGCTTGTGGAATCATTCGTATTTTGATAAGCGCCCCATCTGAATATGTATGCCGGATGTCTGGTATATTAACGAATTTATGCGACAGGTATTTCGAAGGGGAGTCCTTTGGGGTATTTTTCTGTCTAGCAGGAGATATGAATTCTTATGCAGATCATCGTTCGCGACAATAATGTCGATCAAGCTCTTCGCGCCCTTAAGAAAAAATTACAGCGTGAAGGTGTCTATCGCGAGATGAAACTGCGTCGTCACTATGAAAAGCCTTCTGAAAAGCGCGCGCGTGAACGTGCTGCTGCTGTCCGTCGTTCCCGCAAGCTGGAACGTAAACGGGCAGAACGTGATGGTATCCGTTAAGTTTTAACTGGATACACCTTCTTGATCTAACCTGATCCAAGAAGCGTGCCTGTTTCATATGATAAATCGCCTCCCTTTTATGGGGTGGCGATTTGTTTTCATTTATTCGGGATGTTTTAACGACTCCCGAAAAAATGAATAACAAGTGATGACGTTTGTTTCGTTCAACGCTAACGGGCGAGTTGTGGCAATTGCCTTTCCTGATCAAATCAGTTCAGGTTGTCATTTACTTTACCCAACAGTGTGATGCTGAAAATCGTCCTTGGTAACGATAATAATATTTAAGGAATGACATGGCCTCTGATCAGTCTTCTTCCTTGACGTCTATCGGGCGTGCAATACGTTTACCATTACTGGGTGCGGTTTTTCTTGCTGTCGCCGGAGCGGGTCTTGCTTTGGCTGGGACAGCTTCGCCTTCGCGGCTAGCGCAATCACCTGAAAAATTTTTGGCTGATAATGAACACCATTCAGGCGTTCAAAAAACACCATCCGGCTTGCAATACAAAGTCATCAAAAACGGAAAAGGCGCTCAGCCTAAAATCAATGATGTGGTTTCTGTCGAATATCAGGGCAGCCTGACAGACGGCACAGTCTTTGATTCTACAGCCCGTAATGGGGGCGCGCCGGTCATGATGCCGGTTGCAAGAGTAATTCCCGGCTTTTCCGAAGCTTTGCAGCTGATGAAGCAGGGCGGTCGATACCGCTTCTGGATTCCTCCTCAGCTTGGCTATGGTGCCGAAGGTGCAGGGGGCGTTATTCCGCCGAACGCTGTACTTATTTTCGATGTGAAACTTGTCTCTGTTGTGCCCGCACCGCCTGCGGGGGCTATCGACCTACCTTCAGTACAATAATCAATCTTTGTTTTTATTCTCTTTGTTAAACATAAATTGTTTAACATGATTACGCTGCTGATGTTCTTCCCGCTCAGTCACGATTTTTGAATATTCCTCAAGCGATACCTTCGCGATAGCAACGAGCGGGTCAGCCAAAGCCAACCCCATCACGCCAAAAAGAGCGCCTAGCAAAATCTGGGCGCCTAATTCCAAGGCCGGAGGTAGGTTGACAGAGCGGCGTGCAACGATAGGCACAATCAGATAGCCATCAATCATTTGCACGATGGCATAGACACCCATAGCCCAAAGACCGGTCTGAACGTTCTGGCTAAATCCAACCAAACATATCAACAGACCTGATATCAACGCGCCAATATTAGGCAGGAACGCCAGCAAGCCCGTCAACAAGCCCAAAAGTGTTGCCATTGGGACGCCAGTAGCCAATAACAGCAACCACGTTCCTACGCCCTCTATCGCCATGCCTAGAAGGCGTCCGGCCATTAACCGCCGTAAGTTATTATTGGCGATATTAAAGATACGGTAAAAATCTGGGCGTTTGGCAATCGGGATCATCCATGCAAAGCCCCGTTCGTAAAGATGCGGTTCAATGGCAACAAAAATACCAATGACTAAAATCATCGCCCCGCCAGAGACCGCACCAAGGGCGTTGCCAACAAAGGCGCTCACTTCACCGAATGAACCAAAAAGCCGCTGGGCAATATCGCTGCTGGAAACATGGGGCGACATCAACCCATTGCTGACTAACCAGTCGCGAATATGAATAAATTGAGTGGATAAAGTGGACTGCAAAGCATCCAGCTGGCCGCCTAATTGATAGACCGCCAGATATAAAGTGAATGCCAGAAAAATAGCTACACAGATGCAGACGATCGCCAATCTATATCCACGTCCTATTTTTAGGACATGGCCTAACAGGCGCGTGCCGTCATCCAATAGAGAAGCAAAAACCAGACCGGCAATGATAAGAAGGATCGGCTGGATAAGGAGGCAAAGCAATGCTGCACCTCCCGCCATTGAAATCCAGACTGCGGCCTTTTTAAATTCCCGCGTCGTGAAATCATGGAAGAGATCACTAGGACCGGGCTTTTCCGGTGGTCGCTTCTTTGTTTCCGGCATTTAAAAACCTTATGGTTTGGCTGCGGTTGGATGAAGATTGACACCACTTCTACCGGCACGGAAAGATTTAAACCAGCTCAGCGGATTCCAAAGTTTAGCAGAGCCATCCAGTGAAAAAGTAATGAATTCGGCTCGTCCCCCCAGACTTTCGACCGGAACGGGGCCACCTAATCCATGCTCTTCCAACGGGAAACGACTATCTGCCGATTGATCGCGATTATCACCCATCAAGAAGACATAACCGTCCGGAATTGTGACCGGTCCATAGTCATCTGCCTGCGGGATGTACCCCAGATCCAAGGTTTCATAACGAACGCCATTCGGTAGAGTTTCCTCGATGCGTGGCATTTTACAATAAAGCCGCCCATCTTTCGTCACCTGCTCCATGGCGAGGTAACCATTGCTTTCGCAAGGCATGTTCTGATCTATCGGAATCATGGCCGGTGCCATCATTTTCCGTTTAACGGGCTTACCATTAATAATCAGAATACCATTCTCAACCGAAAGTGTGTCACCCGGTAAACCGATAACGCGTTTGATATAATCACTTTTCTGACCACGCGGCACAACGATAACAACATCGCCTCGTTTTGGCATATGGCCAAAAAGCCGACCATGGAAAAAAGGCAGAAAATGAAAAATCGGTGACGCATAAGACCAACCATAAGGATATTTGGAAACGACCAAACGATCCCCATTTAACAAGGTCGGCATCATTGATTCTGACGGAATGTAGAAAGGTTTTACTAGAAAGCTCTGAACGATACCGACTAAAAGTAAAATATAAAAAATGCCTTTGATCTCATGCCATAAATTGAATTTTTTTGGCATGTCCTCTGGTGACTGGCTCATCTCGCCGTTGTCTAAACTTTTATCGTGATTCATTCAGGCTTTTACCTTTTTGAGTCAGGTTAATTATATCATTGAAGTTATTCAGGGTAGGCTTCGATTACAACGAAAGCTAATGCCCACGGTTGGTCATCACTCAGACTAAGATGAATGGAGATGTTATGCCGTGGCGGTTTCTTTTCCTCAAGTAAAAGCGCAGCCTTTCCCGATATATTAAGACGTGGTGCGCCTAACTTGTCATTCGATATGCTGATATCTTGAAAAGATATCGAATGGCGAAAGCCCGTCCCCAAAGCTTTTACAAAAGCTTCTTTCGCTGCAAAGCGTTTGGCAAAAAAACCGGCCTTTGTCATTGAAAAAGCCGAGGATGCTTCAATTTCTTCACAAGAAAACAGGCGTTTTAAAAAACGCCCGCTTTCCTTTTTATCAAGAATGGTCGCGATACGATCAATATTACAAAGATCTGTGCCAATGCCTATAATCATAGGGGAATATGTTTAACCAAGAAATCAAGCTTATCTTCAGCACGCGCGGCATCCATCAGATAGCGCATCCGCTTGATACTGGCTTCCAGCCCTATGAAAATTGCTTCACCGATCAGGAAATGCCCGATATTCAATTCGGCGATTTCATCTAATGCTGCAATCGGCATCACATTTTCATATGTCAGCCCATGACCCGCATGAACTTCGATATTCAGGCTTTTTGCAAGCTTAGCAGCTTGCTCTATGCGAATCAGTTCAGAGGCAAGCTCTTCATTAACGCTATTGGCATAATGGCCGGTATGAAGCTCGATAACAGGCACATTCAGCGCCTTTGCCGCTTTGATTTGGGTTTCGTCGGGTTCAATGAACAAACTTACCCGAATACTCGCAGCCGTTAGCTTTTCAACAATCGGCTTTAACGTATTGATCTGGCCAGCGGCATCCAAACCGCCTTCGGTCGTCTGCTCTTCACGCTTTTCAGGAACAAGGCATACGGCATGTGGACGATGTTGGAGAGCTATCTCCAGCATTTCTTCTGTTGCTGCCATCTCCAGATTCAAGGGAAGAGTAATCCCTTTCTCCAGATTATTCAGATCATCATCGCTGATATGACGGCGATCTTCCCGAAGATGGGTAGTAATACCATCGGCACCCGCATGAGCCGCCAATTGAGCGGCTCTTACCGGATCGGGATGTTCTCCACCACGGGCATTACGAATAGTGGCAACATGGTCAATATTGACCCCAAGCCTTATTCTCTTAGTCATTTCGTCCTCTTGAGCCTAATTTTAAGCGGGCTTAGCCCGGCTGCCGGGTTTTACCGCAGGAATCGCGGCCAGTTCCGGGGGAAGCTCATCGACAGCATAGGTCGGGACATCCAGTTTCAGCAAGGGAAAGAAGGGAACATCAAAGCCCGCTTTCCCATTAGAACGATCTACCAAAGAAGCCGCCGCAATAACCTTGCCGCCAGCCTTTTCTATCGCATTGATTGTTTCACGTGATGACAAGCCCGTCGTGACGACATCTTCTACCATCAAGATTTTTTGACCTTCGGTGATGGAGAAACCGCGACGCAGTTCAAAAACACCGGTTGGGCGTTCCATGAACATGGCATCGACATTCAACGCACGGGCAACTTCCTGACCGATGATAATGCCACCCATGGCAGGAGAAATAACGGCAGAAATTTCCTGTTTCAGGCTGTCAGGGATTCGTGACACCAAAGTGGAAGCAAGCCGTCCAGCCCGTGCCGGATTCATCAAAACGCGGGCGCATTGCAGATAACGAGGCGATCTTAAACCGGATGAAAGAATAAAATGACCTTCCAATAAGGCACCCGCATCGCGGAATTCAGCTAATATCTCTGCATCTGTCATGTTCGATCTTTCGTTAGATGTAATCGGACGAAGCCGGAATGGTTATTTGGATCAAGATAGCTCCGGCATAAAACGCAGCCGGTCTTATCGTTCTTGTTATTCTTCTACTAGCCTTTTCCTGTAACGAATGTCCATTTGTTAGCAAGATCAATTGGTTATCTTAAAATCGCTTATAACTTATGAAAAATCATCGCGAACAAGGCAGGATAACCCTATCGCCTTTTTGGAAAAGACATTGCTGGAATTTGATCGGGGTCCTTTGAAAACATATCTATTTCAAAGATAACCGCATTGATAATTTCATCCCCAATCAAGCCTGGGCGGGGGTTGGCAATTTCTTTTCTTTCCCCACA
This sequence comes from Zymomonas mobilis, assembly GCF_006715975.1. Lineage (GTDB taxonomy): Bacteria > Pseudomonadota > Alphaproteobacteria > Sphingomonadales > Sphingomonadaceae > Zymomonas > Zymomonas mobilis_B. Next base: position 1,845,574 of record NZ_VFOF01000001.1, on the reverse strand, counting down.
TAAATACACAATGAACGGGTAATAAAAAGGACGCTGATTGTGTCAACATTAGGACTAAGCAGCACTGATCAAAAAGCGATTGAGAAGTTTCGTCGTGAAGCGGTTGAGCCATCCGAGACAAAGCTTGTTCTGCTTTATTTTACAGCAGCATGGTCTAACCCTTGTAAAACATTCGGGGAGATGCTGGCGAATTTGGCCAAAAGCTACGCCAGCAGGGGCGTTGTTTTATGCACATTCGATATCGATGAAAATAAAATCATCGCAGATCAGCTAAGGGTGCAATCGGTTCCTACCGTTTATGCCTTATTCCAAGGGCAGTTGGTTGCTGACCTGACTCCGGCCAATAGCGAACAGCAGCTTAAAGAAGCTCTCGATCAATTATTAAAACAGCTACCAGTTGTTGCCGATAACGACATTTCGGGTGATATCGAACAACTGCTGCCGATAGGTAATAAAGCGCTTGAAGATGGTGATGCAGAGACGGCTGTCGCTGTTTTCGGTCAGATCTATGATATGACACCGGAAGATGCTGTGGTCGCGGGCTCATATGCGCGGGCGCTTATTTTGGCAGGGCAGCTTCAAAAAGCAGAAGCCTTACTGGCAGCTTTGCCCGAAGAAATGAAAAACAAACCGGATATCCACCGCGCCGATACTGCACTGGCTTTGGCAAAACAGGCGATGTCTGTTAATGTTGACCAGCTCGAAAACCTGCGTGCCAAGGTTGAAAACTATCCGGATGATGATGAAGCCCGTTTCGCACTGGCTTGTGATCTGATAGCTGTTAGTGATCGGGACGGTGCGGCTGATCAATTATTGGCTATTCTGGCACATAATCGTGACTGGAATGAGGGGGCAGCACGCACTAAACTTCTTCAACTTTTTGAGGTTGTTGGCATTGAAGACCCTTGGGTGGCAGCCCAGCGGCGTCGTTTGTCAGCTGTATTATTTCGCTAATGACTATAAAGACCTTTACAATACCTATTTTTCCATTGCCGGGGATCGTTCTGTTTCCGCGTTCGGTACTGCCTTTGCATGTCTTTGCTATGCCCTATCGAACGCTCGTTTCAAATGCGCTTGTCCGTGATCGCAGAATTGGCATTATTCAGCCACGTCTGGGTATTGGAGAAAGCCTGAAACGCGAAACCCCGCTTTATTCCGTTGGAAGTGTCGGCCAGATTACCGATGTCGAAGCTTTGGATGATGGCTGCTTCAACCTTGTGCTAGAAGGTATCAGCCGTTTTAATCTCGTGAATGAAGTAGAGTCAGATACACCTTTTCGTCAGGTAGAGGCCACGCTTGAAGGCTTTGATGACAAAAAAATGCCAAGCCCGCTCGATCTAGCACTTCGGTGCCAGATTGAAGAAAGGGCGCATTGGTTTGCTCAAACACAAGGCCTGAATATTGATTGGCAATCTGCCGACCAATTGGATGACGAATCTTTGATGAATAACATCATCCAGCTTTCACCTTTCGATACCGCTATCAAACAAGCTTTGCTGGAAAGCACTGATCTAACAGAACGGGCAGGGCTCTTAATGAGTGCGCTTAACTTCTTTGGTCATCAGCAAGGCGAAGATAAAAGAATGACGCTTCATTAAAAACAAACCGGCCTGATTACGGGATTCGTAACAGGGCCGGTCTGTATTTTTAAAGGCTATTACCCGTTAATAAACGCGGTAATTTACCACTGTCCCCACGTGCCTCGGCTAGAAAAAAGCTTTTGATAAAGTCTAGGCGGTTAATAAATTTAAAACCGATCCTTCTGACAAAAGAAGCCATTGGCCCTGGCACAGAAAACAAACGGACAAGGGCATCCGTGCCTGCTGCGATAGTAAAATTATCAAGGCTACGCCACCGTTCATAGCGTTCTAATAATATAGCATCGCCCAAATCCATGCCGAGCCGTCGCCCTTCAACTAAGACTTCTGTTAAGGCGGCGACATCGCGCAAGCCCAAATTTAAACCTTGTCCAGCGATCGGGTGAATACCATGGGCAGCATCCGCAATTAATGCCAGTCTAAGATCCGTCATTTTCGAGCTGAATTGAAAAGAGAGAGGATAAGCGACCGGCTGGGATGCGAAGTCCAGCTCGCCCAAGATATCGCCTGTCAGACGCGATACTTCTATCAAAAAAGGCTGTTTAGGTAAGTTTTTGACGGCCTCGGCTTCTTGGCGAGGCACTGTCCATACTAACGCAGAACGATGGCGACCCTCTTCATCCTGCATCGGTAAAAGGGCAATCGGTCCTTTGGGATAGAAAATCTCATGCGCGATATGATGATGGGGCTTTTCATGAAACAGTGTGCTGATAACGGCGGCATGATTATAATTCCAGCGCGTTAAATTTATGCCCGCCGCTTGACGCGTGGGAGAGCCTCGCCCTTCGGCACCGACAAGCAAGGGGGCTGTTATTTTTCTGCCATCTTCCAATGTCGCAGAAACACCATCATGATGACGTTCTACTTCCACCGCATGGGCTGGCTGTAATAAGGTGACATGCTCGGCTGCCAAAGTTGCTTCATAAAGCGCCTGCCGCAAATAACGATTTTCCAACATATAGCCCGACGGGCCGGTAGATTCTGATGATTTGAAGCACAGGTCAGGCGTTTTTAGCTGGTCGCTTGCACGAACGGTTTGAATGGGGCAGCCTTTATCTTGAAGACTGTCTAAACCGATAGCTTGTAATAATTTCCAACAAGAACTGGCGATAGCCGTGGTTCGTCCATCAAAGTTCTTTTCCAGCATTTTGACAGGATCGGATGTATCCACCACCACAGAAGAGATTTTGTAACGATCAAGGGCAACAGCGAGCGCCATACCGGCAAAACCGCCACCCAATATCAAAACATCCGCTTTTAAATGCATGGTGATTTCTCCTGCTGGCAGCTTCCTATCCTATAGCGTGATGCTTATACAAAAACAGTCCAGTCTATGAAGAACGTGGCAAGCTGTTTATTATATCCAGAATATAGTAAGGAAATTTATTCTAAAATGATTGTTTTATAGCTAATCTTTATCAAATTTTTTTATATGATAACTATGTAATATTACTAACTGGTAAAGATAAATTTTTATATCATTACTGTTATATAGCCTGTCATATATAGAGTTTTTTAAAAGGAAAAAGGAAACAATCGTTAAATTTGATATGGCTATTATTTTATAGTTATTCAGTGATAATGTTAGTTGATTTTGAGATAAGATATATCAAGCATAAAGGCTTGAAAAATTTCTATTGAAGGCCGGATGAAATGTATATTTCTGCTAGGCTACATCATTCGCAATTTTAAAAATCGAGGTTGAATTCATCTATGGCCACAGGCATCATTTCCGAAATAACCGGATCGGAATGGCAAGCACGGATGCGTCATGTAACGGCACGCAGCGCCAGCTTTATTATGGCGGTTGCTTTATTTGCCGGTGCGGCTTTTCTTTTTGCTGCCTTAATGGGCTATAATTCAACTGATCCTGCCTTTAATACTGCCGCCGCAGGGCCTGCTCGTAATATTACGGGCGATATCGGGGCATGGTTTTCGGATCTTTTGCTAAGCTTTATCGGGCTGCCTGTTTTAATGGTTTTGCCCCCGATGCTGGTAATTGCTTTTCGCCTATGGCGTAATGTGCAGCAAGAGCATCCTTTCCGGCATATTGCTTTTATGATTTTAGGCATAATGCTGGTCTCCGCTTCGGCTGGTTTAATGAATGACAGCCAAAGCGGCTTACCCGCCGGATGGGGCGGCGGTATTGGCTTATTAACCAACGCGGTTACGTATAAAATACAGTCATTTTTTTCGCCTTCCTTTTCTTCCGCTATCCATGGTTTTGCGTTTTGTCTTTGCTTGGCAGGCGGTTGTGCTGTCTGGTTATGGGGATTGGGCTTTGATGCCTATGAAAAGGCGATTTTACGTCGCGTCTTTTCTGGCTTACGTTTCCGTTCGAAGAAAACAGAAAAGCAAAAATCATCAGCTAAAAATAATCAACCGGCTTCAAATGAACGGATAGCTTCTAAGGAACCTTTATTCTCCCCCAGCTTAGGCGGCAGCAAGGAAGTGGAGAATATTGAACTGGAAGAAATCCTCGCCGAGGAAGAAAAAACAGTCGAAAAATCGGATTCTCGCCCAATTATTACGACCTATTCACCCAAAATAGATTCCAGTGATCCAGCCAAAAGAAAAACACCCCACGAGCAAACAAATTACGCCTTACCTACCATCGACTTTTTACAGGAAATTCCGGTTCATTCTGTGCATGCAGTTGATCATGACGCCTTGGAACGTAATGCTCGGTTGCTAGAAACCGTTCTTCAAGATTTTCATGTCCGTGGCCAGATTGTAGAAATCCGTCCGGGGCCCGTGGTTACCATGTATGAACTGGAACCCGACGCTGGTATCAAAGCCAGCCGCGTTATCGCTCTGGCGGATGATATCGCACGTTATATGTCGGCTGAATCCGCCCGTATTGCGGTTATTCCGGGGCGGACGGTTATTGGTATCGAATTACCTAACCCCAAAAGAGATATGGTCTCGCTTCGGGAGTTGGTTGGATCAGAAGTCTATGACAACCAGCAAGGGTCATTACCTCTAATCCTCGGTAAAAATATTGCTGGTGACCCAGTTATTACCGATCTTGCGCCAATGCCTCATCTTCTGGTTGCGGGTACTACCGGTTCTGGTAAATCGGTTGGTATCAACTGCATGATTTTGTCATTGTTATATCGCCTGACACCCGATCAATGCCGCATGATCATGATCGATCCAAAGATGTTGGAACTTTCTATCTATGACGGCATTCCCCATCTTCTTTCTCCAGTTGTGACCGAACCGGCAAAAGCCGTTCGGGCTTTGAAATGGGCTGTTGAGCAGATGGAAGAACGCTATCGGATGATGGCTTCTGCCGGTGTTCGTGGCCTTGCCGGTTTCAATCAAAAAGTGAAAGAAGCACAGGCTCGAGGCGAACCGCTTAGCCGCAAGGTGCAAACCGGATATGACAAGGTCAGCGGCCAGCCGATTTATGAAGATGAAACCTTAGAATATGAACCTTTGCCGCAAATCGTTATCGTTGTTGACGAATTGGCCGATTTGATGATGACGGCAGGTAAAGAAGTTGAATATCTTATCCAACGTTTGGCACAGAAAGCCCGTGCCGCCGGTATCCATCTCATTATGGCAACGCAGCGGCCTTCCGTTGACGTTATTACGGGTGTGATTAAAGCCAACTTGCCAACCCGTATCAGTTTTCAGGTGACGTCCAAAATCGACTCCCGCACTATTCTCGGTGAACAGGGAGCTGAACAGCTTTTGGGCAAGGGTGACATGCTCTATATGCCGGGTGGAAAACAGGTCTTACGTGTTCACGGTCCTTTTGTCAGTGATGGCGAAGTGCAGGCCGTTGCCGATCATTGGCGGGAGCAAGGCACGCCGGAATATATTTCTTCAGTCACAGAAGAACCTGCAGATGGTGGCTATAAACTCGAAGGCCAACCTGATGGCGACCATGATCCCGAAACAAAACGGTATCGCGATGCTGTCCAGTTGGTTGTCGAAAGCCGAAAAGCTTCAACCAGTTGGCTCCAACGCCAATTACGAGTTGGCTATAATAATGCGGCTCGCTTAATTGAACGTATGGAAAAAGAAGGGATCGTCTCGGCGGCTGACCATGTCGGACGGCGGGAAGTGCTTATTCAGGCGGATGAACTTGTTTCGTTACTGTAGCTAATTAACGTTGAGTTCACCTGAATTCTGCTCATGAGCAAGAAAGATAAAGGTCTTTAATCTTTTATCGTTGAAGGGTTAGAAAAACGTGGAAGAGTTGGTTCGGTCAAATTCAAAACGGTTTTTTTGCAAGGCTGTTGCTGCCACGTTTTTGACAGCAGGCTTCTGTCTATCAGGGCTTCCGGCGATGGCCGCGCCTGCAAATGAAGCCTCTTCTACTATTTTTCCGCAGATACAAAAACATCTGCGGGAAGTTTCTACCATGACCGCTCATTTTATTCAGGTGGATAGAAACGGGCAGGCGCTTGAAGGAAACTTAACCCTGAAAAAGCCGGGCTTAATCCGTTTCCAATATCAAAAAGATGTGCCCTTACTCGTCGTCGGGGACGGTAAAGCTTTGGTGATGATCGATTATTCGGTCAGGCAGGTTTCTCGCTGGCCGATCGGGGATTCCCCGTTATCTATTTTGATTGATCCTTCAAAGGATATCGCTGGCTATGCGACGCTGACATCCGATGACGGCAAAAATATTATCATTACCGGTCGTGATCCGAAACATCCTGATTTCGGAACGATTGCGATTGATTTCCAACGAGATCGCTCGGCACCAGCACAATTAATGTTAATGGGCTGGACGGTTATTGATGCCCAGAATAACCGCTCGCAAATTATTTTGTCCGAACAAAAGTTTAATCAACCTGTTTCGAACAATATGTTCCGCTGGAATGATCCTCGCGGCAATAATGGCCCTCGCTAAAGGCTATTTTTTAAAAAGAAATGAATATGTTCTGCGAACGTCATTTTTGATTTTCGCAATGCGGTTTATTACGGCATTGACTGGCGAGATGGGGCTTTTGTTGTCCTGATTAAGTGGTTTCATTTTATATTCTTCCTGTATCACGTCAGAATGGGCTGTTTGGGTAACCAATTGGAAATCCCTGAACAGGAAGGCGTGAAGCCTATCTTTTAATATTTTGAACTCATTATTATTTTCAAGGTCAAAAAAATTGCCAAAATGCCCGTATAATTTTTTTATGTTCTGGCGGGTGTAGTTAGGCTCTTTCTCGATTTTATCCGCAAAGTGATAAAGAATTCTTCCCCGACAATAGTCTTTATTCTCGATAAGAATATCGACCATGTTCAAAAGTATACTTTTTATCTCTTTGGTGGTTTTTATTTTCATCTTTTTTCCATTTATTTTTAACTAATAAAAATATTGGTATTTTTATTAAAAAATAAACATTATTTTCAAAAATATAAAAATATAATAAAATTATTTCACTTTCGTTTATATTTTAAAAATAAATATATTTAATATGAAAATGGATAATCCAGAAAGCCTATTCTTATCTTTTGACATCCTTGACCGCTAAATCCAAGGATTTTTATTGCCTTATTAAAAGGACTTAACTCCAAACTATATTTTTGAAATTAGATGTCTAATTTTAGATAATTTTTGTATTTTTTTTATATGTAAAATTTAAGGATATATATTAACGGCAAAAATTTGGAAAATTTAAATAAAAGATTGTCTTTTATTCATCTTAGTGACAGCTTTTAAGGTGTAGTGACTTTTCTGTGGTCAATCCGCTGGCAGAATTCCCCCCTGTTGTCTGTCAGCCTAGGCCACCTCGCGTGACCAATATGTAGGTCAGCCCTCGCTTCACGCCCCCGAAGCGAGGGCCTTTTTTTATCTTGTTGAAAAATCTATATGAATATCCGCTTGCTAGGCAAGCATTCTCTATGCTTAAATCATGCCCATTTTAGCTGAATACTGGCCGGATAAAGGCTGTCTTTCACGTCACAAGACGCCATAACGTGGTATTCTGTTGGTCATAAATGGCAGGAAATATTTTGCGTATAGTCTCATGGAATATCAATTCAGTACGTGCCAGATTGGTGCATGTTGAGCGTTTCTTGAAAGAAGAACAGCCGGATATTCTTTGTTTGCAAGAAACCAAGGCAACAAATGATGTTTTCCCGTCCGGTCTTTTCCATGATCTCGGCTATATTCATCAGGCCGTGCATGGCCAACCCGGATATAATGGCGTAGCCATTCTCAGCCGGATTGCTTTTTCTCCTTCTGATATGACCCGTCATGATTGGCAAAATAATCAGGAAGCCCGCCATATAGGCATCACGCTTGAAAATGGTGTGCGCCTCGAAAATGTTTATATTCCAGCCGGCGGTGATATTCCCGATCGGGATCTTAATCCTAAATTTGGTCAAAAACTCGATTTTATAAGCCGTATGATCGAATGGTCATCCCATTTGGAAAAACCGACTATTCTGGTTGGTGATTTTAATATCGCGCCTTTGGAATCTGATGTGTGGAGCCATAAACAGCTTTTAAAAGTGGTCAGCCATACCCCGATAGAGGTCGATCATCTCACACGTCTGCAATCCAGCCATAACTGGATAGACCTTGGCCGGCATTTTCACCCAGCGCCCAACCGTTTATATACATGGTGGAGTTATCGTTCGAAAGACTGGACGAAATCTGATCGGGGCAGGCGTCTCGACCATATGTGGGCAAGCCCCTCTCTCTTAGAAAATCTTGTCGCCCATAAAGTTTATGAATCTTGCCGCAGTTGGACAAAACCTTCTGATCATGTTCCTCTGCTAACGGAGTTTAATTTTAATGGTTGAGGATCGTAAAGCGATAGTCATCGCACAGGCCATTGATGCCTTGCGTCGAGGCTGGCCTATCTCAATAGCGGATAAGGAAAATGTCTTAAGTTTGCTGGCTATCGAACGGGCAGACGATCAGCGGTTAAAAGTCTTTGATCCAGATAAAAAAGCAGATGTGCTCCTTTCGGCGGCACGGGCAGCCATCTTGAATCTCGCTAATGACAAAGAAGCCGCCACGCCTGAACAGCCAGTGACCTTGGCCAGAACGCCTTGGATTGACTGTTCTTCGGCTTTGGCTTTGGCTGATCCTTCTATGGATCTTGAAAAGCCTATGAAAGGCCCCTTCAAAGTTAGAAAAACTCCTGCCAAACAAGCTGCGGCCTCTGCCTTAGATTTAGCCAGAATGGCGGGTCTTTTACCGGCTTTCTTTGTGCAGGAAGGTAACTCCAATCAGGCGCTTTTAACGGTGCCCGCTGAAGACATTGTCGATTTTTTCCAAGGGCAGGGCGTCTATATCGCAGCAAGAGCGCGGTTGCCGATTTCCTTGGGCGATCATGGTAAAGCGATCGAAAACAGTCAGATCGTCGCTTTTCGAAATAATGCCGATGCTGTTGAACATGTGGCCGTCATTATCGGTCATCCTGATGGACAGCCACCCGTTGTTCGTCTGCATAGCGAATGTTTAACCGGCGATGTTTTCGGATCGCTTAAATGCGATTGCGGCCCCCAGCTTCATCAGGCTTTGCGGATTATGGATAATTCCGGCTATGGTATCCTGCTTTATTTACGGCAGGAAGGGCGCGGTATCGGACTTATCAACAAATTGCGCGCCTATAGCTTGCAAGATCAGGGCTTCGATACGGTAGATGCCAATGTTCGATTGGGATTTGTCAATGATGCCCGTGATTTCAGGCTCGCTGCCCAAATGTTGCAGGAATTAGAAGTGAAACAAATCCGATTGCTGACCAACAATCCCGATAAGGTTCAGGGGCTCAAAAACGCAGGCATTGACGTTGTCGAACGATTGCCTTTGAAAATCGAACCCAATCCCCATAATCAGGCCTATCTTGAAACCAAGCGCGACCGTAGCGGTCATCAACTATAAAAAAATAGGCTCTCTAATCTTGGATATGCGGTGATGTGTTGGCTGCCTTGCTACATTCTTAATATGGCCGCATATCTGTTATTCAAGGGGTAATGATAAGGCCTAGCAGAGACAATCCTTTGGAGGCTCTTATCATCTTCCGATCTATACCTCATTACTGCTCAAATATCGGTCACCCCATGTTTTAAGCGCCGCTATAACAGGCTCAAGACTACGCCCCAATTCAGACAAACTATATTCAACCTTGGGCGGAATGACAGGATAAACGGTTCGGATAATTAGATTATTTTTCTCTAATTCTCTTAATTGTTTGGTGAGCATACGCTGCGTAATATCAGGAAGTCTGCGGCGTAACTCGTTGAAACGCAATGTTTTCTCAAAAAGATGATAGAGAATAACGCCTTTCCATTTGCCATCAATCAAATTGAGCGTCCCTTCCACGGGGCAACCCGCGTTACATTCAAAGCTTTTATGTCGGATACGAGGCATTATCATTTCCTTTTACAGTATCCTTTTAGATACTATAGGCCTTTTATGTGCGTTCTTGTTCTTTATGAAGGTAAGATAGATATTGATAGCCTCAAACTGTAAAAGGAATACATTATGCGTGCAGTTGGCTATCAAAAACCGCTCTCCCTTACAGAGCCTGACTCCTTGGTGGATATCGAGATTCCTAGGCCAAAATCCAAAGGCCGTGATTTATTAATCGAGATAAAAGCGGTTTCCGTTAATCCGGTTGATGCAAAAGTAAGACAGAAGATGCCTCTTAAGGCAGGGGAAGAATGGAAAATTTTAGGATGGGATGCTGCGGGTGTTGTCGTCGAAACGGGCGATGAGGCACAATTATTCAAAGTGGGCGATGAAGTCTTCTATGCAGGGACTTTGAATCGCTCCGGCAGTAATGCAGAATTTCAGCTTGTCGATGAACGAATTGTAGGCAAAAAACCCAAAAGCCTTAACTGGGCAGAAGCGGCGGCCTTACCGTTAACCACACTTACCGCTTGGGAAGTTTTATTCGACCGGCTTAATATCCATCAACCTGTTGCCGGTATTAAACCCGCTATCTTAATTATCGGCGGCAGTGGTGGTGTCAGCTCGATCGCAATTCAACTAGCGCGCCAGTTAAGCGATGCAACGGTTATCGCCACGGCCTCCCGACCAGAAAGCAGTGAATGGGTTACTATGATGGGCGCTCATTATGTTATCGATCATAGTAAAGCCTTATCTCCCCAGATAGAGGCACTTAACAAAGGCGCTCTACCTTTTGTTTTTTCAGCCAATCATACCGATCAACATTTTGAGGAAGCTGCCAAATTGATGGCACCTCAAGGCCGTTTTGCTCTGATTGATGAGCCGGGACTCCTGAATATTGATATTTTTCAGGCAAAATCTTTGTCTCTTCATTATGAATGTATGTTCACCCGCTCAATGTTTGAAACTGCCGATTTGTCCGAGCAGCATTCCATTTTGAATAAGTTAAGTGATCTTGTGGATGAAGGGTGCATCAGAACAACCCTTACAAAAAATTTAGGGGTTATTAACGCCAAAAATCTTAAACAGGCGCATCAATTTATCGAAGCGGGACATAGTAAAGGCAAGATCGTTCTTGAAGGCTTCTAAAAGATAGTCGTTTTCTAAATTAAACTATTTTGAGGTAGCGTTAATCTTTTAACGCTACCTTTATTTTAATCAGCTAGTTTCTAAACGGTGCTTGAATAGATTTTGGGGTATTTTAATAAACAGCTCGTAATGTTGCAGGATAATAGAAGGCATTCTTCCCGATAATGGTAGAAATCTACATCGACAGTCAGTCTCGAATCCTGACCGAAAACCGGAAGGGTCAATGCTATCAGACTTCCTGCGCCTTGGGGAAAAACGGGGTTGTCGCAGCGGAGGCTAAACGGGAAGGGGACAATAAAACCCCGCTTGGATGTTGGCCTATTCGGGGAGCGTTATTACGGCCTGACCGTTTTAATACCGCCGCTCATCCGCCTTTTAATGTTCAGGATATCAAAATCCCATGGCGCTGGATTCGTCCCAATGATGGTTGGTGCGATGACAGCCAATATCCCTGCTATAACCGACCCGTGACTTTGCCTTTTTCAGGGTCAGCTGAGTCTTTGTGGCGTCAAGATTCTCTCTACGACATTATTATCACGCTTGGTTATAACGACCGACCGGCTTTTCCCTATTTAGGCAGTGCGATTTTCCTACATTGTCGTATTTTTGGTCGTCAAACGGCTGGATGTGTGGCTGTTATGCCAGATTTCTTAGAGAATCTGCTCATCAGATTACAATTAGGGGATAGTCTTAAGATATTTTAAAGCTATCAAGCCTAATAACAGCTATGTAGACATCACAGCACAGCTTTATAACAAATTGTCACTGGACATTTTGTTCGCTGTTAGGCTTTTGCTTTTTCGCTAATATAGCCTACAGAACAGGACGTTTCAGTTATCTATCAGGGGAATGAAATGGGGTGGTCTGATAATGTCATCCATCCATTCTCTTGGATACAATAAAAAGACTAAAAGAATATCTGCAGGAACCGGAAAAATCCGGTCATATTGCGGTAAAGGAGAGGATGAATGACAAGATATTTTTGTCAGTTACTGGCAGGTACCGCCCTTCTTGCTTGTGTGCAATCAGCTTACGCGCAGGGGGTTCAATATAAGAAACCGAATAATCCTACGGGCAATCCGCCATCTTCCGCTGCTTATCCGGCGCCCGCGCAAACAACCGGTGCCGGCACAAGAGGCCAGACGCCGACCGCTGTTTCGCATCCTGTGCCTGATAGACCCATGCTTCGGAAAGTCGATATCACGCAACCGCCCGCCAAAGATGATGGCGCTGGTGGCTTAATCAGCCGTCGGGTCGGACGGGATGATATTGCCAATATCGGTTTTGGACAAACCCGCCAGCAAATAACTATAACACAAGACAATTTCAGCCGGATGACCCCTGGTACATCCGCACTCAGTGTCATGGCCACCTTGCCAAGTGTTAATTTCCAGTCTGCTGACTCTTTCGGTCTGGATGAAAAATCCAGTAACCTGACTATCCGTGGCTTTTCACAGGATCAGATCGGTTTTACGATTGATGGTGTGCCTCTTGGTAATATGATGGACAGCAGCAATGGCTTGTCGATCAACCGGATGATCATGCCTGAAAATATCGACAGCGTGACGGTCAATTCCTCGACGGGCAGCCTTGGTTTAGCGGCTAATAATAATGTCGGTGGCTCGGTTCAGTTCGCATCACACCGTCCGGGTGATAAACTCGATATCGTCGGTTCAGGCACCTATGGCTCTAACAATACATGGCGTGGCTTTGCCCGTGTTGAAAGCGGTGACGTCACCGGAAACGGTTTGCGCGGATCTTTCAGCTATGGCTATTTAACCAGCGGTAAAAGCCGCGGTTGGGGTAAAGAAAAAGAGCATCAGGTCAACGCCAAAATCACGCAGGATCTGCATGATGGCTATGATGGCGAAGTCGGTGTCTTCTTCGACTATTCCAGCCTTCGTGAAAATAACTACATGAATAGTAGTTATGACATGCAAAAAGGCTTGGGCACCGATACCGATTATACCCATAACTGGGATGTCGCCCAGCAAATGGGAACAGCCTACCAGAATGGCAGCAATGCTTATCCATCGCCTTACAATTCGGTCAATGACACCTATTACAGTGCATCGACTTTAAGACGTGATTATATTGGTGGTCTGCATTTCAAACGGCATGTGACCAAAGAAATCAGTGTTGACCTGACTGGTTATTACAACCGCGAATATGGTCAGGATTTGATGTATAATCCTTATGTTGCAACCCCGGGCGGCTCTTCATTATCCGTTATGGGCGTGACCTCGACCCAGAATCGTGGTGGCGTTACCGGTCATGTTGCATGGGATCATGATTTCTCAATCTTCAAAAACCATTTGGAAGCCGGTGGCTGGTATGAATCCAGCACGAGCCATCAGGCCACTGATTATTACGATTTAGCCGCCAATCAAAGCGGGCCATCCCGTAATATCTTGCAATATCAAAGCAATCCTTTCAGTTCACAATGGGCGCATACCATCGGTTCCGAAACGACGATGTATTATGTGTCTGATCGCATGGACTTTGGTAAGGTGACTTTGTCCGGTGGATGGAAAGGATTCCAGACCACCAGCCAGAATAAAGCCGCCGGTAATCTTTCCGATTACAATCGTGCAACGGGCAAGCTGAACTCAACGGATTGGTTCTTGCCGCAATTCGGTATCTTGTGGAAACCGGATAGCCGCATCGATTTGTTCTTTAATTATTCCGAAAATATGCAGGCGATGAATGCCAATCTTTTGGCAGCCACCTCGCAGGCTAATTTCAATAATTTATCCAGCGATCACAAGCTTCGGCCTGAAAAATCGACCAATTATGAAATCGGTATGCGGTATCATGAAGGTCGTTTCCAGACCAGCATTGCTGCCTATTACAGCTATATAACCAATAATCTGCTGGCGACTTCGACTAAAAGCGCTAACGCCCCTATCAATGTTTATAATGTCGGCGGTGTGAAGAATTATGGCGTTGATGTCACCGCCATGTATCGCATTTTGCGGCCATTATCTGTCTTGGCCGGGTATTCTTATACCCATGCAACCTATGCCAATAATATAATGGGCGAAAACGGTTCGGTTCTTTACGATACCAAAAATAAATGGGTTCCCGGTATTCCGCGGAACATGTTCAAAGCTGATATCGTTTATGACGACCATCACTTGTTAATGCGGGTCGGTGGTACCTTTATGGTGCATCGTTTGGCTGATGCCGTGAACAGCGTCCATGTCCCCGGTCAGTATATCTTGAACGGTGCTATCGGTTATCACTTCGGTGATGAAGTGCCTTATCTGAAGGGCTGGACGGTCATTGGTAACGTCACCAATATGACGGGTCAGCGTTATGTTTCGACCATCGGCACAACCGGCTTTGTTGCCAGTGGTGATGCTCAGAATTTACAGGCTGGTGCACCTCGTCGTTTCTTCATTACCCTGAAACGCGGTATCTAAGCTTACACTCAAAACCTATAAAAAAAGCCGGAGGTTTTAGGACTTCCGGCTTTTTTTATATTTGAAAGAAATATTAGCGACCCGTCTGGGCGCGATGCAAAAGTTTTTGATCTGCCAAAACTAATGCCACCATGGCTTCTACGACAGGAACAGCTCGAATACCGACACAAGGGTCATGACGGCCTTTCGTGCTGATCTCTACCGCCTCACCATCGCGATTGATCGATGGCAAGGGTGACAGAATAGAAGGGGTCGGCTTTAATGCGCAGCGGATAACAACCGGTTGTCCTGTCGCAATACCAGCTGTCACACCGCCTGCATGATTGGATACGAAACGTGCCTGACCATGTCCTTCTAAGGCAGGGCGCAGCGCATCAGCGTTATCGCGTCCTGTTGACCGTGCAGCATCAAAGCCATCGCCGATTTCAACGCCTTTAACAGCATTAATGCCCATACAGGCTGCGGCTAATTCTGAATCCAGTTTGGCATAAAGGGGCGCCCCCCAGCCTGCAGCTACCTGCGTTGCAACGCATTCAACAATGGCACCAACAGAATTGCCGTCTTTTCGAGCATTATCGACAATTTGTTCCCATCTTTCGACGGCCTTTTTATCAGGGCAGAAAAAAGGATTATTGTTGATCTCTGCTTCATCAAACGCCTGACGATCAATTTTGTCACCGCCCAGTTCAACTAGATATCCCTGAATTTTCACTTCCGGAATGACTAGCCTTGCTACAGCACCGGCGGCAACACGGGCGGCTGTTTCTCTTGCCGAAGACCGACCACCACCGCGATAATCGCGCAAACCATATTTTGCATCATAGGCGAAATCACCATGCGCCGGACGGTATTGTTGCGCGACATTACTGTAATCACGGGAACGCTGGTCTGTATTCTCAATCATCAGGCTGATTGGCGTGCCAGTTGTCTGGCCTTCGAAAACACCTGACAAAATTTTCACTTCATCCGCTTCACGTCTCTGCGTTGTAAAGCGAGAAGAACCGGGTTTCCGGCGGTCTAGCCAAGGCTGAATATCTTTTTCAGACAAGGCCAATCCGGGCGGGCAGCCATCCACCACAGCACCAAGGGCAGGGCCGTGACTTTCTCCCCAGCTGGTAAAGCGGAAGAGGTGACCAAAGCTGTTGAAACTCATTTTGCGAGCACAATATCTGGCGCATCAATGCGCTTCATACCGACAATATTATATCCGGCATCCACATGATGAATTTCGCCCGTAACGCCTGAAGCCAGATCGGACAGTAAATAAAGCGATGACTTCCCGACTTCTTCGATCGAAACCGTCCGCTTCAATGGGGTGTTCAGCTGATTCCATTTCAGGATATAAGAAAAATCACCAATGCCACGGGCTGCCATCGTTTGGATTGGACCTGCCGAAATAGCATTAACCCGAATATTCTGGTCACCAAGATCTGCAGCCAGATATTTTACCGAGGTTTCCAAGGCGGCTTTTGCAACACCCATAATATTATAATTCGGCATGACTTTTTCTGCGCCATAATAGGTCAGCGTCAAAACGCTACCGCCATTTGGCATCATGTCACGGGCTTTTCTGGTTACCGCAATCAAGGAATAAGCAGAAATCGTCATCGTCATCTGGAAATTTTCAAGGCTGGTATCTGCAAAATGACCACGCAGTTCATTTTTGTCAGAAAAGCCAATGGCATGAACCACAAAATCAATCGTTGGCCAACGTTCTGCCAGATTATCAAAAGCGTTATCAATTGCCGCCATATCACTGACATCACAGTCGATCAGAATATCTGATCCCAACTTTTCTGCCAGCGGTTGCACCCGTTTTTTTAAGGCATCGCCTTGATATGCGAAAGCCAGTTCAGCACCTTGCTCTTTAAGAGCGCAGGCAATTCCCCATGCCAAAGAACGATCATTGGCAAGCCCCATGATCAGTCCTCTTTTCCCATCCATCAATCCGGCCATACATACCTCGTCTATCAAAATTATTTACTACTTTTTGGGGCAACAGAGGTTGCCCTGTCAAATGCCAGTGTTGCATTCAAATGAATACCGACAACCAAGCCCAGTCCAATGATCCAGAAATAAATCAAAACTATGACCGAGCCCGCAAGCCCGCCATAGCTGCGGTTATAATCCAACATATTATTAAGAGCGATAGGCAGAATCATGGTAACCATCTGCCACCAAAAAGCGGTAAGAAAAGCCCCTGGCCATTTATAATAGCGGGCTTGTCTATATTGGGGCGGGGTGATCGAATAAAACAAAATATAGAGGGCACAAAATAATAGCCCACCTGAAACAATCCGAGATACTATAGAAAATACAGTAATATGATCTAAAAAAGCATGTATGCGATCACTAGTAAGGCCAATGAGATTAAGCTGATCTATCAGATTAAGATTATCGGAAAGGCTAATATGCGGCAAAGCATCCTTTGCATATTGCATGACCCAGCCAAAACGCTGTGCAAAAATATTTTGAAGAGTCGCAATAAGCACCTGCACCGATAAAATAATAAACAGGAGCAAAACCGCACCGATATTGATAGCCATAGCGCCTAGACGATAGCGGATAAAGGCCGTGGGCGGTTCCATGTGATAGGTTCGATAAAGAAGCTCTCGAATACTGGCGATGAACCCACTGACAGACCATAGGCTGACAATCGCACTCCACCAGATCAAAGACCCAGAACGCGCTGATAATACCTGAAAAATAGGCCCACTAAGCTGTGTAGAAACATTTGGAGGTAAGGCCGAAAGAAAAGAATGAACAGCCGCAAAACCAGCTGTGCCGCGCCCAATGGCACTGGCCACGATAATGGTCAAAATCATAAAAGGAAAAAGCGTTAGCAAGGCCATATAGGCAAAATTACCGGCATGGGGAAAACCATTGCCAATCACGCCGCTGATGACCTGCTTTATAATCCTGAAAATGGATAGATATCTTTTGCGTCGTTTATGATCCGGCGACTTGTTTTGTTTTTCTTCTGTCATAATTGCCGGCATGGTCTCTTAACGTTCATCATTAAACAAGAGATAATCACGCCGCACTGGTGCTAAAAGAAAAAACTATTTTTAATAGAGTTATTTGGCAACAGCCTGATGACTTACAATATTCAATTCAGATGAATTGAAATGACCTCATCTCAATAAAATATTTTATTGTCCAATAACAACAGGGTGAGGAGGGATTTACCCCTTATTCTATTCTGTTTTGTCAAAATATTAAGACCGGCCATCTCGACCGGTCTTAAAATCTTAGACATCATTACTATCGTTAGGATATTACAACCCCAAAGCTGCTCTTGGATTATAGGACTCTTTTCCTGCCCATTTTTGGATCAATTGCTTCAAGTCGCTATCGTTTTCGGGGATAGTAATCATCAAAGTGATTAGTTCATCTCCACGCCCACCGGATTTCTTATGAAAGCCTTTGCCTCTAAGACGTAAGACTTTTCCCGAGCTGGCACCGGCTGGAATCGATACCATGACGGCACCTTCTGCGGTTGGGACTTTTACTTTCCCACCTTCAACGGCTTCAGCAAGCGAAATTGGCAGATTTAAAATAATGTCATCATCCTTGCGTTGGAAAAACGCATGAGGCTGAATATCAATAGTAACAATCGCATCACCTGCACCACCGGGGCCAGGTTGTCCTTTGCCCGCTAGACGCATCTGAGTACCATTTTCGACACCGGCTGGTAGTTTGAGGTCGATCGTTTTGCCATCGCCCAATGTAATTCGTTGAGGATGAAGCGTGGCGGCATCCACAAAAGGAACCTTTAAGCGGTAAAGGTTATTGCTGCCTTTTGGCGCAGATCTTCCACCGAACCCGCCTCGTTGTGATCGACCACCGCCGCCACCACCGAAAATACCTTCGAAAATATCACCGAAGTCGCCGCCGCCACCGCCGCCAAAGTTGAATCCGCCAAAGCCGCCACCGCCACGGTTGCCGCCTGCACCGGCACCGCCGAAGCCACCTGCGCCATTAAAGCGCGGATTACCCTGTTCATCGATCTCTCCACGATCATATTGCCCGCGTTTTTCTTTATCGGATAAAATATCATAGGCTGCTGATACTTCGGAAAAGCGCTCGGCTGCTTGGGGGTTATCCTTGTTGTGATCTGGATGATATTTTTTCGCCAGAGAGCGATAGGCTTTTTTAATAGCCGCCTCGTCCGCGTTCCGCGTCACTCCCAGTTTTTCGTAAAGATCAGCCATAATGTCTTTAAGCCCACTCTATCTGAAATCATTTATGTAGCAAATATGCCACATAAATGTGTATGTCCCCTTAAAATCGCAAGGGGGCTGACCATAAAAAGCTGTTTTGTCAGAATATTAAAAGGATAAATCAAAAGATGGAATCATATTTATCTAGCTAATATTTCAAAAATAAAATTATTGGAACAAAATTTAAAAAACACTTCATCACGACAATAATTTTTACTTTGAAAATAAATCTGCTGTGACAGATTTATATCCTGAATTTTTAACTACCGCCTTTGTTCAAAAAATATCCAGACTATTTTATAAAAGCCTTGAATCTGGCGGCTTTCTATAAGCACTTGATTATAGATTTAAACAGAAATGAAGATAATTGAAGGTAAAGATTAGGCCAGTTACAATATAATTACCTATATTATAACTGGCCTTGGACAAAAAATAGAAGCCGCTATTTTTTCAATTCATTCCGTACACTATCCTGAAAACGCAATGGGCGACCTGCGGGTTCGCCATAAAGTTGACCTTCCCACATAACGCGATGACCTCGAATGATCGTGCCAACGGGTTTGGCTTTCAATTGTTTACCCGCAAAGGGAGACCATCCACATTTGGAAGCCAACCATTCATTTTCGATGACCCATGATGCTTTCATATCGACAATAGAAAAATCGGCATCATAACCCACCGCAATCCGGCCTTTATTCAACAGTCCGAATAACCGCTGCGGCCCCGATGATACGAGATCAACCAAACGTGCAAGGCTTAAACGGCCTTCCGCTACATGATGCAGCATTAAAGGCAGCAAGGTCTGAACACCTGGCATACCACTAGGTGATTGAGGGTAGGGACGTTGTTTTTCTTCAATCGTATGTGGGGCGTGATCAGAACCGATGACGTCGGCGATACCTTGCTGCAAGGCATCCCATAATCCTGATTGATGCTTTTCAGAACGGATAGGCGGATTCATTTGGGCATAAGTACCCAATTCAGGATAAGCGGTTTCAGCGGCTAAGGTCAGATGTTGCGGCGTTAGCTCACAACTCGCGATATCTTTATGCTGGGCGATCAAAGCCATTTCTTCAGGCGTGGTTACGTGAAGAATATGGATAGGACGGCCTGCCTTCTTGGCTAAAGACAAAATACGCTTGGTTGCCTGCATGGCGGTTTCATCATCGCGCCACACCGGATGGGATGACGGGTCACCTTCTACCCGATATTCTTGCCGTGCTTTCAAACGGGCTTCGTCTTCGGCATGGATAGCCACGCGACGCCGTCCCGATTGCAAAACAGAAAGCAGGGTCTCGTCATCATCAACCAATAAATTTCCGGTTGATGATCCCATAAAAACTTTAACGCCAGCACAACCGGGCAAGCTTTCGATTTCGTCTAATTTCGAAATATTATTGGCGGTTGCACCGATATAGAAGGCATGGTCGCACCACATCCGGCGATGCGCGCGGGCAATTTTGTCGGCCAAAGCTTCTGCGGTATCCGTTGGCGGATTGGTATTAGGCATTTCAAAAACGGCGGTGATTCCACCCATGACCGCAGCCTTACTACCGCTGGCAAGGTCTTCTTTGCCTTCCAATCCGGGTTCACGGAAATGAACCTGTGTATCAATCGCCCCTGGTAAAACCGTCAATCCATCACAGGACAAAAAGGAGTCTGCCTGATCTTTGTGGAATTCTCCGATGGCTGCAATCTTGCCATTCTTTACAGCAATATCTTTCGAGACCAGCCCACCCGGCGTAAAGAGCGTTCCACCTTTTAAAATCAGATCATATAGCATCAGCGGCCTTCCTTTTTGTCTGCCAATTTTTTACTATCCTAATATGAGCGCCGCGAACAATAATACTATGCCCGATAGAGCCACTTTATTGGCTGATCGGTCTGTTATCCGTTTATCTCCGATGGCAGAAGATAAGTCTTCTGAAGTCTTTGATTTCCTACAAGGGCTTGTAACACAGGATGTTTTTCTCTTGGAGAAGAGCGCGCCTCTCTGGGCGGCTTTGCTTACAGCCCAAGGAAAAGTCTTATACGACTTCATTCTATGGGCAGAAGACTCGTCGATTCTTATCGACTGCGAAGCCGCGATTGCCAATAATTTGATTCGGAGACTAACGCTCTATCGGTTGCGGCGGGCTATTCTTATCGAAATCGAACCGACTTTAGAGGTTCATTGGTCGCTGGAAAAACCGGATGATAGTCATCCTGCCTTCAATGATCCAAGGTTACCAGAACTGGG
Source organism: Zymomonas mobilis (assembly GCF_006715975.1). GTDB lineage: Bacteria > Pseudomonadota > Alphaproteobacteria > Sphingomonadales > Sphingomonadaceae > Zymomonas > Zymomonas mobilis_B. Next base: position 1,824,620 of record NZ_VFOF01000001.1, on the reverse strand, counting down.
TTTCCGCTGGTTAGAGAGGGTTTCTGAAAATAAACCATCTGCCAGTTTGCTCTGGAAAAAACATCGTTTGTCATGGGGGGTGACCGAAGGCCAAGCCGAATTAGGGTTAGATAAAACGCTGTGGCTAGAAGCCAATGCGCGTGAATTAAACGGCGTTAGCTTTACAAAGGGTTGTTACGTCGGTCAGGAAAATACTGCTCGAATGAATTGGCGGCAAAAAATCAACCGTCGTCTGGCTGTCATCAAGACAGAACAGCCCTTGGATGATGCTAAATGCAGAGTCTATTATAGCGATTTACAAATAGCCGTTGCTTTACGTCGTGTATCTGATTGGGACATTATCCCTGCTGGGCAAGAAATCATCACACCTGAATGGTTAAAAGAGGCTCTAATAGAAGCCGAAAAATAAACCTTTCAGATGGCCTTCCTCAAAACTAAATTCTGCGTGGCTAACCTGCCAAGCAGACATAAAAAAAGCCGGAAGATACTTCCGGCTTTTTCCTAAATAGATTTTGATTAACCGAGGAACGGATCTTTTACCAAAATGGTATCTTCCCGTTCTGGGCTGGTTGAAACCAGCGTGATCGGACATTCGATTAATTCTTCAATCCGGCGAATATATTTGATCGCCTGTGCAGGAAGTTCGCCCCAGCTTCTGGCGCCTGCGGTGGATTCTTTCCAACCTTCAATGGTTTCATAAACCGGCTTTGCGGCGGCCTGATCTTTATAATAAGGCGGAAGATAATCAAAAACCTTGTCGCCAATTTTATAGCCGGTGCAGATTTTGATTTCGTCGAAACCGTCCAACACATCCAGCTTGGTCAGCGCAATGCCCGTGATACCGGCAACAGCAACAGATTGGCGCATCAAGACGGAATCGAACCAGCCACAACGGCGGCGACGGCCGGTAACCGTGCCAAATTCATGGCCACGTTCACCCAAGGCCTGACCAATTTCATCATCCAGTTCAGTCGGGAATGGGCCTGCGCCAACGCGGGTCGTGTAGGCTTTTGCAATACCCAGAACAAAACCGACGGCCGAAGCGCCCATACCTGAACCACCAGCGGCAGAACCTGCAATGGTGTTTGACGAGGTAACATAAGGATAGGTGCCATGATCAACATCAAGCATCACACCCTGCGCACCTTCAAACAGGATACGACGATTTTTCTTCTGTTCTTCAGCGAGAATCCGCCATGCTGGTTTGGCAAAAGGCAGGATCGAACTGGCGATTTCTTTCAAATCGCTAATCAGTTTTTCACGATCGACAGGCGGTTTGCCAAAGCCAACCCGCAACGCATTATGATGCGCGATTAACCGATCAAGGCGTGGGCCTAATTCATCAATATGGGCGAGGTCGCACAAACGAATAGCACGGCGGCCAACCTTATCTTCATAAGCAGGGCCGATACCACGACGGGTTGTTCCGATTTTTTTGTCACCGGAGCGATCTTCGCGGAAACCGTCCAGCTCGCTATGCAGCGGCAAGATTAACGGGCTGGTTTCTGCAATGGCCAAGGTTTCTGGCGTGATAACGACGTCCTGTTTTTTCAGGCGTTCCATTTCATCACGGAAATGCCAAGGGTCGATAACGACGCCGTTTCCGATAATTGACAGCGTGCCGCTGACTACCCCTGAAGGTAACAGGCTTAATTTATAGGTAACACCATTAACGACAAGGGTATGGCCGGCGTTATGACCGCCTTGAAAACGGACGACGACATCGGCTCGTTCGGCGAGCCAGTCGACGATCTTGCCTTTGCCTTCATCACCCCATTGGGCACCGACGACCGTAACATTGGCCATATTTTTCTTGCTCCTGCTGGTTGCTTTATTCGCGCAGGTTATGCGCCTCAAGAATCACTCAATCAGAGCGGTTTGATTTCACCGCTTGTTAAAATATCTGTGCATTGATGAATAACAGGATCATCATCTTCATCAAGGGCTGCAATCGTAATCCAGCCTTGCTGACGCAGATCGCGTGCCTGTTCTGGATTATGACCTAACGGCAAGAACAGCTTTCTGGATTTTTTCTGTCCCAGACCGGAATCGACCAAAGGATCAATATAAAGAGAAAAGCCAACGGCCTGTTCTTCGCGTTTATCCTGATGAATAATGGTATAGCTGCCACCGCGACCAATTTCACCCAGAATGCCGGAACCAAACAACGAAAAACCAATCCATGTCTGGTATTCGAAACCATGCCGTTCGGTTGGGTCGAGCGTGACATGCACAGATTCATCAAGAGAATCCCGAATAGTCTTCAGGGCTTTTAATCGATCGGCAAAGCCCAGCTTTTCAGCCATCGGTTGTAATTTCTCAATCGCCTGATCAAACGGGCCCGCAGCTTCCAATAAGGGGCGATATCCCGTTGCATTCAGTTCGGCCAGACCACCTGCATCTTTGGCATCCAGAACTGTGAAGAGATTCTCTCTTTTGGAGGCTTCGATCGGCAGCGTCGTTTCAGCCAGTTTTTCAACCAGATCAGGCAAGGTCAGATCAATGCTGATCTTTTCAACACCTGCGATTTTTAAGGTCTCGACGGCCATGCCTAAAATTTCAATGACCCCAGCGACTGAATCGTTACCGATTAACTCGGCACCAGCCTGCATCAATTCTCTTTCCGGCCGCAGCTGAGTTGCCCGTAATTTCATTACGGTGCCACCATAGGCCAAACGTAAAGGCCGTGGACGATGATTTAATCGGGTTGTCGCAATGCGGCCGATCTGTCCTGTAATATCAGGGCGAAGAGCCAGGCTGCGTTGTGAAACAGGGTCAACAAAACGCAACAAATCCTGTTTGCGTGCCGACTTCAAACGGCCAAGCAAACTTTCTTCGAATTCGGCTAAAGGTGGGGATACCCGTTCATAACCATGTCGGTTGATGGCTACAATAACATGATGCAGCAAGCGGGAAGCTGCTTCAGCTTGGGGGGGAAGGCGGTCTCGTAATCCTTCGGGGAGCAAACCATGCGCTATCGTCATTGATCAAAAAGCTTTTATTATCAGGACAAAGGTCTTTCTAATCATGTTGAGACAACATTCCACCCTGTTTCTTACGTAAAAACCGTTTCATGACATATTTTTTAGATATCAGACCCGATATTACCGATAGAATTTACTCAATAACGGTAATATCAGGCCTGATTTTTTATAAAAGCATTCGGGCTTCCTGTTGATTTTACAGGAAGTGAAGCGATTTCACTTCGCGAACACCGGCTAATTCAGACACTTTTGCCATCTTTCCAGCGGTTACTGGCGAATCGACTGATAATAACAAGACGGCTTCGCCCCCTGTATTCCGGCGACCCAGATGGAAGGTGCCAATATTGACTCCGGCTTTACCCAAAAGGGTTCCAAGACGACCAATAAATCCAGGGGCATCGTCATTGACGATATAAAGCATATCGCCTTTCAGATTGGCTTCGATTTTGATACCGAAGATTTCGACCAATCTTGTGCCCTCTGAACCGAACAATGTTCCGGCAACTGATTTTTCCTGCCCTTTGTCATCGCGCAGGGTAACTCTGATCAGGGTATGATAAGCCCCATTACGGTCATGGCGAACTTCGCGGACATCCAAACCTCGTTCACGGGCGAGGAAAGGCGCATTCACCATATTCACGGATTGGGAATAAACACCCATTAGCCCAGCCAATACGGCGCTGGTAATCGGCTTTTGATCTAATTGGGCGGCGGCGCCTTCGACTTCGATCGAAACGGACTTTACCTTATCGCCTTTCAACTGGCCAATTAGACGTCCCAATTGTTCAGCCAAAGCCATGTAAGGTTTAACTCGTGGCGCTTCTTCTGCTGACAAGGATGGCATATTCAACGCATTGGAAACGCCCCCCGTTAACAGGTAATCCGCCATCTGTTCGGCCACCTGAATAGCGACGTTGACTTGGGCTTCAGTCGTCGATGCACCCAAATGAGGCGTGGCGATGAAATTAGGAACGCCGAATAATGGATTTTCCTTGGCGGGTTCTTTTAAGAAAACATCCAAAGCCGCCCCTGCAACATGACCCGATAGCAAAGCATCTTTCAAAGCTTCTTCATCAATAAGGCCACCCCGAGCGCAGTTAATAATTCGGACGCCTTTTTTGGTTTTAGCCAAATTCTCACGGGACAAAATATTACGGGTCTGGTCAGTCAACGGCACATGAAGCGTGATGAAATCGGCTTTATGAAGCAGCGTGTCGAGATCGGCTTTTTCGATACCCAGTTCTAATGCCCGTTCTGGCGTTAAGAAAGGATCGTAGGCAACCACTTTCATTTTCAGCCCAACAGCACGATCGGCCACAATCGAACCAATGTTACCCGCACCAATCAGACCAAGGGTTTTGCCGGAAACCTCGACACCCATGAAGCGGTTCTTTTCCCATTTGCTGGCCTGCGTTGACGCATTCGCTTCAGGTATCTGACGTGCCAAGGCAAACATCAGGGCAATGGCTTGTTCCGCTGTGGTGATCGAATTACCAAATGGTGTATTCATGACAACAATACCCGCAGCCGAAGCCGCCGGAATATCAATATTGTCAACACCGATACCGGCACGCCCAATAACCTTTAAATTCTTGGCTTGGGCTATTATCTCTTTGGTGACTTTTGTTGCAGAACGAATGGCCAGACCATCATAATCATTGATAATCTTTTTCAGCTCTTCAGGGGTAAGACCGGTAATCTGATCGACTTCAACGCCGCGTTCACGAAAAACTTCGGCAGCACGGGGATCCATTTTATCGGAAATTAAAACTCTGGTCATAACAGAAATCTCCTGACCACTGTCCCGAGCGATTGCACGGGCAGTGTCATTTTCAGCATCTTGAAAGGGGGTATTAGTTTTTTTGGATTTGAGCCCAAGCCCAATCAAGCCAAGGGCCAAGGGCGGCAATATCCGATGCTTCTACCGTTGCACCACACCAGACGCGTAATCCCGGAGGGGCATCTCTGTGACCTGCAATGTCATAAGCTGCAGCTTCGGCTTCCAACAAACCGGCCAGCTTTTTGACTAAAGCGGATTTCGCAGCATCATCCAAGCCAGCCACTGCTTTTTCTGAAAATTTTAGGCAAGGACTGGTATTGGAACGGATAGCCGGATCAGCAACCAGATGCTCGATCCAATCCGTTTTCTGCACCCATGCATCAAGCGTTGCAGCATTCTTGTTGCAACGTGCCATCAATGCGGAGAGCCCCCCTAATTCTTCTGCCCATTCCAAAGCCCAGATGTAATCTTCGACTGCCAGAAGGGAGGGGGTATTAATCGTGCTTCCTTTGAAAATGGCTTCATCAAGCTTGCCATTTTTAGTCAATCGGAAGATTTTGGGTAACGGCCATGCGGGCGTATAGCTTTCCAACCGTTCGACGGCACGCGGGCCTAAAATAATAATACCATGCGCGGCTTCACCACCCAAAACTTTCTGCCAAGAGAAAGTCACAACATCCAGTTTTTCAAACGGAATGGGCTGGGCAAAACAAGCTGAGGTCGCATCGGCAATCATTAGACCTTCATGGTCTGGTTTAATCCAGTCTCCATTGGGCACTTTTACGCCGGAAGTGGTTCCGTTCCATGTAAAGACGACGTCATTAGACTGATCGACCTTGGAAAGATCCGGCAGTTCACCATAAGGCGCTTTTAAAACAGTCGGGTCGATTTTCAGTTGTTTAACCGCATCGGTTATCCAACCGAGACCAAAGCTTTCCCATCCCAGAACCGTTGCCGGTCTTGCACCCAATAATGACCACATGGCCATTTCGACAGCGCCGGTATCGGATGCGGGGACAATACCAATCCGGTAATTATCCGGCACTTCCAGTATTTTACGGGTAAGTTCGATGGCATATTGTAAACGGCTTTTGCCGATACTGCCTCTATGGGAACGCCCCAGAGAGCCTAAAGCCAATTTTTCAGGAGACCATCCTGGCGGTTTCGCACAGGGGCCGGACGAGAATTGCGGACGTGTCGGTTTGACCGTCGGACGAACAGAATAATCAGTCATATTATCAAACTCTCCTCACAGAGAGCACGCGCTGCGTTGGGACAGCGTGGCCCATCAACCTTTCTAAGGAGATTCTGATATCGGTCAATCATGCTTGGTCAGAATGGATAGTTATTTTCTGCGTCATAGAAATGAAAATCTTAATTTTTACAGCTATTATTGGCCTCAAAAATTAAAACTATTATCTAATTATTTATTTTGAAAAATTTATTACTTTTTTCCTGAAAAGTAGATTTTTTAATATTTCGATTTATCTTTATTTAGCTTTTCTTTTTATTATTTTTGGAATAAATAATGTAGCTTCAAAATACGCTGAAACTTATGCTCTATTCCGACTAAAAAGAAACCTGATTAAGGTAGCCTCGGCTACTTTAATCAGGCTTTCAACTGCATAGAATATCAACAGCGACAGGAACGCTACCTTTATATCAAAAGCGTCTGTCCCTTCTAATTCTCAAAACCCGATTCAAAGGCTGTCTGAATCTCAGAAGGCTTAGTTTTGCCATTCGAGATCAAAATCTGAAGAAGAATGCGGGATTTCTGTGGTGATAAATCATAAGAGGCAACAAAACTGTTTTTGTCGTCATCGACTTCTACATTGCGGTTCACAAAGCCAGAGCCTGTTCTTGATGACCGAACCACTATGACGCCTTGTTTCACCGCTCTATTAAGCGCGTCTATAACAGGCTTTGAACTATTGCCATCACCGACACCGGCGAGAACAATCGCTTTCACGCCATCTTTGACCAAGTCATTGATGATCGAGGCACCCATACCGCTATGGGCATAGAGGATTTCTACACGCGGCAAAGGGGCTGCTGCCGGAATGGGATACCGCTTATCCATCAGCATGGGCGGCTGAACAAAACGGACAGAAGCCGGATCAACATAACCAATAGGCCCCGCATTGATTGACTGAAATGTCTCAACCGAGGTTGTATGGGTTTTGCTGGCCCATCGGGCGGAATGAATGGTGTCATTCATGACAATCATAACCCCATGCCCTTTGGCTTTTGCGTTTGTTGCGACTTCTATTGCTTCATATAAATTGCCGGGGCCATCGGCGCTAATCGCCGTGCTGGGGCGCATAGCACCGGTAAGGATAACCGGTTTGTCCGTATGGATCACATTATCCAGAAAAAACGCCGTTTCTTCCATGGTATCTGTGCCATGGGTGATAACAATTCCATCAGCTTCGTTACGCGCAACGACTTCTTGAATGCGTTTTGCTAACCGTAACCAGATATCATCATTCATATCTTGAGAACCGATATTGGCAATCTGCTCAACATTAATTTGAGCAAGCTTACTCAATTCGGGGATATCTTCGATAAGCTGCTGACCTGTCACACCACCGGCATTATAGCCGATGGCTGACATTTCATTTTTTTTACCGGAAATAGTGCCGCCCGTTGCCAAGACCAGAATACGCGGTAAGGCATGGGCTGTATTAATATTACTGTTGTTCATAGACTTTGCCGGAGCAGATCCCATCGTCATGCAAATTGCCAGGGCCATCGTCGAAGAAATGGCCTTAACGGGCATTTTGAAGATCATTATTTGAGCCCCTATTAAACTAACTTCCAACATGATGAAGTGGAATATTGCTCCGGCGTGTTCTGAATCAGATATTGGCTTTCAAAAACTCCTGATAATATTCATCAGCCAGCTTACGAAGCGAGCGCCCGATAGCCACATATTGGTATTCGCTCAAATTGGCGAGCGAAGCCCTGGCTGCCGGTTTTTCTACGCCAAAACCTTCTCCGGGTAACAACACGATGCCTGTCTCATCTGCGATGCGGAACAGCATTTCGGCAGGGCTGGAACGATTTGTCATCCACTTTGCGAATTTCTCTCCATAGAGAGAATGGCAAATGCTTTCCAGATCAAGAAGCGTATAATAATCAACGGCGTTGGCATCTTCCGAAGGCTTTACGCCCAGTTCACGATATAAAGCCGCTTCACGGCGGCGAATAACGCTTTTGATAGTATCTTTGTAATCTCCCTTGCCATCCATCAGGGCAAACAAGGAAAACAATACCATCTGAACCTGCTGAGGTGTTGAAATTCCAGCCGTATGGTTAAGTGCAACCGCACGACTATCCGCAACCAGTCGATCAATAAATTTCAGACTGGAAGCATCCGTCGTCAGACTTGAATAGCGGCGGGACAGGGCTTCTTTCTTCTCATTCGGCAAAGCTTGGATAAGACCATCCAGAATATTGGCTTTATGGGTGCCAATTATCCCTAAACGCCAACCTGTCGCACCAAAATATTTAGAGAAAGAATAAACAAGGATCGTATTTTGGGGGCAAACCGCAAAAAGCGAATGGAAATCATCAGCAAAGGTGCCGTACACATCATCGGTCAAAATCATAAGATCAGGCCGATCTTTGGCAACAATATCCGCAATTTTCTTCAGCGAAGCATCGTCCATTTTTACAGAAGGCGGATTGCTGGGGTTAACGCAGAAGAAGATTTTAACCGCCGGATCTTTCAGCTTTTCCAATTCATGATCGGGATACTGCCAATTAAGATCAGGATCGGCCTGAATGGCGACCTCTTCCAATCCATATTCTTCTAATTGAGGAATCTCGATATAGGGGGAGAAAATCGGCATTCCGATTGCTACTTTATCCCCTTTTTTGATAAGGTTATTCTGCTTCAATGAATTGAAGATATAGGCCATGGCAGCCGTGCCGCCTTCGGTCGCAAAGAAGTCGGTAGAATCGGTCGGAAGATCGCTCCCCACCATTTCTCTCAGAATATATTGACCCACAATCTGTTCGCTCAAAGACAACATCCGTGGCGGGGTCGGGTAATTACAACCGAGTATCCCTTCAACCATTTCATGAAGGAATTGAGATGCGGATAACCCCATCTGATCCCGAACATAGCTAAGGGCTCTGCCTAGAAAAAAGACACCTTCTTGCTGCCGATTTTCGCTGATAAAGCGTTCAAAGCGTTGTTCGATACCTTCGACCCGCGCCTGACCGCCAACACCAACTGTCATATAAGAAAAAGACAGCTCGGATTCTGCAACTGCAAATTGCCCAAGGCTAAAAAAGGCTGAGCGGGGCAGGGTTGCCAAAAAATTCGGATTGCCACGCCCCGCATTCAGCATCAGGCGATCTGTCCGGCTGGAAGCAATGCGGATAAGTTCATCTTTCAGTTCGAACGGACTAAGATTTTTAAATTTTGAATAATCGGTAGTCATTATATCTACTTCTTCATCAGGTAAAAATATTTAGGAAAACGCAACAACCAGCGGCCCCAACAAAGTCAGAAGAACGTTGGCGATGGCATAGGTTATGGCGAAAGAGGTTGTGGGAACGGCGTTCCCAGCTTTGTTCAGGATTTCACCCAAGGCAGGATTGGCACTTCTGGAACCTGCGAGCGCACCGGCAAAAACAGCGGTATTGTCGTAATGCAGGACGTAACGTCCAAACAGCATGGTAATAACCAAGGGCAGAACAGAAACCACGATACCCAGCATAAACAAGGTAATGCCTTGCTGCATGATAGTCGTGACCGCCTGTTGTCCTGTTTGAAGACCCGTCACCGCGACAAAGCCGGACAAACCGAGATCAACCAACAAAGTCGATGCGGCCATTGGCAGATTACCCGTTCTGCTATGGCGATTCTGATACCAGCCAAAAAACAGACCAGAGAGAAGCGCGCCGCCGCCGCTGCCTAATGTCAAAGGAATCGAACCGAATCTGACAACGATCAGACCGATCAACAATCCGACGACCAGCCCGAAACCATGAAAAACAAGGTCGGTCTTGATGCTTGTGCTAAGGATAGCGCCTAACTGTTTGGCCACCCGATCAACATCTTGGCGATTGCCATATAGCGTGACGATGTCACCGGCCAAGACATGGAGATCGAGCGTCATCGGCAAGGTTTTTCCTGCACGTTTCAGATCCAGAAAATAAACCCCATGACGGGTGGACGCCGATAATAAATGTCCACATTCAGATACCGATTTTCCGGTAAAGGCCTTGTTGCTTAAAACGACATCATGGCGAACAATCACGACATCCATATCATGTGGATGCTGTATCTCTTCACCTAAGGATGTGCCGGTCGCAATGACATCAGCCCGATGCCCGAAAAGAAGAACCAGATCGTCCGGCTCAATCGTAAACTCTGGCGAGATACCTAGAATGTTGTTCTGACGACGAATCTGCTCAACCGTCACATGGGCGCTTTCAATCTGTTGAACAGACTGTCCTGCTTTGGTCGCCCGATAAACACGACTGACAAATTCGGGAAGGGCTGGTTGTTCACCCTCTCCATAAACGGGAATACCTTGCATCTGTGCAGCTTCGGCATTCAATGCGTCTTCACGAATAGTTTTCTTGGTCAGCCATGGCAGAATATTGACGCAGATAATAATCGGCACCAGCGAACCGAAAATATAGGTTACCGCATATCCAACCGCGACATGCCCCTGCAATAATTGGGTCTGGGCAAGGGGTAATCCCAGCTTTTCCAATGCAGAACTGGCGGTTCCGATAATAGCCGATTGCGTCAATCCACCGGCGGCAATACCCGCAGCAAGGCCTTTGTCTAAATGAAATATTTTGGCAACAGCCAAGACTGTGGCAAGGCCGCTTATCGCCAATACAAAAGCCATCAGCACTTCGCGTAAAGACTGCCGCCCCAAAGATTTAAAAAACTGGGGGCCACTCTGAAAACCAACTGCATAAATGAAAAGCGCAAACAAAACGGTTTTCAGACCTGAATCGATATGAATACCAATCTGGCTAATCAATACCGCCGCTAATAAAGAACCCGCAACGCCTCCGATTTGTAACGATCCAAAGCGGAGCTTTCCTAACCAATAACCAATGGCGATTGCCAAAAATAGGGCAATTTCGGGACTGCTTTTAAGCAATGTCTGTAAAAATTCTATTATTTCCATCACAGACAACTTTAATATTAATGAATGAATAGGCGGGATTATCTATTCTTAAATTAAATATTATCAAGGATATGTTTGGTATCTCTTAAAATTTTTATTGTCTGAAGATAATAAAACTTATTAATGGAACGATGTTAATTTTTAAATTCATTTTAATGATATATGAATTTTTGTTTTTATATATTTAATTTTATTAACTTAATTGTGCATTTGGGTTTTAAAATAAGTAACCGTTTTTTGCCTTCAGGAAACCACCACAATGAATGTTTCATTTTTTCATCGATTTTGTTTTTGCAACTGTCGCAGACGGGTAATTTAGAAATGCCTACTGCTGTAATTTACCCGATGATAGAATGACACCTGCTCATAATTGCCTTTATCGAACAGGATAACGGTAATTTTGACGATATCGTTTTAAAGGCTGGCTTTTTTAGATAATTTGCAGATAATTTAAAATGTTATGCCTGATTTTCGCGTCTTATTCTGCCTTGCCTTTTTTATTCTGGCCTCTTGTTCTGGCTCTTCTTCTCATAAAAGAAAGTCAGGCAGTACGGCCTCTCATCCGATGGCAACGACCTTGCCTTCTTCTGGCGACTTTCATCACTGTTTAGGTGACCTCAACAAAGAAGGGGTGCGCTATCAGCTAACCCCTGACCGCAAATTCGATAATGGCTGCTATATCTATCATGCGGTCACCATGACTTCGGCACAGGTGCCTGTGACGCATCTGGGACCTTTACAATGTCCGGCCGCTGAAAATCTGGCTTACTGGATTGATGATGCCGTATTGAAATCCGCTAAAGTCTGGTTGGGCAGCCCTGTCATAAAAGTCGAAAGCTTTGGTAGCTATAGCTGCCGGACAAGAAACAGTAAGGCTGGCGCAAAAATTTCCGAACATGGGCATGCCAATGCTGTGGATATCTCCGCCTTCGATCTGGCTGACGGTCGCCGTATTACCGTGAAAGACGGCTGGCGGCATGGTGATCGACACACAAAAGATTTTCTGCATGCGGTTGTGCACGCCGCCTGTCGGCGTTTCTCGGTGGTCATTAGTCCTGACGGGGATGAATATCATCAAGACCATATCCATATGGATTTAGGGGCGAGCCAATATTGTCGTTAACCGCGCTGTTTTCTGTGAAATCAAAGTAATTTTTAATTCTATTAAAAGGCTTTTTTGTGAGTAACCGCACTATAACACCGGATGCCCTTGATGACGTTATCAATGCCAGCCATGTCCTAAAAACACCCCAGACGACCAATCCGTCTTTTCGGCTAGCCTTTCGGGATCCTGATTTTCTTCTTAGGGAAGATTTGCGGCCTGTGCGCTTTCAATTGGAACTGCTGAAACCGGATATTGTTCTGAAAGAAGCCGGTATCGAATCCACCTTTGTCTTTTACGGCTCGGCTCGCATCCCGTCTCCCGAAGATGCCGAAGCCATGGTTCAAGCGGCAAAAGGGGATGAGGCAAAACAGATCGCCAAAAATCTGGCTGGAAAAAGCAAATATTATACTGAAGCCCGCAAATTGGCGCGCATAGCGAGCGAAATTCCTCAGCAAGATAGCCAAAGACGCCATCTGGTCGTTTGTTCTGGTGGTGGGCCTTCTATTATGGAAGCCGCTAATCGTGGGGCCGATGATGCGGGTGCACCCTCCATCGGCTTTGGTATCGTTTTGCCTTTTGAAACCGCACCCAATCCCTATATCACGCCCGATTTTTCTTTTCAGTTTCACTATTTCGCCCTGCGTAAAACCCACCTCATGCTACGGGCGCGGGCTTTTGCTATTTTCCCGGGGGGCTTTGGTACCTTGGATGAAGTATTTGAATTATTGACCTTGGTGCATACCCATCGGATGGAACCCGTGCCTATTCTTTTTTATGGGCGATCTTTTTGGAAAAAGATTATCGATTTCGACGCCTTGGTAGAAGAAGGTATGATTTCTGCCGATGATCTTCGTTTTTTTCAATTCGTCGATACAGCAGAAGAGGGCTGGGCAGTCGTTTGCGATTTCTGGCGGCATGACGAAAGCGGACGGGTGCCAATTGAGTTCTAGACAGAACGATGTCTATCTGATCAAAATTTCTAAATTTTATGGAGCAGTTACTTGCCGGATATCAATGCTAAGTCTAATCACAAAAAAATGATGGACGATTATTCGGCGTCTGCACAGGCTTTGGTAGCTGAAATGCAGGCTAAAGCGGCTCTGTCGCCAATCAAGGCCGTTGCCTTCCAAGGCGCGCCCGGTTGTAATTCACATATTGCGATACAGGATCTTTTTCCTGACAGCTTGCATCTCCCTTGCTTTAGCTTTGCGGAAGCCTTGGCGGCTGTCAAAGAGGGACGTGCCGGTCGGGCAATGATCCCGATAGAAAATTCGCTGAATGGCCGCGTCGCCGATATGCATTTCTTGCTGCCTGAATCCGGCCTTACTATTCAGGCCGAATATTTTCTGCCTATCGATCATTGTCTGGTTGCGCCGAAAAATGCGGGCAAAATTACCCATGTGCTCAGCCATCCACAAGCCTTGGGGCAATGCCGCCATTGGTTACAGGCGCATGATATTCGTGCCTTGGCACATGCTGATACCGCTGGGGCTGCTGCCGAAGTAGCTGACCGGAAAGAAAATGGATTAGCCGCTTTGTCCCCCGCCTTGGCCGCCAGACTTTATGGTCTAGAAATTCTGGAAGAAGGTATCGCTGACGGGGATACCAATATTACCCGCTTTGTCGTTTTGGCCGAAGCCGATAGCGACACAAAAAAACTTCCCCCGATAAGACAAAAATTATCAGGGAAGATGATGACCAGCCTGCTCTTTACCGTAAAAAATATCCCGTCCGCTTTGCTGAACGCAATTAAAGGCTTCGGTGATAATCAGGTTAATATGACCAAGCTTGAAAGCTATCAGCATGGTGCCAGCTTTGCGGCGACCCAGTTCTATGCCGATATCGAAGGGGAACCTTCCGAAGAAAAAATAGCGCATGCCTTGGATATTCTACAGCAAAATAGCTGCGAACTTCGGATATTGGGCGTTTATGCCCAAGCCCGCCCACGTCAATAAAAACACTTAATCTTTACCGGTCTGCTGGATATGTTTTTTAACGCCTTTGGCAAAAACGGTCGGCAGACCGGCTGATTTGATTTCAGCAATCGGCCACCATTCGCCCGACACAGATTCAGTCTCAATTTCAGCATAAAAAATATTCAATTGCAGGGCAAAATGAGTAAAAATATGTTCGATATATCCTTGCGACTGCCATGAAAAATCTTCCAGCCTTTTCTGATCTTCTGGTGAAAAATGGCAGAAGGCTTCCTTTATTGCTTGGCTTTCTGGGCTTAAACTTTCTTTTCTCTCTGATATTTTCGTCTGATCGATCCATTCACCGCTGGGAAGCGCCCGCATACCGCCCAACAAACCTTTGTCTGGTCGTCTGACCAGCAAAATCTTGTCTTTGGCTTTCAATATAAACGCATATCCTACCCGTTTTGGGCGGATTTTCTTCGGTGCTTTAATCGGAAACCGTGCTGGATCGCCAGTTTTTTGTCCTTCACAATGGGACATCATCGGACAAATTGCGCAGACAGGCTGGCGGTTAACACAAATGGTTGCACCAATATCCATCATGGCTTGTGCAAAATCGCCTGCGGCTAAATCTGGCGTTAATTTATCGGTTTCTTCGGCAATGATCGGACGGGATGCGGGCAGGGGCGTTTCAATAGCAAAAAGACGGCTTACCACACGTTCCACATTGGCATCGACCACGACAGCTCTTTTTCCAAAAGCAATCGCGGTAATCGCAGCCGCCGTGTAGCGCCCAATTCCGGGTAACGCCAGCAAGCCTTCCTCGCTATCGGGAAATACGCTGCCCGATGAAACAACTTCTTTTGCACAGCGAATAAGATTACGGGCGCGGCTATAATATCCCAATCCTGCCCATTCGGCCATGACATCAGCTTCATCTGCCGCGGCCAGATCATCAACACTCGGCCATTTTTCTACAAATTTTTGATAATAAGGCGCGGCATGGGCGGTCGTCGTCTGCTGTAACATGATTTCGGATAACCACACCCGATAGGGATCGACTTTATTCTGTTGAGCTTCTGTTCGCCAAGGCAAAATACGCGCATGGCGTTGATACCAATTAAGAAGATCGGTGGTTATTTCACGGTAAACAGCAGATTTTGGCATAACACTCTATCGACGGATAAGGATCATCTGTGGCATGACCGTTGTCATGGATAAAGGCAAGTCATCTTCTGTTACAACTTCTGGCACAGAAGAAAAAAGCAAAGCCGCCCTTTCTAAGAAGAAAATTCCGGCCAAAAAAAGATCGGGTAAGGTTGCAAAAAAAAGCAAAAAGCTTGTTATTGATCCCAACAAGCGGCTTTGCAGAATAAGTTCTGTCGGACAGCTGTTACCCCATGTCGGCGGGCCCATTTTTCGCCGTTTTGGCTTTTTACATTCTACGATTATCAGCCGCTGGCCATTGGTGGTCGGTGAAAAATATGCCAAGCTTTCTGTGCCGGAATCGATCCGCTTTCCTTATGGCCAGACAACTGGCGGAACCTTAACCATTGCAGCAGAAGGCGGGATAGTCACTTTGATGCAGCATATTACCCCTGCCATTATTGAACGGGTAAACCGCTTTTTTGGTTATGCCGCTATTGGTAAAGTCAGCTTTCGCCAAGGTCGGCTACATCATCGCGACAAGACACCGCTCGTAAAAGCTTTGCCGAAAACAGAACAGCTTCAAAACTATTTAAGCGAAGAAGATCAAGAGATGATTCAGCATGTCCGTCATCCTGATTTACGGGAAAGCCTTATTCGGCTGGGCGGCGGGATTGCCAAGGAAATGGATGAAAAACAGGATAAAGGCAGCGGACAAAAATAGCGTGATAAAGAGCAATGCCGTTTTATCCCTTCCTAAAATGGGATAGAAATATTCTGCTAATATTTATAATGATACTCAGACTTTGTTTTTAAAAATGGCCTCGATATGGGCTTCGTAGAAAAAGCGATTGTACTATTTAAAAACGCTTGGATTGAAGATAGGCTTTAAAAATAAATGCTGACCCTACAGCTTTGTAAAAGCGGGCAACAGAAAGCGAACAGATATGAAAAAAGTAAAATTAGGTCTTGGTGCTGTCCTTTTATTAGCCGGTTCTTCTTTTATGGTCAGTGGTTGCCATAAAGCTGCCAAAGCACCGGCCAATAATCAGCAGGAAAGCGCTCTACCCGCGGCTATCCCTGCGCCTAATGGCACCAGCTGGACGGATGTTGTCGCTGCCTCGCCTGAAGGCGGTTTTGTCATGGGTAACCCTAAAGCACCGGTTTCTTTGATTGAATATGCGTCTTTCACCTGTCCGCATTGTGCTGATTTTACGCAGGAAGGTTTCCCGAAATTACGCGATAATTATATCGCCAAAGGTCTGGTAAAACTAGAATTCCGCAATCTTGTTCGCGATCCTTTTGATATTGCCTTAACGCTTTTGGCACGTTGCCGTGGTCCCCAGACTTTCTTCCCGATGGCGGACCAATTATTCCAAGAACAAAAGCCGATGTTTGAACGCATTCAGAATGCAGATAAGGCCGAATTGCAGCGCGTTGCTGGTCTACCTCAAGATCAACAGATGGCCGAATATGTCCGTCTGACCGGAATGAATCCTTTCTTCGGTAATCGCGGCTTACCCACCAGTGCACAGAATAAATGTTTGGTAGATCAGGCTGCTATCAAAACTCTGATGGATATTCGCAGCATCGCTGATAAACAGAATGTCAC
The DNA here is from genome assembly GCF_006715975.1 of Zymomonas mobilis. GTDB lineage: Bacteria > Pseudomonadota > Alphaproteobacteria > Sphingomonadales > Sphingomonadaceae > Zymomonas > Zymomonas mobilis_B. The sequence continues at coordinate 1,807,913 of NZ_VFOF01000001.1, read as the reverse complement.
CGGCACGCCCATGTTCTTAATCAATGGCGTCTTACAAGAAGTTGGCATTGGCAGCCCGATTTGGGATCAGTTAGAACCCTCTTTAAAAGCGGCCCTGCAATAATCGTTATTTTATCGCAAAGTTGATTTGGTAAACTGGCTTGGCAAGGTAAAAATCAGGGCGCAAAGCACAATAGCTAAAAAACAAGAAGTCATTTTGGAACGCCAAATAACTTCGATTTTTAGGATATCATAGGCCTTTATCGGCTTTGATTCGATAAAGGCCTGATAAGAAAGGATTGGAGTCCTTTATGGTGCAGGTTAGAAATGTAGTTCTGAATGACGGGCATAGCATGCCCTCTGTTGGTCAAGGTGTTTACCAGCTCAACCCTGCACAGGCTGAACGCATGGTCGCCTTAGGCTATGAACTTGGCTATCGGGCTGTCGATACTGCCGCTTGGTATGAAAACGAAGAAGGTGTCGGGGAAGCTTTGCGCTCTCTTCATGCCCGCAGTTTTATAACAACGAAATTAATGCCACAGGATATGGGGCGCGTTAATTGCTTTGTCGCTCTTGATAAAAGTATCCGGAATTTAGGGGTTACCAGCCTCAACCTCTATCTTATCCATTGGCCGGGGCAAGACAGACTGCGCTACGAAGAAACATGGCAAACCATGATCGAGATCAGAGCGATCGGTAAAGCCAGTTCGATCGGGGTTTCGAATTTCACGGTTGAAAATCTTGACCATATTATCGATGCTTCCGGCGTTGTCCCTGCTGTTAACCAGATCGAATTACACCCTTATTTTCAGCAAAAAGAGCTTCGTGCCTATCATGCTGAACGGGGTATTGTAACGACTAGCTGGTCTCCTCTGGGTCACGGAACGGTTTTGAATGATCCGGTCATCCGACAAATTGCCTTAAAGCATGGCAGAACACCGGCGCAGGTCATTTTGAATTGGCATTTAACCCTTGGTTTAACGGTTATTCCCAAGGCTTCTAGCCAAGCGCGTTTGCAAGAAAATCTCGACGCGGATAATTTCACACTGGATGCCGAAGATATGCAGCTTATTGAAAGTCTGGATAAACCAGATGGTCGGCAAGGCATGGACCCAGCTGTTTTTGATTTTTAATAAAAAGGCGATAAATGATTTTTCGAAGGCGGTGTTTCAACCATACCGTCTCCGAAAAATCTAACCTTTTTGATAACAATAAAGACTATTTATTCGTTATCGGGATCGTCATATTTCGAAGTCTTACGCTGCTGTCTTTCTGCTATCGAATCCATAATAAACTGGTGATAACAACCACTTATACCATTTGAGCCCGATGTCGTGCAGCTTGTCGGAAGACCCGTTGATGTGGTTCGTTCCAAATCGGCGACTTTTGGGCCCCATGCGCTATTGGCAAATTTTTGTTTTTGTTGATCTCTGAATCGCTTCGGTAAACGATACCGTTCATTCTCCGGCTTTCTGGCACAGATAACGATTTCATTGCCTTTGCCTTGCGGGCATTTATCTTCGCCATAGACGACCAGAGAAATAACCCGTTCAGACGCGCTTTCTGTATTCAATTTTTGCTGTTCTTCAGGCGTTAAAGCATCCCACATGGTCGTTTCTTGCGCTGCTACAGGCAAGGCCATAAAAGATAAACCTGCCACCAAAAGCGCCGCAATCGGACGCCACAATAAATCAGGTTTCATGCTTTTTCCTGAATTTTGATATATTATATAAAAAATTTAATATTTTTTATTTAAAAATAATAATCTTCGTAATGTTGATATTAACTGAACCAGATGGCAAAACAGTGGGAGAGGCATTCATTCCCTGTTGAAAGAACGCCCCTCATCTCCACCCGCATTATTGTGGCATAGCGCTGTTTTTCAGCCGTTCTTTGGCTGCCCGTCTTTCGGCAACGTCATTTTGTGCAGCAACCCGTCCGCATCCCATTTCGGAACCTGATCCCGACGATGTGCAGCTTCCGGCACCCTGTGCGCCCGCTCCGGCGAAAATTTGCTGACGTGATGCCCAACTCTGCTGGTCTGGTTTATTTCTTTCTTCGTCCCGTAACTCTTCCGGCACCCGATATTTATCGCCAGCCGGTTTGGTGACGCAAATATAGCCCGACGGACAGGATTCATTGCCATAAACCGTCATCGTAGGAGGTCTCGCCACCGAAGGTGATAAGAAGGCAATACCGGCTAACGATACGGGTAAAGCGAAAAACAAAGAAAATTTGGTAACATTTTTCATCGGATTATCCACCGGTTGCCTAGTAATGTAATAATATTATTATGCCACAAACAGGTTAGTCTGCAAATCGCGATTTTATCCAGCCTTATTACAGACAGAAAACTGTAATTTTTAGAGGAAAAGATCAAATCTTTGTTAGATATTTTAATTGCCTTTGAAAGGATTATTCATATCTGGCGCAGATAAAAGCCCCATATCCTGAACTCTTTGATCCCAACTACGATGCAGACGTTTATGCTCTTCTTCTTTTAGCTGACGGTTCTCTTCACGCATAGCGACCGGAATACGGTAACGCTCGCTCTCAGGTAAACGGCGGCAAACAATAATAGTTTCGTCATCCGGTGCTTTTGGACAGTTCTCGTTACCAAATATAACCATTTGCTTGGGCATGCCATCGCTGGCTTTTACCGGTGGCATAATCGAAATAGCGACTCCTTTGGGAATATCACTCCATTTACGATTGCCCAAAGTTTCTGTTTTTTCATGATGCGCGTAAAGCGGCTGCCCCGCCAAACCAACACAACTAAGGAGGGCTGCGGATACAATCGATTTATATCTGTATGAAATACTCATCGCGCTTAAAAACGCTTTGATAATTCGATAGCCGCGCGACATCCTAACCGGACTAGGCTGTAAAATACCGGATAGGCTGGAATATGCTCGGCGCCTTCCTCGATCGCATGGCGACGATGTTCCAACTCATCCTCCCGATAATCGGCAATCATATTTTTCAGCTGATTGTCATCCGAGCCCAGCTTCTCCATCTGGCTTTTATAATGCTCGTCAATTTCGCTTTCGACTGCCGCTGTACAGGCCATAGCCGTCTTTGGGCCTATCAAGGCGGTTGCCGCACCTAAGGCAAAACCCGCTATTTTCCAGACAGGCTGGAACAGGGTAGGGCGGACATTCCGTTCCTGAATAAGCTTTTCAAAACCTGCAAAATGCCGATCTTCTTGAGCCGCCATTCGGGTAATCATCTTCGAAAGTCGGCCAGTTCGATCTCCCATAATCGCGAGTTGACCTGCGTAAATACGGATAGCGCCATATTCACCGGCATGATCAACACGGATCATCGAATCCCGTTCTTTTTTGGAAATCTTTGTTTCTAATGGCGTTTGGGAAGATAATTCAGACATAAAAGCGCTATCACCAATCCTGCCCCTGTAGAAAATATGGCATTAAAGCCGGCGAGTGAAATGCCCCATAATGTCCATGCCGCAATATCACAGCGAACAAAAGGCGCATTCATAATAGCATTGAACATGGCTTGGGTATTATTACCCGTAATAGGCAGCGAACAGGTCGTTATACCCTGCCACCAATGATATTCGACTCCTGCATGAAACGCCCCGATAAAACCACTAACAGCAATGGAAAAAGCTGCCAGCAAGGTTAATATTTTCTCAGAAGGCCGAATATATTCTTTTAAAGACGGTTTCTTGGAAAAGATAAAAGACAATAGAAAAGAAAAAACCATCAATGCAATCGCAATATAATGGGGTTTTCTTTGCCACAGGCACATTTCACAAGGATATAAATGACCAATATATTCCGATCCCAATGCACTTATCATTGAAATTGTCGGATATAAAAAAGCAATCCAGCGCGCGAATAATAATCTTTGATCACCCGTCGTGTGAAGAGCCCATTCTATCAACCTTTTGTACAAAGGTTTCTTACCTTGGGGCGCTGGGGATGTGCTCAGTGCCATAATCCGATCCTTATGTGCCAAACTTTATAATCTAATTATTTGCTGCCGTTTATCTAGGAAGATTTTCCGGCTTGTTTCTCTTTGGCAGGTTGTGCGGGTATTCGAGTAACTCTGCCAATCGTTTTCAGCGCATAATCCAGCTGAAAATCGGTAATATTTTCTTTTTTCAGACTTTCCGGTGTCGCCGTAAACTGGGGATCGGTTTTTCCGTTATCATCTTCCAGTAAACTGTTATCCGTATTAGCCTGATTTACCAGATGACGCAACAAATCTGCTTCACGCAAACGCGGGCGGGTTTTGTAATCAGGGTCAGAAAGCTGCGGCACAATGATATCCGGCTGGATACCACCTTCCTGAACGGAACGGCCTGACGGGGTATAATAACGGGCAGTCGTCAATCGTAACGCGGTATCATCACCCAACGGTAACAGCGTCTGTACCGATCCTTTACCAAAACTGCGGGTACCCATAATCAAAGCCCGATGATGGTCTTGCAATGCACCTGCGACGATTTCTGATGCAGAAGCTGAACCACCATCCACCAAAACAATAACGGGTAAACCGTTGGCCAGATCACCTGCTTTTGAAAAATAACGGCGGATATCGGTTTTTTCCCGTCCACGTTCAGAAACAACTTCGCCGCTATCAAGGAAGATGTCGGAAAGGGCGACCGCCTGATCCAGCAACCCACCTGGATTAGAGCGCAAATCGAGAATATATCCCAAAGGTGCGCCTTTATTCTGCTTTTCTATATCAGCAATGGCCTTGGTAACATCCGCTCCGACATTATGCGAAAAAGAGCTGACCGTGATAACCCCGATATGGTTGGTGATCGCCCATTTGACGGATTGAACCTGAATAATTTCGCGCGTTAATGTGACATCAAATTCTTTGTCACGGCCAGGACGCACAACCGTCAGTTTAACCGGTGTTCCTGGCTTACCGCGCATTTTTGAGACGGAATCATCAATATTCGAGCCATAAATAAACTGGCCATCAATATGGGTGATATAGTCACCCGCTTTAAAACCAGCGCGCCATGATGGCGTATCTTTCATCGGGCTAATGACTTTTAAAACGCCATCTTGAGCCATAACCGTCAGACCCAAACCACCATAATTGCCATCGGCTTGTGTCTTGATATTCGCGAATTGATGGGCATTCATATAAGAGCTATGCGGATCGAGATTGGACAACATCCCGTCAATCGCGCCCTGTATTAATTTCTGATCATCCACCTTATCGACATAGCTGCTTTTAACCTGTTCAAAGACTCTCATGAACTGGTCAAGCTGATGATAGGTATCGGTATTCTGGCTATCGACGGCAGCCATTGAAGACGTCAAAGCCGGAATCAACATGCCTGTGCTGGCCAAAGCAATAATGAGGGGAAGCCGTAATTTCTTTATTTTCATCAGTCTTTACTTTGTCCATCCATGACAGGCATTGCAGATTATAGCCCGTTTTTGTCGTAAAATCTGCCGAGATAGTCAGCCAGCTTACATGCGTTTTTTATAAAAGCAGATAAATCTTGGTCGATGACAAGGCCTTTATTATGGCGTCTTCTTTTCTGTATTATTTTCTTGTGCAAGGTCAGCTAAGAAATTGCAAGCAGATCGACCATTTTGCTGGAGAGCTTCCTTTATATCAGGCCATAAAGCCACAGTCTCATCGTTATGTCTTACCTGAAAACCGATTTCAGATAAATATCCGGCGGCATAACCAACAAGCTGTTTCTCTTTTATCGGCTGATTGGTCTTTACAGCAGCTTTATCAAGGCCAGTTAATAATGAAGTATATCCACCTTTGTGGCGTATAATAACAACTTGCTTATAACTTCTGAAGTCGCCCGCATAAAGCACAACACCCGATTGTGGTGATGAGATTTCGGCATTTTGGGGAGCTATAATATAAATGGCTTCTTCGTCACTATTTTGACTAACCCAACCCTCCACGGGAATATGCCAATCAGACAATGGAAAAGGACAAATAATTTTTTGAGAAAGAGATCTCCGTCTCATTCGTCCTTTATCTCGTAATTCTTGTTCTGCAGCAATCGCGGCATCTTCCTGATACATTGCTTGCGATAACCAGTTTTCTGCCTGTTCCTGCCCGTTATGCGCCAATGATAAAAAATATTGCCGCTTTTCTTCCAATACATTCTGATCTTTTTTGATCCGATTAATGATCTCTTCACGATCTCGATACAGGTTATTGATCGCTGCAATCTTGTTTAAAGCACTGGCGGACCTTTGTTGGATGATCGGTCGGGCTGCCGCTATTATCTCGCGCAAATGGATAATGTCGCCTGTGCTATTGGGCTGGATGAAGGTCATCGCCAGCGGATATCTGGCCATTCTTTCCAAGGCAGCTGCCAATTTTGTCAGGGGCTTTCTTTGTCTTGCTAGTTCTAATTGCTGTTCTTGGCGCTCATGCTCAATATTGGCGAGATTTACTTTTTCTCTATCAATCTGTCGTTGCAGCTTTTGGATATCGGCCGCCAAAGGCAGCGCTTTTAAAAGAAAAAATCGGGATTCTTTTTGCGCCTGAACCGCCTCTTTTTTTAAAAGATCGGCATTTTTCTTGGCGATTGATAGCTCTTTAGAAGAAGAAATACTGCTTTCATTGGCCTCTATAACAGCGCCATTCGCCCCGAAAGAGAAAAGGCCAAAACAACTAAGGCAGAAATAAATGGTTAGAGAACACCTGCCTGTTTTGCTGTCATGACCTTCTTTCGGCATCATCCTTCACGATGATAAGGGTGACCAGACAAAATTGCACTGGCACGCCATAGCTGTTCAGCCAGCATCGCCCGTGCCAACATGTGAGGCCATGTTGCAGAACCAAAGGCAAAATACATATCGGCTGCCGCGCGTTCTTCATCGCGTAAGCCATCGGCAGCACCAATTAAAAACCGTATTTCAGAGCGACCTTCATCCTGCCAACCGCCTATTTTACGGGCGAATTCCAGTGAACGCCATGTTTTTCCTTTTTCATCCATCGCGACCGTGATCGAATGGGGAGGGGCAGGGGGTAAGGGCGTGTTACTGGCTCGGTCAGGCAATTCAGTAATCCGGTAAGGCCATGAAAGTCGTTTCATATAGCGTTCTACAAGTTCGCCTTCAGGTGAACGACCAATCCGTCCTCTGGCAATGATATGAATCTTCATGGCCCTCTTTCTCGACCACCGGTTAAAAAATTATTGTCATACGCTCTGAAAAGACAGCTTTAATTTTTTAAAACATTATTATGACAAAACAGATTGTGAAACCGGACGATCTGATTCATCACCAAAGCCCCACATTCTTTCAAGGTTATAGAAGCTGCGGACTTCCGGCCGGAAGAGGTGGACAATAATATCTCCAGCATCCAGCAACACCCAGTCAGCAGAAGGCAAGCCTTCTAATTTGGTGGCATAACCCGTTGCTACTTTGATGCGATCGGCCAGCTTTTGAGCCATGGCTGTTACCTGACGTGAAGAACGTCCACTGGCTATTACCATATAGTCTGCAATGCTGGATTTTCCGGCGAGAGGAATCGAAACGATTTCCAAAGCCTGGTCATCATCCAAAGCATCGGTAACCAGTTTTAATAACTTTTCCGGATCAAAAGACGTTTGACTTTTACGGGGAGACGAAGGGGCAGGCAATTTACCTCCTAGCTGATAGGTCGCCATGTAACGGCATCTCGTAATGCTTTGCCTGAATATGCCTCATGCCAGTCAGGCTGTTTTGCCCGAGTAGCCGTTGCAGAAGAGGAATCAGGACGAAAGCGTAATAAGACAAGTGCCGGCGGCCTCCAATCAGTCCAATAATGTGAACGGCTTGCGGGTCGGACAAATCGCCGCAGCCAGCCCATCGCCCTCACGGCGTGAACTCTGTTATCATAACTCGGACGGGCAATGACCGCAATCACAACCATGCGTGCAATTTGTTGCCAGTTTTTCCATTTTTGAAATTGTTTTAGGTTATCCATGCCCATAAGCCAGATAAACCGGCGATTTGGATAGCGGCGGATCAATCGACGGAGGGTATCCACCGTAAATCGGCAGTTCAAATTTTTCTCAATTGCCGTCACTCTGATCGGGCTACGACGGGCAGCTTGATGCGCTGATGCAAAGCGATCCGGTAACGACGCCATATCATGAGCATGCGATTTTAAAGGATTACCGGGCGAAACCATCCACCATATTTCATCAAGCCCTAAGGCTTTATGAGCCCATAATGAAATATAGCGATGCCCTTTATGGGCGGGATTGAAAGAGCCGCCCAGTAAACCTGTTAATTTTTTCATCGAGGCATATGCCTGTTTTCGAAGATTGAATTCTGCATTCTACGAATAGCGAGAGCTTAGGCCAAAGGTCTAATCTGTCCTGTGCCACGTACTTGCCATTTATAGCTGGTCAGCCCTTCAAGCGCGACCGGGCCTCTCGCATGTATCCGTCCCGTTGCGATACCGATTTCGGCACCCAAACCGAATTCTCCCCCATCCGCAAACTGGGTCGATGCATTCCACATGACAATCGCGGAATCGACGCTGGCCAAGAATTTTTCAGCAATGGCCTGATTTTTAGTCAGGATAGCATCGGTATGATGAGAACTATATTGGGCGATATGCGATAAAGCTTCGTCCATATCTTTCACAAAACGAACCGATAAAATCGAATCCAGATATTCGGTGCTCCAGTCATCTTCCGAAACCGCTTTGACAGCCGCATTCAGCTTCTGGATTTCTTCTGTCCCGCGGATTTCGCATCCTGCATTCAACAGCGATTGCAGAAGGTATTTTACATGTTCAACCTGATAATTCTGGTCAATCAACAAGGTTTCAGTCGCACCACAAATGCCGGTGCGTCTCAACTTGGCATTCACAACGACCTTTTCGACCATTTCGGGATCGGCGTCCTGATGCACATATATGTGATTGATACCATCCAGATGTGCCAAAACCGGAACACGGGCTTCCTGTTGAACCCGCGCAACCAAAGATTTTCCACCGCGCGGAATAACGAGGTCAATCAAACCGCTCGCCCTGAGCATCGCACCCACTAAAGCTCTATCGGTCGACGGCACCAGTTGGATTGCTTCTTCGGGTAAACCGGCTTTTCTCAAGCCTTGTCGCATCGCCTGATAAAGGGCTTTGTTGCTGTGGATAGCTTCGGAACCACCACGCAAAATAGCGGCATTACCAGACATCAAGGTCAAGGCTGCGGCATCAATCGTGACATTCGGGCGGCTTTCATAAATAATCCCGATGACCCCAATTGGCACCCTAATACGGGTCAATTCCAAACCATTTGGTCTGGTTTTTCGGTCAATAATTTGCCCAACCGGATCATCTAATTGGGCAATAACTTCTAATGCACTAGCAATATTTCCAAGCCTGACTTCTGTTAAGCGCAGACGATCAACCATCGCCGAAGTCGATTGGTTATTTTCAGCCGTCGCAACATCTTTGGCATTGGCGGCTAAAATATCAGCTGACTGTTCACGAATAGCCTGAGCCGTCGCCAACAACGCTTCTGCCTTTTGTCCCGTCGGCGCTTGCGCTAAAATCTGGCTAGCAAGACGCGCCTTTTTCGCCATGATTTCGATGGTTTGTATGGGATCGGCTTGGTTCATATTTTCGCCAGTCATTTTACTCATTCCGCCTCTTCATTATCAGGCTTGATTACATTATCGCCCATTCAACCTAGGAAGCGGGCGTTGAAGCTTCTTGGCAAGGATAGCGTTTATTCATACCCTTGACGAAAGCATCACTGACCGAAGTCTGATCTCTTTCTTCTTTGGGGATGGCACGCATGAAACCCATGAAGTCACTATCTTTGATAGAAATGTCGCTTGAAGGCGGACATGCCGGTTTCGGGCTATGCGTCAGCTGTGCCTTCCATGCGTTATCTGCGGCTTTTCCGACATTGCTAAGCAAGTCAAAATCAGGCGATAGTAAAGCAAAGGGCCCTTTGTCTTTAAGACGCTTAGCTTTGTTTAAAAATTGCTGGACGCTCATAGCAGGTGCAGCAGGCAGATCGGCGGCTATCAATGGCGACGACAAAAAAAGCGCAGCGGCGATCATAGGCAAAGAAAAAATCGAGCGGGACATAATCCATCTTCTATAGAATAAAATGAAGGAAAGATGACGTAAAAAATCGGTTTTTACAAAAAAGCCTGTTCCTTTTAAGGGAAACAGGCTTTCTGTCCGGTTAAAATCTTTTGTTAAATATTGTCCAGGCTCTAAGCCCCTTGAGGCGCAGCATTGCCCCAACCACTAAAAGGGGGACTTTTCGGAACACCCGAAGCACCGCCAGCAATCGGTATCGTGACCTGAGGTTTAACCTCTGTCGTCGTGATCGCTTCACCGGCAATAGCGCGTTTGGCTTCTTCACCACTCAAGGTTTCATATTCGATGAGGGCATTCGCCAAGCGATGCAGCTCTTCAATATTATCAGTCAAAACCTGACGGGCGCGGCTTTCGCCTTCTTCAACCAGAACACGTACTTCTTGATCGATGATTTTGGCCGTATCTTCTGAAATATTCTGGGAACGTGAAACGCTGTGACCCAAAAAGACTTCATCCTGATTTTCACGATAACGGAGCCATCCCAAACGGGGTGACATACCATATTCGGTAACCATCGCTCTCGCCATATCGGTTGCCTGCTGAATGTCATTCGAAGCACCGGTATTAAGCGAATCTTCGCCATAGATAAGCTGTTCGGCAATACGTCCACCAAAGCATAAAGCCAGTCTGGCCTTCATTTGCTTGATGTTGATTGACAGCTGATCGCGTTCTGGCAAATTCCAAGTGACACCTAAAGCCCGACCACGCGGAATGACGGTTACTTTGTGTAAAGGGTCGCATCCTGAAATATGCAAAGAAACCAAAGCATGTCCGGCTTCATGATAAGCCGTTGACCGTTTTTCTTCTTCGGTCATGATAACGGAACGGCGTTCCGCACCCATCATCACTTTATCTTTGGCTTCTTCAAATTCGCTCATCGCAACCAAGCGCTTGCCTTTACGGGCAGCTAACAAGGCCGCTTCATTGACGATATTGGCAAGGTCAGCACCGGAAAATCCGGGCGTGCCTCTTGCAATAGTTCTGACATCCACATCGGGCGCCAAAGGCGTCTTTTTCATATGAACTTGAAGGATCTTCAAACGGCCTTCAATATCCGGACGAGGTACAATGACTTGTCTGTCGAAACGACCTGGACGCAGCAAAGCCGGATCAAGCACATCAGGGCGGTTCGTTGCCGCTAAAATGATGATACCTTCATTGGCTTCAAACCCATCCATCTCAACCAACAGCTGGTTAAGAGTCTGTTCGCGTTCATCATTGCCATTGCCAAGCCCTGCGCCACGATGACGGCCAACCGCATCAATTTCATCGATAAAGATGATGCAAGGCGCGTTTTTCTTGGCCTGTTCAAACATATCGCGGACACGGCTTGCACCGACACCTACAAACATTTCAACAAAGTCAGAACCAGAGATTGAGAAGAAAGGCACACCGGCTTCACCGGCAATCGCGCGGGCAAGCAAGGTTTTACCCGTTCCCGGAGGACCGACTAACAAGGCACCTTTCGGAATTTTACCGCCCAAGCGGGAAAAACGGGTTGGATCTTTCAGAAAATCAACAATTTCTTCCAGCTCTTCCCGTGCTTCTTCAATACCGGCGATATCATTGAAGGTAACGCGTCCCTGCTTTTCAGTCAGCAAGCGGGCGCGGGATTTTCCAAAACCCATAGCGCCGCCGCCGCCATTTTTTTGCATCTGGCGAACGAAGAGGAAGCCCAAGCCAACAAATAAAATGAAAGGCAGTAAAAATTGCGACAATAATATCTGCCAAAAACTGACAGTATCTTCTGGCAAGGCTCTGAAAGTAACATTTTTACTCTGCAAGCGTTGAACCAACATAGGATCGCTGGGGGCTACGGTTTTGAACGCGCTGCTGTCAGTAAAATGGCCGCTTAATTCATCATGACCAATGGTAACGTCTTTGACGCCATTGTTATCGACACGATTCAAAAATTCAGAATAAGCCACATTGGTGACGCTGCGGTCATGTCCTCCGCTGCCATCAAAGAAAGTTACCGCCAAAGTCATCGCAGCAATAATACCACCTCCGATAAGAAGTGTTTTTATCCAGCTATTCGCCTGCGGGCCTTGTGGTTTCTTATTATTGTCGTTCATAGCCATATATTATATTAAGCCTTTCATCGGACATTTGTCCGGCAGGGGAGCTCCCTGTTTAAAGGATCATACAACAGCGCTTTGGGTAAAGACTGCAGAAGACCGGCGCCTCTAATATTTATCAACATAAGCGTTGTTTCGCTGATAACAATGACCCAAATTTTAATCTTATGTTATAAAGCTGCTTTTTTACGGGGCGGGGCAGGGGAAAAATGCCAATAGTCACCGCTTTGACCAATAACATCAGCCAGCATAGCCTTCTTTCCTTGCTGCAAGGCGGCAATAAAACGGGATAGCGCAGCCCCTCTCAAGGCTGTTTTTCCCGTTGTTTTATCCATACATCTCAACACCAGCCGCCGTAAAATCTCTATCGGTAAATCTGTCGGATCAAGATAAAGAACACTGCCTTTTTGCCGGATACGGGCGGCTGCTTCTTTATCTGTCATCCATTCAATCGCTTCTTCCGATTGCTGGCAATAACGGGCAGTTTCCGCAATATGCTGGCGATTAATCCAAGGTGACGCTTTCAATAATCGCCTAAAATGGGTGCGATCATAATGTGGATTGTCGTTCGATGGATCACTCACAAAAGTAAAACCAGCTTTTTGAACAATCGCCGCCAAATCGGAACGGCTAAATCCCAATAATGGCCGCAACAGCCGTAAACTTTGATCCTCGGCCGAGATGACGACATCGGGGCGAATAGCCGATAATCCGTTAAGGCCGCTTCCTCTCGCGGCTCGCATCAAAAAGGTTTCGGCTTGATCATCCTCATGATGCGCGGTCATCAACGCGCCGACCTGCTTTTCTTTGGCCCATTTCGCCATCAATGCATAACGACGGATGCGTGCTGCTGCCTGCATACCTTCGCCATTGGCTTGAATGGTGGTCGTTAAAATCTGATGCGAAACACCGATCTGTTGGCAAATATCCGCTACGAATCGAGCTTCTTCTGCCGCTTCAGGCCGCATCCCATGATCGACCGTGACCGCTTCCACCAAAAAATCGCTGGCAGCTCCTAACAGCAACAGGGCGAGACTATCGCTCCCCCCTGAAACAGCGATGCCTAACTTCCCTGATAAAGGCGACGATAACGCTCTATTCACAGCTTCATGAAAAATATGAAGCTCGGATTGCAAGAGGCTTCTTAATTCACCCTTCACCAGAAACTCCCGAAAATTTGATATTGTCAGCGCTATAACCGTCGCTTAACGGCATTTGGCCTGCGTCTGTGCTTTCCCGATGCGGTCTTTTAAAGAATCATTGATCTTGTCGCTATAGACATCCAACAATTCAGCATAAACTTTACAGGCATCTTTGGGACGGGCGGGCTTTAAAGTCATAAGTGACTGTCCCAAAAAATAAAGGCTGTCCGGTGCGCGTGCGCCTTGGGGAATGCTCTGATAATTGCTGTAGAATATTTCTGCGGCTTGTGCAGGCTCTCCGGCATCAAGATAAGAACGCCCCAACAAATTGCGGGCATAGCTTGCTCGGGGATGGCTCGGATATTTGGCAATGAAAGATTTTAAAACCGTTTCCGCTTCAGGGTAACGCTTGTCATTCCACAACTTATATCCGGCTGAATAAACCTGCTCCGCAGGATCGCTATTCGGTTCAGCATTCTCTGAAATTAAACCTGCTACCGATTTCGGTGCTGTTGCGGCGACTTTCTCCGGTGCTGCTTTTGATGCAACTGGCGCAGCTGCCGCTATCGCTGGGGGCGCTTTCTTATCTGCCACAACAGCAGCTTTGGCTGGAACTGCTTTCTCGATAGGAGCCTCTTTGGTCGCTATCGCCTTTGGTGCCTTGGAAAGGTTAGAGGCGGTATCCGCATTTCTCGGTGGCAGGGCTTCTGCTGTCGGCTTTGTGCTCGCGGCTGCTTGGGGGGGCATATTGACCGGATCGGTATCACCCGTCACCCCAGCTTCTGCCGGAGCCGTCAGACGAGACTGCACTTCCGTTTTGAAATTTTCGAATTGCTGCTCCATTTGACGAAGACGGTGGCTATTCTCTTCAGACTGCGCCGTCAGCTGGGTCATGGATTGTTCCAGCGAATCTATGCGGGCGCTTAATTCTGTTGTCAGATTGGTTGTTTCTGTTTGCTGCGGCTGTGCCGGAGCTGCCGGAGCCGTTATTTCCGGCGAAACAATTTCATGATTTTTGCCATCGGAGAAAACTTTCCGTTGAACAGCCCGCATTTGCTTTTGAAGCTGTTCAATCTGCTGACTCTGGCTATCGGTTGCGGCGGCAAAAAGCGGCGCCGTTATAAAGCTGGACAACAAACAGATAAGAAGCAGTTTACGGTGTAATTTCATTTTTAATTCCATGCTATCCATGCGCAAAACCGCCTTTATTACGGAATATCTTAACGGACTACTGGGTAAAGCACAGTCTGTTTAGATGATAGGCGATGAACAGTTCATAAAGGCTGCATGGCCTGATTGTATTTTACAGAACAAAGCACTAAGCCGGAACGGGGTCAATATTTACTCTGGTTTTAACCACAATAACGCCCTGTCTTTAAACAGCCTTATCCGCCATAATTATACATAGCAGAGGATGATGACGGCACAGTCGTCACCTTAACAAGATTATTTTCAAGCAGGCTAAAATCTTTGACCCGTTTGGTCGGCAATATAGAAGCTGGCAAAATTTTGTTATCAAGGGCAATGGTTAAGGATTCAGGGTGATTGGTCTGTAACATCGGATTCTTGGCCGTATCAGGCACGGCAATATGCTCACCCGCATTAAGCGTTTTTTCGACCAAAACAGGACCTGATTTTCCGTCATAAAGGCGAAGCCAAACCGATTTTGTCGCAGATAAAACGACTTTACCTTTGCCGTCTTCACTTCCGGCTATCGCTTGGCTTTGCTTTGTATCTGTCCCGTTTTCTGCGGATGTATTATTTTCACCGTCGATATTCCCAAGAGAAGAAGTCTGATTTTGGGTATAGAGCGATGCATCAACATGATGCCGGTTCCATATAATTCCACCCATGATAATAATGGCAGCGGCAACCAAGCAGGGAATAATCAAGCGTAAGGGCGGGACGCGGGTCGGGTCAGCGGGGGCATAGGGCTCGATAATCGGTTGCTGACGAGTGGCTTCACCCATCGTCTGCCGAAAACGGGCGGCCATATCGGCACCGTCTAAATCCAATAATTGGGCGTATGTTTTGACAAAACCGGCACTATAGGTTGTCGCTGGTAAACCTTTGGTCGAATTGGCTTCAAGCGATTCCAGATGACGAATGGGAATACGGGTCTGTCTGGAAACCTCTTCCAAGGTCAATTTTTTTGCCTTGCGGGCTTTTTTTAAAATGTCCCCGATATTCTCACCCGTCTCCGTTTGGTGGATGACGGGATCATTTTCCGGTTTATCATTATATTCGCCCTTCATTAAACTCCCCGATTTCCTAATTTTGGTTTACTTATAATAATTTCATTAAACTGACATCGGCTGGTATTCTAACAAATCAAAAGTAATATTAACTGAACCAAAAATTAAATATATTCCTTAACCATGATTAAAACACGGTTTTTTGTCTTTTGTGGTGAAAGCTTGGCTCTCTATACAATAAAGCCGCGCATAATGTCGGTTATTTTCTGCCTGATTTCTGCCAATTTTGTATAACCTCCATCGCCTTCGCCATATGGCTGGCCGGATCATCCGATACATAGGTTAATAATATCCGGCGATCAGGCGCTATGACATAGGTGGTATTCTGCGCCGGAGAGAGAGGATAGTTAACCGCATAAAGCTTTGTAATGGATTGATTGGCAATCGCTACTGGCAACTGCACCCGACAATTGCGGAGAATAGACGGTGATTGGTCAGTTACTGAAAAGGCGATTAAAAAAGCACCATAAAGCCGTAATTTAGGTGCCGCTTTCAGCAGTGGCTGAGCATCCTCGCGACAACCCAGATCCATTCCTGCCGCCGAAAAATAGAGAACTGCGGGGCCATTTTTCAATGTCTGATCAAGATTGAAATGGAAAGGCATCGCCATCATCATACCAGAGGCTTCAAAAGGCGGCGCATGAAATCCCATAGAGAGACGCGCATAGCTTGGCGTTCCAGCTATCAACGAAAATAGACCGCAAAGAACATAGGCACTGAAATATGAAGCGATTTTTTTGATCATATAAAAATTCACAAAACTATTCTGCATTGTTCTTGCGGTTTATTTGAAGACATAGTCAACTTACACAAGATATGTTAATTTTATGTTTTTTTTTGATGAAGGGAACTAACTCTTTTTTTGAATGGTCATTAAATAATCGACGGCTTTATTGTGGCTTAAACTAAAGCCACGTAACGGCGTCCATGTCATCCCGATGATATCAGTCATGACGAGACCGGCTTTTTCCAAAAGAACCTTTGTCTCTTCCGGTTTTAAAAAACGGCTCCAATCATGCGTCTTGGCCGGAATACCGCCCAAAGTTTCGCCAATTCCGATAATCATCATTCTAGAAAGCAAAGTCCGGTTCGGCGTCGATAAGATCAAAAGGCCATTTTGATCCAGCTTTGCCGCGATTGCCTGTATAAATTCTGCGGGATCGGCCACATGTTCCAAAACTTCCATTGCGGTGATCAGATCGAAATGGCTGTCTTCAACCGTTTCAAGATCACCCGCCATATAGTTTATCTTTAAATGCTGCT
This sequence comes from Zymomonas mobilis, assembly GCF_006715975.1. Lineage (GTDB taxonomy): Bacteria > Pseudomonadota > Alphaproteobacteria > Sphingomonadales > Sphingomonadaceae > Zymomonas > Zymomonas mobilis_B. Next base: position 1,791,116 of record NZ_VFOF01000001.1, on the reverse strand, counting down.
GTTCGGCATGGGCTTTTGCGACTGCAACATTCTCTGAAGCCGCATCGACTCCAGTCACATCGCCCCCCAATCGGCTTAATGGCTCGCTCAAAAGACCAGCGCCACAGCCGATATCCAGCACTTTTTTCCCCATTAAAGGGAAAGGGTTTCCAAAAGCAGTTACAAAATACTGATCAATCGCCTGCCGGATATACGATAATCTGACCGGATTCATGCGATGGAGCATGGCGGAACTGCCAAATGGATTCCACCAGTCCTTTGCCATTTTGCCAAAATGGGTGGCCTGATGATGGTCAATTGTCGAAGAAGTCTGAGTATTTTTTTTATCAGAAGTCTGCTCTTTGGTTGACAATGAATGTGAAGCAGCGCTTGCTTTCATTATAATACATCCCTACAAAATCGCCTTTGCGTCTGCAAAGCTGGTTTTCTGCTATAATTTTGAGCGTTTCTTTATGGCCCGTATCGTAATGAAGTTTGGTGGCACGTCGGTTGCAGGATTGGAAAGAATCCGAAACGTCGCTCGTCGTGTCCAAAAAGAAGTAGAAGACGGCAATGAAGTTGCCGTCGTCGTCTCAGCCATGTCGGGCGAAACCGATCGTTTGGTGGGATTTTGTCGTGAAGCGGCTCCTCTTTATGATCCTGCGGAATATGACGCTGTTGTCTCTTCCGGTGAACAGGTAACCAGTGGCCTTTTGGCCATTGTGTTAAAGTCGATGGGCGTCAGCGCCCGTAGCTGGTTCGGCTGGCAAATTCCGATTCACACTTCCGATGCTTATGCCAATAGCCGGATTGAATCGATAGACACTGAACGGCTGGTTAAAGCCATGAGTTCCAAAGAGGTGGCGGTTATCGCCGGTTTCCAAGGTGTCAGCGACGAAGGTCGGGTGACAACCCTTGGCCGTGGTGGCTCCGACACCTCTGCTGTGGCTTTGGCTGCGGCGCTGGATGCCGATCGTTGCGATATTTATACCGATGTTGACGGTGTTTATACAACTGATCCCCGCATTGTTTCTCGCGCACGGCGTTTGGATCGTGTCACTTACGAAGAAATGCTGGAACTCGCCAGTGTCGGTGCTAAAGTGCTTCAGACCCGTTCTGTCGGTCTGGCAATGAAAGCAAAAACCCGTCTTCGGGTGCTTTCCTCCTTTGGAGATCCTGATTTACCACCAGAAGGTGGCACGTTGATTGTTTCGGAAGACGAAATAAGAGAAGGCAATATGGAACGTCAGATCATTACGGGTATCGCTTACGATAAATCCGAAGCCAAGGTAACCTTAACGGGTGTTCCTGATAAACCGGGTGCGGTAGCTCAGATTTTCTCTCTTTTGGCCGCTGCCAATATCCATGTCGATATGATTGTGCAGATTGCCTATGAAGGCCATATCACCGATGTGACCTTCACGGTTCCCAAAGCACAGCTTTCGCAAGTCCTCGATATTTTGGAAAAAGGCAAAACCCAGATTGGTTTTGTAAAAGCGCTCAAAAACGACAATGTCTGCAAAGTCAGCATTGTCGGCGTGGGTATGCGCAGCCATCCGGGCGTTGCTGCTACCATGTTTGAAGCCCTTGCCAAACGCGGTATCAATATTCTCGCGATCACCACTTCTGAAATCAAAGTCAGCGTCCTGATTGACGATGCTTACACGGAATTGGCGGTTCGGGTATTGCACACGGCCTACGGGCTTGATGCCGATAATGAGCCGGTCAGTGAAGAGGTTTTTGGATGACCCATAGCGCCAGCCAACAAAATAATGATGCCGATTTGACAGACAATAAAATTCTGGAACAAGGCCATCAAAAGCTTAACCAGCTGATGACCCGCGGTTCAGAATTTCTGAATTGTCGTTATGCCATTATGGGCGGCGCAATGAGTTGGGTGAGTGAACGCCATCTGGTTTCTGCATTATCCAATGCAGGCGGATTTGGCGTTCTCGCCTGTGGGGCGATGTCACCTCAGCTACTTGATGAAGAAATAACCGCTACCAAACAGCTGACACAGCAATCCTTTGGTGTGAATCTGATTACCATGCATCCCGAGCTGGATAAGCTTATTGATGTCTGCCTTAATCACAAAGTCAGCCATGTCGTCTTGGCGGGTGGCCTGCCCACAACCGCTTCTATCGACAAGCTTAAAAAAGGCGGCGCGAAAGTTATCTGCTTTGCGCCTGCTTTGATCTTGGGACGGAAATTACTGCGGGCTGGCGTTGATGCCTTGGTGATTGAAGGCATGGAAGCGGGGGGCCATATCGGGCCCGTTACAACCACGGTATTGGCACAAGAAATTTTGCCAGCTTTGGCTGGAAAATTACCGGTTTTTGTTGCCGGTGGTATTGCTCGTGGTGAATCGATTGCGGCTTTCCTCGAAATGGGCGCTGCTGGTGTTCAATTGGGTACGCGCTTCGTCTGTGCAACGGAATCTATTGCCCATCCCAAATTCAAACAGGCTTTCATCCGCGCTGCGGCCAGAGATGCCGTGACTTCGGTGCAAATCGATTCCCGTCTTCCGGTTATTCCGGTTAGAGCTTTGAAAAACGCGACCACTGAAAACTTTATTGCAAAGCAACGGGAAGTCGCAAAAGCGCTTGATGATGGCGAATTGGCGCTGCCCGATGCCCAGCTGATGATTGAACATTATTGGGCGGGTTCTCTTCGGCGCGCTGTTATCGATGGTGATATCGAAAACGGTTCCGTTATGGCTGGCCAATCCGTTGGCATGGTAAAGCAAGAAGAACCAGCAAAAGATATCATTCAAAATCTTGTTGACGAAGCTGCTATTGCCCTTGCCAAACGCACTTTGATTTGACGGTTGTTATAAAGTTATGTCTCCATCCCAGCAGATAGCGACCATTGCCGCGCGAGAGATTTTAACACGTTTACATGATGTTATGGCTTCGCGCTCCAATGCACAGTCAAAACTTGATCAGGTGGTGCAAATTATTAGCACTGCTTTATTAAGCGATGTCTGTTCTATCTATCTGCTGCGTGATGGGGTTCTCGAACTTTTTGCAACCTATGGCTTAAAACAAGAAGCCGTGCATGTCACAAGGCTAAGCTTGGGGCAGGGGCTGGTCGGTACCATTGCCCGTGACATGGCGATCTTGAATCTAAGCGAAGCCACCAGCCATCCCGATTTTGTGCATAACCCTGAAACAGGGGAAGAGCTTTTTCATAGCTTTGCCGGTGTCCCGATCGTCAGACGGGAACAGGCTGTTGGTGTTCTCGCTGTGCAATCAGCGGAATCTCGCCGCTTTGCCGATATCGAAGTCGAAGCCCTCCAAACCGTCGCCATGGTTTTGGCTGAACTTATTTTCAGCGCCGGCCTGATTGATGAAAACAGTCTCGCTGGAAGCGGTTCCAAAGACCAAGGCTCGTTACGGTATAATGGCTTAAAACTGGTCGAAGGTATGGGGCGGGGATATGCCGTCTTCCATCAGCCGCGCGTTACCATTGAATTTACTGTTGCCGAAGATGTCGAAGTAGAAAGGCAAAGGCTGAATGCTGCTTTTGCCCGTATGCGGGAACAAATCGAACGCATGGCTCAGGAAGCCGAATTTTTCGGTAATTCCAATGACCATCGTGAGGTGCTCGCTACCTACCGGATGTTCGCTTATGATGAAGGCTGGCGGCGGCGGATTGATGAAGCCATTGATAGCGGATTAACCGCAGAAGCGGCGATTGAACGTGTTCAGCAGCATAACCGGATGCGGATGCGAGAAATCGGTGATCCTATCTTAGCTGACCGCTTGCATGATCTAGAAGACCTTTCCAACCGTTTGCTGCGTCTGGTCTCGGGTCAATTGGGGACGGCTGCCCGACTGGGGCTTCATGACGATGCAATCTTGATTGCGCGCAATATGGGGCCTGCCGAATTGCTGGAATATGATCGGCGGCGGTTAAAAGGTATTGTCCTAGAAGAAGGCTCACTAACCTCTCATGTGACGATTGTTGCCAAAGCAATCGGTATTCCGGTGCTTGGTCGGGTCAAAGAAATTCACCAAGGCGTCAAAGAAGGCGACTTGCTGCTGGTTGATAGTAACCAAGGCGTTGTCTTTATTCGCCCGACCCCTGAAATCGAAGAAGCTTTTGCCACCCGTTTCGCTCTAAGTCGTAAAAGACGTGCCGAATTTGCAGCCATGCGCGATTTACCGGCTATCACGCGCGATAATCACCGTATCGAGCTCATGATCAATGCGGGCTTGCGGGATGATGTCGCCGCCTTGGATGCAACCGGTGCTGACGGTATTGGTCTTTTCAGAACCGAATTTGAATTTTTGGTTTCCTCGACATTGCCTCGGCGCGAAAGGCAGCTAAGACTTTATCGGGATGTGCTGGAAGCGGCGGGAGATCGTCCGGTTATCTTTCGGACGGTTGATATAGGCAATGATAAAACGCTGCCTTATATCAATAACAGCGATGAAACCGTCGAAGAAAACCCCGCCTTGGGGTGGCGTGCTATCCGTTTGGCCTTGGAAAGAAAAGCTCTCTTAAAGGTTCAGGCAAGGGCCTTGATAGAAGGTGCGGCTGGTCGTCCGCTTTACGTCATGTTCCCGATGATTGCAGAACCTTGGGAATATGAGCAGGCGCGCGCTATTTTTGAAAGCCAGAATAAATGGCTGATAAAGCATGACAAACCGCGCGCTAAAAAAATCTATTACGGCTCGATGCTGGAAGTGCCTTCTTTAGCTGAAACGCTGGATATCTTGCTACCCAAGCTTGATTTCCTGTCGATCGGTACCAACGACTTAATCCAGTTCTTCTTTGCCGCTGATCGTGCCTATCCTAAATTGGCCGAAAGATATGACTGGCTCTCACCAGCCTTGCTGCGTTTTCTCTCGCGGATTATCGATCAGGCCAATGCGGCTGGCTGCAAAATTGGTCTTTGCGGCGAAATGGGCGGGCGCACTCTGACCGCGATGGCCTTAATCGGGTTGGGCTTAAAGCGGCTCTCTATTACGCCGGTTGCCATCGGGCCCATCAAGGCGATGATCCGCTCTTTGGATCGTGACGCCTTCGCGCCTTTTATTCGCCAATTATTGGCAAGCGGAGCCAGCAATATCGGCGATCAGCTTGAAGCTTGGGCTAAAAAACATGGGGTTGTTATCAACTAATAACCGCTGCTTCCTCGCCGCTCTCTCTTTTTGCTTCCCGCTTTTATCCCTAAAATTATGCGCCTTTAGAATTCAGCAGACAGCCTTATTGGTCGATAGATTGATATATGGCTTTGGTAATTTCCTCTGGGTAGGCCCCATTCATGCCTTCAAAACCTGTGTTGGTGAGCGAAACGGCGGTTATTTCACGCGTGGGATCAATAAACCATCTGTGGCCATAAACGCCGCCCCATTGCATCGTGCCTTCAGATTGGCCGCTCCCCACTATTTTCGGATCGATGATAAGGGAGCCACCATATCCAAAGCCAAAACCCGGCTTATCCGTCGATATTTCTCGGCTGACATGATTGGTAAACATGCGCTCTCTTGTCGCCTGACTTAAAAAGCGGCTTTCTCCTGTGCGCAAGACTTCAAAGAAACGGATCAGGTCAGGCGCATTGCCTATCATGCCTGCGCCACCCGATGGGTAGGCACTTTTTTCTTCGGCTCTTCGCGGCGAAAAAAGAACACCACCGTAATTTTCAAGGGCACCCATCTTTTTCGGTATCGGTTTCGCATTGTAATAGGGAACTGCCAACTCGTCAGAATGGGCCCAGAAGCGACAACTTTGCAACCCAAGGGGTTTGGTTACGTAATCTTCTATAATCGCGGGCAGGGGGCGTTTACAGAGCTTTTCAAGCATAGCGCCGATGACATCTATCGCCAGAGAATACCCCCATCCTTTTCCGGGATGATAAAATAACGGCGCTTTTGCCAATTGGTGCATATTCTCTTCAAGGCTGCAAGTTGGCCTAAAATCAATGCCGTCCGATATATCTAAACGGTGATAAATAGAATCTTGCGGCAATAAAAAGCCGTAATTCAAACCGCTTTGATGGGTTAAAAGATGATGGAGCGTTATAACTGGCGCTTCTGACTGTCCTGCAACTTTAGGACGAAAATAAGGAAGCCAGCGGGTTACAGGGGTATCAAGCGAGATCTTACCTTCTTCCACCAATCGCAAAACGGCGGCGGTAACAAGGGGCTTGGTCACTGAAGAAAGGCGAAAAGAAGTCTCTATCGCCATTGCTTGTCGATTTTCTCTATCTTTCCAACCGGCAGCTTTTTGATAAACTACTCGCCCTTTATGGGCGATGATCAAAACACAGCCGACCAACCTTTGTTGGTCAAGGCTTTGTTGGATAATTTCGTCAAGCTTGCCGGATAGATTCGACGTCACAATGCCTTCTTTCTTGCTAAAGCTTTAATATCTAACAAGATAATAAAGCAAACATGAAAGAAAGGTAGGAAAATATACAATTATTTTCCCAAAAGAAGACGCATTTTTATTTTTGATATCTTCTCATAAGGCCCGTCAGGAATTTGCCTTTTGGCATCCTCTTCTATTACTTCCCCAAAAACGGGCCTAGATTTTTTATATCATCTGTTTTTTATTTTTTTGTTACAGATAATAATTATCCAAAGGTTTTGGTGCGGACACGCACAATGTTATGGCATGCAGAGATAAATAAGGTCTGACCTTTTTCACCAAAGCAGCAGTTTGAAAGTGGCTGACCTTTGTCGCCAGAGATAAGACCCAGACATTCGCCATCAGGTGCGAAAATATAAATACCGCCTGGAGCAGAAGCAAAAAGATTGCCCTGTTTGTCGATATTCATACCATCAGGCAAGCCCGGCAGACCCTGATCAAAGAATTCTTTGCGGAAATTGCGAAGCAATGTCCGGCTGGTTGGAAAACCATTGGCATCCAAAGAATAAGTCCAGATGTTCGGGCTCGTCCGATCAGAGTTCGAAACATAAAGCTTCGTTTCATCAGGGGACAGCGTCAAACCATTCGGACGGCTAAGACCGGCTTCGATCAAATCCAGCTGACCATTCGGTGAGAGACGGAATACACCGTTGTAATTCATCTCTTTGATATCTGATTCATCAAGATTCAGAAGACCGTAGGGCGGATCAGTGAAGTAAACAGCACCAGATTTCGAAATGACGAGATCATTCGGGCTGTTAAAGCGTTTGCCTTTATAATTATCGACAACAACGCTGCGCTGGCGCGTGACAGGATCAATTTTCATGATCGCACGGGTGCCACTATCAGCCACCCAGACTTTACCATCCGGGCCGACTTTCATGCCGTTTGATCCCGGTTCACGGAATTGTCCGGCCGGAATAGGTTCAGCATGGCCTGAGGGCTTCAGGAAGATGCTTACACCACCATTAGGCGTCCATTTGCGCATAATGTTGGCAGGCGGATCACTGAACAGCAGGAAATTGCCATTTTTGACCCATACAGGTCCTTCTGACCATTGAATATCCGATGCAATGACCTCAATTGGGGTAGAGACATCTAAGATAGCATCAAGGCGAGGTGAGAATTTGGTAATTTTACCGATTGTAGATCCGTTCATATCATTTTTTGCAGCCTGAGCTGACCCTGTAATGGAAGCGGTTGCTGTCATAGCGGCAATAGGCACCATAACAGCTGCGGAAAGGCATTCTCGACGAGACATACGACCAGTGGTCATTTTACGACTCCTGCAACTAACCGCATCTTTATTCAAAAAAGGTCATAAAAAGTCTTGTTATTTTTCTGAAAAATTAAAGAAAAATCACGATAGCTGGCGTCTCAAAAAATAAGTTTGAAAAAATAGTTCGTCGAGTTTATCAACAATAACCGATCTGACACTAAGGTAAACGTTGTCATAAGTAATTTTGTGATTCTTTCTGACATCAAAATCGCGGCCTAAGGCTGCTTGATCTTATTATCTGTCCAAATTTTTACGATATTTAATAATCTTCTGAAAAACCTCTTCAAACATGTCTGCCGTTAATCGTCTGGTATTCTGATTATATCGGGAACAATGATAGCTATCGATCAACTGCACATCCGGTGAAAGTTGATAAGCGACCCCATGTTTGAACGGCATAGATGATAAAGCGATGCCATAAGCCCGCAAAATAGTCTGATGGGCGATATGCCCCAAAGCGAGAATAACTTTCAGATTTGTGTAATCCGCCATAGCTGCCTGAAAGAAAGGACGGCATGTGGTCATTTCTTGTGTCGTTGGTTTGTTTTCAGGGGGCAGACAGCGGACAGAATTCAAAATAACCGCACCCTTTAATTGCAAACCATCTTCAATATCGGCTTTATATTCCCCTGTTGCCAATCCGTATTTCAACAGCGTCTCATAAAGTAGAATACCTGCAAAATCGCCCGTGAAAGGACGACCTGTACAGTTTGCACCTTTCATTCCAGGCGCTAAACCCACAATCGCAAGCCATGGATCGGCATCTCCAAAGGGGGGTACCGGACCATTAAACCAGTCGGGATGCAACTTTTGCAGGTCATGACGAAGGCTTGCCAATCTGGGGCAAAGGGGACAATCCCGATCGGGTGTTAATTTGGGTTTTGATATTTTGCTCTGTTCTTTGCCTTTTGGCTTTTGTGATGGCTTCTTTTTATAATTTATGGGCTGTCTATGGTTAGTCATGGCAATCCCATAGAATATTTTTATCAATTTAGGAACATTGTCACAGTAAAAACAATTTTTTAGATATGTGTAATGTAAAAGACATTTTTGTTTAAAATTTTTATTTAAGATATTTTAAATTATGTTAATTTTTAGTGTATTTTTTATTATTTTTAATTAAATAAAGATATATTTTTAAGTATAATTATTATTTGTTCGGGATGCTCATTGATGCTTTATGCTATCGCACTAGGTTCTAATCGTTGGCACGGACGCTATGGTCGTCCTTCTGCGGTAATCAAGGCTGCCATTGCTGCATTGAAAGAACAAAATATCGCTATCCATTCCCAAGCACCGATCTTTGAAACATCTGCGGTCGGTCCTGCCGGACGCCGTTTTGCCAATTCCGCGATTATTATTAAAACCGATTTGCAGCCGCTCGATTTATTGCAGCTTTGCAAAAAAATAGAACAGGATTTTGGACGCAAAAAAGGACGGCGGTGGGGCACCAGAGTCATCGATCTCGATATCGTCCTTTGGGAGAAGGGGCGGTGGCCTCAGAAAATTCAACCTCGAATCCGTTATAAACCTGCTTTGGCCGCGGGACAGCCTCCGGCGTTATGGCCAATGCTCCACATTCCCCATCTCGAGATCAGCCATCGCGATTTTGTGCTAAAACCTCTCGTTCAAATAGCCGGAAATTGGCAAGTTTTCCAAAAAAATGGATTTTTTACGGTAAAACAGCTATATTTTCGTTATAAGTGCTTGACCGCCAAGCAATAACCCCCTAGGGAAGCACTCCCAGACGGGGAGTTAATCTTCTGTCTTTCAAAATAAGTCTTTTTGAACATCTTTTGATGTTTGAAACCAAGACTTTAGGTTGGGTCCGTAGCTCAGTTGGTAGAGCAAGCGACTTTTAATCGAGAGGTCCCGGGTTCGAATCCCGGCGGACCCACCACCTCTCTCTTCTTCCTTAAAAATTTAAAAAGACCCTCTCTTTCGATAAGAGTCTTTTCTCCTTTTAAATTTTATCTCCCCTTATGCGGCGATGGCTACTTTAGCTAATCCACGCGAAAGCTGTAGCAATCCGTTCAGGCGACTTTTCGGATCAGGCCAGTTGCGTTGAATGACCAGCTTCTGATCCGGTCTCAATTTAGCCGTGCCTTTTAATTTCTGAATATAGGTCAGCAATCCTGAAACATTTGGGAAGTCATCATTGTGGAATGTGATGAGCGCGCCCCGTGGCCCAGCATCAAGGCGGCCAATATGCGCTTGGCGGCAATTCATCTTGATCTCTATCACTGCCAACAGATTTTTAGTTTCGCTGGGCAATGATCCGAATCGATCAATCATTTCTGCGGCAAAGGATTCAATCTCTTCACGGTTTTTAATCTGATTCATCCGACGATAAAGCGCCATTCTCAAACCAAGGTCAGGCACATAATCTTCTGGAATTAAAATCGGGGCATCAATCGTAATCTGCGGCGAAAACTCTTCGCGATCCTTCTCGTCTAATAGATCACCCGATTTTGCGACCAATATCGCATCTTCCAACATCGATTGATACAGTTCAAAACCGACTTCTTTGATATGACCCGATTGCTCATCACCCAAAAGATTACCTGCACCACGGATATCCAAATCATGGCTGGCAAGCTGAAATCCTGCCCCCAGAGAATCCAGCGTTGAAAGAATATGTAATCTTTTCTCTGCGGTTTCGCTGACAGCATGGTTGATCGGCGTCGTCAGATACGCATAGGCACGGGTCTTTGATCGTCCGACACGGCCTCTGATTTGATAGAGCTGTGACAAACCAAAACGGTCAGCGCGATAAACAATCATCGTATTGGCACTTGGAATATCCAAACCAGATTCAACGATCGTCGTCGAAAGCAGCACGTCGAATTGTCTGTCATAGAAGGCCGACATCCGGTTTTCGACTTCTGTCGCCGCCATTTGCCCATGGGCAACAACAAAACGGATTTCTGACACCTGTTCCGACAAGAATTTCTCAAGGTCAACTAAATCGGAAATCCTCGGGACTACTATAAAGCTTTGACCACCGCGATAATGCTCCCGTAGCAATGCTTCACGGATGGCCACAGGATCCCAAGGCATGACATAGCTTCGGACGGCTAATCGATCGACCGGCGGGGTCTGGATAACGGATAATTCACGCAATCCCGACATTGCCATTTGCAAGGTTCTTGGAATAGGTGTTGCTGTCAAAGTTAGCTGATGAACGTCATTCTTAAGCGCTTTCAGACGTTCTTTATGCACAACCCCGAAATGCTGCTCTTCATCGACGATCACTAATCCCAAACGGTTAAAATCAATCGTCTTCGATAAAATCGCATGGGTGCCAATAACAATATCAATCGTTCCATCGGCTAAACCTGCGCGACAGGCTTTGGCTTCTTTGGCAGGCACCAATCGGGAAAGCCGACCAATTTGAAGCGGGAAGCCTTCAAATCTTTCGACAAAATTGCTGTAATGTTGCCTTGCTAGCAATGTCGTCGGGCAGACCAAAGCTACCTGCAAACCCGCCATGGCTGTTACAAAAGCCGCGCGTAAGGAGACTTCCGTTTTTCCAAAGCCGACATCACCGCATATCAATCTGTCCATAGGTTTCCCTTTGGCCAAATCTTCGATCACATCGGCAATGGCATTCTCTTGATCTTCGGTTTCCTGATAGGGAAAACGATCGACAAAAACCGGATAGCTGGCCGGATCAGCGAGAGCGACAGGCGCTTGTCGTAACGCCCTTTGCGCCGCCGTTGCCATTAATTGACCAGCAATAGCGCGAATGCGCTCCTTCATTTTCGATTTTCTGGCCTGCCATGCGACACCACCCAGTTTATCTAAAACCGTGCTTTCAGAGGCATTGCCATAACGATTGAGCGTATCAATGTTCTCAACCGGAACATAAAGCTTATCGCCCCCTTGATAACTCAAAGATACGCAATCATGGGGCGCATTTCCGACGGGAATGGAAACCAGCCCTTCGTAACAGCCAATCCCGTGATCGTTATGAACGACAAGATCACCGATCGAAAGGGTCGCCAATTCAGCCATAAAGGCATCAGCTGATTTCCGCTTCTTGGCTTTTCTGACCAAACGGTCGCCCAGAATATCCTGTTCACTTAAAAGCGCGATATCCTGCGCAATAAAGCCATGATCAACTGGCAATAAAACCAAAGCGGCACCGGAAACTTGGGTGCGACCGCTATCGGCAGCGCCCAGCGCCTCTTGCCAGTCTTCGGCATGGACAGCTCTTTTTAATCCATGATCCTGTAATAGGCCGGTTAGCCTTTCCCGCGATCCTTTCGAATAGCAGGCAATAATAACCCGTTTCTTTTGGTTATTGAGGGCACCAATATAATCGACAACAGATTCATAAATATTTTCGCCCTGTTGCCGCTCTGGTGCAAAATCCCGTGGCAGGGTCGATCCCAGATCAACAACTTCGGGGGACGGGGGCAGATGGAAAGCCGTTACCTGATGTGACTTTGATTTCTGAAGCCAATCTTGCCAATCGGCATTTTCTAAATAAAGCTGTTCTGGCTTTAACGGGCGGTAACTACCCGATTCCTGACTTTGGGGATTTTGGCGATGGTTATAATAATCGGCAATAGATTCAAAATGCTGTTCGGCCGCTTTTAAACTGCCTTGTTCATAGAACACCGCATCTTCTTCAGACAGATGATCCCACAGAGTTACCAATTTTTCTTCAAATAAAGGTAACCAATGTTCCATTCCGGCTAATCTTCGGCCTTCCGATACCGCCTGATAAAGCGGGTCAGTCGTTGCCGTCGCGCCAAAAAGTTCACGATAATGGCTGCGGAATCGTTTGATATTGTCGGCATCCAGCAAGGTTTCTGATGCAGGCAAAAGATTGAATTTATCAATTTCGGCAATACTGCGTTGCGTTGCCGGATCAAATTGCCGTAGCGTTTCTATCTCGTCACCAAAAAAATCCAAACGCAAAGCATAAGGTAAACCGGCTGGCCATAAATCCACCAATCCACCACGGATGGCATAATCACCAGACTGTCCTACCGTCTCACTTTGCTGATAGCCATGCGCTCTTAGCAGCGAAACCAATCTGTCCCGATCAAGCCGAACACCGGCGGCCAAAGTTTGTCCAAGCTGCCTTAAACGAAACGGCGTCAAGCTGCGCTGTAAGGCCGCATCGACGGTGGTAACCAATAATTCTGGCGCTTGTGGGCGTTTTTGCAGATTAAATAAGGTCGCTATTCTGGCTGCAGATAAGGGTAAGGAAGGCGATGCCCGATCATAGGGCAAACAATCCCATGCCGGAAAAAACAATATATTCAGTTCAGGCGCAAAATAACCTGCCGTATCAATGATGGCACGTGCCGATTGTTCATCCGAAGCAATATAGACTAACCGGCCAGCCTTTTCCTTGCTGATCAAGGCTCGGGCAAGGTCTGCCAAGATCAATGGCTTAAAGCCATTTTCAACTCCGGACAGGGTAAGGGGTTTTTCCGCTTTCAATATCTGCGCCGGATCTACGAACATTATCTTCCTTCAGAATTTTAAACGGTGATATTCTTCTTCTGATGATCTGCAATGCGGTTTCATAAAAGTAAAGCCAGCCTTTGATTATATGACTGGCAGATAGAACCGATCCTCAAGATAAATACTATCTCACTGTTTTTACAGGTGACTATCGGAAAAAATTGGAACTAGACTGTTGAACTCTGGCTTTGACTGGCTATGCCATAGATTATGCGCCCAGATATTTTAAATCCGCTGTTTGCCGAAATAGAATCCTTGAAAGGGATCGGTTCGGCCTTGTCGAAACCGCTGAAAAAGCGTCACCTGACACGTCTCAAGGATTTGCTTTTCTATCTTCCAACCGGACAGATCAGACGCATTAAATCCGACCATGCCGATAAAAGAAATGTCGGTGCCTCTGTCGTGCTTACCCTGACGGCGCAAGAATATCGCTCTTCATCTGGTCGAGGGCCTTTCCGGATTATTGCTCAGGACAAATCCGGCGAACCTATCCAGCTTTTATGGTTTGGCAATCACAGCAATTGGGCAAGAAAATTGATGCCCATCGGTGAAACCCGTTTGGTCGCAGGCAAGCTCGATATTTACCAAGACCAGTTACAGATTGTGCATCCTTCGGAAATTGTGCCTTTAAGCGAAGAACATACGATTCCACTTGAAGAAACCCTTTACCCTTTATCCGAAGGGCTTACCCATCGACGCATGGGGCAGCTTATCCGGCAAGCATGGGAACGGGCGCCGGATTTACCCGAATGGATTGAACCCACCTTATTAAAGAAAAACCAATGGCCTTCATGGCGGCAAGCGATCGAAAGAATCCATCAGCATCCTGATGATCGGGCGGCCAAATTGCGCATAAGCTATGACGAGCTTTTTGCTAATCAGTTGGCGTTAAAGCTTATTCGGGCAGCTAATCGCAGAAAACGGGGATTCCCATTAAAGGGCGATGGCCATCTAAGGGATGCGCTGACTTTACCTTTTCAGCCAACTGGCGCGCAAAGACGCTCCCTCGCTGAAATTGAAGGCGATATGCAGCAATCCTCGCCGATGCTCCGGCTATTACAAGGCGATGTCGGGTCAGGAAAAACATGGGTCGCCCTGCACAGCCTTTTGATCGCAGCAGAAGCGGGGTATCAAAGTGCGTTATTGGCACCTACCGAAATTCTTGCCCGCCAGCATTTTGAAACACTCAGCCAGCAATTGGCTGGTCTGCCGGTGAATGTCGCTCTTTTAACCGGACGAGACAAAGGCAAATTGCGGGAGTCCACTCTAATGGGATTGGCTGACGGCTCTATCCATATTCTGGTTGGAACCCATGCCATTTTTCAAGAAAAGGTCAGCTATAAAAATCTCGGTTTAGCCGTCATTGATGAACAGCATCGCTTCGGGGTCGCGCAGCGAATGATGCTAACTGAAAAAGCTATCCATACGCCTCATCTCTTGGTCATGACAGCAACTCCGATCCCACGCAGCCTTATGCTCACGGCGCATGGTGAAATGGATGTCAGCCGTCTTGATGAAATGCCCCCCGGTCGTCAATCTGTCGAAACAAGGGTTATTTCCGGCCAAAGAATACCGGAAATAATAGCTTCTCTTGGACGCCATATTGAACAAGGCGGGCAATCCTATTGGGTTTGTCCGGCTGTTGGAGAGGCTGACACCGAAGAAGACTTTGCTCCAAACGCAATCGCGGCGGCGGAGCAGCGCTTCACTTTATTGCAACAGCATTTCGGCAATAAAGTCGGGCTGGTGCATGGCAAGATGAAATCCGCTGAAAAAGACAAGGTGATGGCTGATTTTGCCTCTGGCAAATTGTCTGTTCTCGTTGCCACCACGGTGATCGAAGTCGGGGTTAATGTTCCTAATGCGACTTTGATGATTATCGATCAGGCTGAACGCTTCGGCTTGGCACAGCTTCACCAATTAAGGGGGCGTGTAGGTCGAGGCAGTGATCGTTCAATCTGTATGTTATTACGCGGTGACGAGCTCGCCTCTGTGGCAAGGGAGCGATTAGCTCTCATTCGTGAATGTAATGACGGTTTTCGGCTCGCTGAGGAAGATCTGCGGTTGCGGGGCAGCGGTGAAATCTTAGGAACCAAGCAATCCGGTGAAAATAACTTCCAGATTGCTTCTTCTGAAGATATTTCGGAATTGCTGCCTATGGCGAATGATGATGCCCGCTTATTGGTCGATCGAGATGGCGGATTATCTGGCGACAGGGGGCAAGCTGCCCGAATAGCGCTTTATCTCTTTGAACGGGATGCCGGTGTTAGTTTCCTACGGTCAGGTTGAGAGCTCTGCCGTTAAAAAATGCGGGAAAGCTTTCCAAAGGTGATCCTTTAAACAGCCTTCCCGCCAAATTTCCTTAAGACTTATCCTGCCTGAATAACGCCATGAGCCTTTTTACCGGCGGAAATGCGGATATTCTCGCCAGAAACTTCGATTACCGCTTTTTCATCAAGAGCTTTCTCACCATTGATGCGGGCACCACCGCCACGAATCATCCGGCGGCCTTCGGCTTTCGATGAAACCAATCCTAAACCGACCAAGGCATCAATCAGGCTGATAGAAGATTCAGCAACCTTCATCACTGGCAATGCATCACCCGCCGAACCTTCTTCAAAGGTTTTCTTGGCGGTTGCTGCGGCTTCTTCTGCGGCCTTTTCACCATGAGCTAATTTCGTTGCCTCATTAGCCAAAATCTTTTTGGCTTCGTTGATTTCGCTGCCTTCCAAAGCCGCCAGCTTGGCAATTTCATCAAGCGGTAAATCGGTGAACAGCTTCAAAAAGCGTTCGACATCGGCATCATGGGTGTTCCGCCAAAACTGCCAATAATCATAAGGCGAGCACATATCGCCATTTAACCAAACAGCACCGCCAACGGTTTTACCCATTTTAACGCCATCAGCGGTGGTCATAAGCGGGCTGGTCAGACCAAAGACTTCTTTCCCGTCAATCCGTCGTGCCAGTTCGATACCGTTGACGATATTTCCCCATTGATCGGAACCGCCTAACTGCAAGCAGACATCAAAGCGGCGCGACAATTCAAGAAAGTCATAGGCTTGCAAGATCATGTAATTGAATTCGAGGAAGCTTAAGGATTGCTCCCGATCGAGTCGTAATTTCACGGAATCGAAACTCAACATCCGGTTTACCGAGAAATGCTGACCGACATCACGCAGGAAAGGAATATATTCTAAACGGTCAAGCCATTCGGCATTATCAACGATCACAGCATCCGTTGGACCATCGCCAAAATCCAAAAAATGCTCAAAGACACGCTTGATCGAAGCAATATTGGCCTTGATGGTGTCTTCATCCAACAATTTACGGGCTTCATCTTTAAAAGAAGGATCACCGATTTTTCCGGTGCCGCCCCCCATCAAAACAATCGGCTTATGGCCTGTCTGCTGCAATCTTCTCAACATCATGATCTGCAAAAGACTGCCGACATGCAAGGATGCTGCCGTTGGATCAAAGCCGATATAGGCGGCAATGACAGATTGCGAGGCCTTATCATCCAATGACTTGGCATCAGTGGCCTGATGAATATACCCTCGTGTTTCCAGTAAACGAAGAAAATCAGAACGAAATTGTGTCATAATGTGCCTATTACGAATAATCGCTGTAAAAACAGACAAGCCTCAGGAAATGCAGATTGCTGTTTAGGGGATTAAAGGATTAAAGTCGAATAAACAGCTTCCTATGGTTTTCAGCTTGTGAAGAAAAGATCAAAGGGCTGGAAAATAGAAATCGGGGGAAATTGGATGCTGGCAATCGGACTTATGTCCGGCACGTCTTTAGATGGTGTTGATGTCGCCTTGATTGAAACCAATGGCGAAAAACAGGTGAAGCCTTTAAATTTTGCTTCCTATCCTTATTCGGATGCGGACAAGGCCTGCCTGCGCGAAGCGGCGCGCCATGCGCTGACAATGGCGGCGCCCTGTTTTATTCCCGAAGATGAAATTATCCAAGAAGCCGAAACTATTGTAACGCATCGTCATATCGAAGCGGTCAAAAATTTCCTGAAAATAAATGAATTGGGTAATCAGGCGATCAAGGTAATTGGCTTCCACGGCCAAACGATTGCCCATAGGCCAGATCTCAGTTGGACATGGCAGATAGGCGACGGCGCTGCCTTGGCGCAGGCTACAAAAATCAGCGTTGTGGACGATTTTCGTGCGCATGACGTTCAAGCAGGTGGGGAGGGTGCCCCCCTGTTACCCATCTATCATTGGGCGCTGTTTAGCGAAGCGGCTCATCCTTTGGCGGTGCTAAATCTAGGTGGCATTGCTAATATCACTTGGATTGGCGCTAACGAAAACGATCTCATTGCCTGTGATACAGGACCCGCAAACGGTTTGATTGACGATTGGGTGAAGGCCAAAACTGGCCTTGATTATGATGATTCCGGTCTTATCGCTAGCAAGGGCGTTGTGCATCATGACCTTGTTGATATCATGATGCAGCAGAAATTCTTTTCCCAATTACCGCCCAAATCGCTCGATAGAGGCGATTTTTCGATAGATGCGGTGGCGAACCTGTCTCTTGAAGATGGCGCGGCTACCTTAACGACCTTTACCGCTGAATCGGTTGCCCGCTCGTTATTGTTTTTTCCAGAAAAACCTTCAAAAATTATTGTGGCTGGTGGTGGTCGTCATAATTTGACGATGATGAAGATGCTGCAAGAAAATTTGCAGATTCCTGTCGAGCCGATTGAAGATTTTCATTTAAATGGTGATGCAACGGAAGCAGAAGGCTTCGCGTATCTCGCTGTTCGGCGGGTTTTCAATAAACCGATCAGTTTCCCCAAAACAACAGGGGTGCCCCGTCCCATGACGGGCGGCCGCATTCATTATATCTGATACCGGCGGCTTTAGCTGATATCATTTTCGCAAAAATTATCCGGCGGCATACAATCAATGCCGCCGGATATTTTATTCAGATTATTTCTGCTTTTTCTTGTCGTCAGTCAATTTGACCACAACGTCTTCGCCCGAATGTCCGGGGAAATTGACAAACATCGCTTTAATCAAATCAGGAACCAGACGGGTCATATTATCGGTTGTGACCTGCGCCCGTGACCGGCCTTCAAAGACACGCTGACCATCGCCAGCGCGGTCAATCTCCATTTTAAAGAAGGTCGTGTAAAGGGTGTAGCTATAGACATCGGTGCCGCCGAAGCCTCCGCCGCCCCAGCCACCACCATAGCCGCCCCAGCCGCCGCCCCAACCACCGAAGCCGCCACCCCAGCCGCCGAAGCCTCCGCCCCAGCCGCCCCAAGGGCCACCCCAGCCGCCGCCCCAACCACCATAACCATAGGAGTTGGAGGCGATTTTCTGCTGACCGTTATCAATTCCGTAATCAAGTTTGACAACCAACGTGCTGGGTGAACCGGGCGCTGCGGGTTGATACCCCTGCATCCATAATTCATGGGCAACAATTTGAGCATAATGATCAAATTCTAATCCCGCTTTTTCTTGGGGATTAATCGCCTGAATAGAAAAGCTTTGTCCGGCAGGCGGTGGCATTATCTGGAAACGGGCAACATTCGCCCGGAACGGCGATTCGCAGGCGGATAAAGATAGAAATGCCAAAGATGTAATGGCTATTTTTAATGTTATATTGGGACGCATGTCCGTAGCCTTTCCCGTTAATACCCTGCCGGAACAAATCATAGAAAAGATATATAACAAAACTATGTTATAACAAAATTTGTCTATTTTAATTGAACGCAGGATGAATGGATTTTAAGCGCGCCGTCTTAAACCCATCACTTGATAGGCTTTTTTCAGCGTTTCTTCGGCAATAACCGCAGCCTTTTCTGCACCCGCTAAAAGGATGCGATCAATTTCTGCCGGATCATCTTTGAAGGTCGACAGCTTGTCACGAATGGGGCCGACTGAACTGACAACCAATTCGGCAAGCTCTGGTTTGAACTGCCCAAAACCCTGACCTGCAAATTGTTGCAGTACATTGTTAATCGCTACACCTTTTAAGGCGCTGTAAATACCTAATAAATTTTTGGCCTCTGGGCGATCTGTTAAACCGGATTCATTTTCAGGGATCGGATCTGGATCGGTTTTGGCTTTCCGGATTTTCTGGGCAATATCATCATTGCTGTCGGTCAGATTGATCCGGCTAAGGTCAGACGGGTCAGATTTTGACATCTTCGAGCTGCCATTTCTTAATGACATCACCCGTGCTGCGGTCTTCTGGATAATCGGTTCCGGCAGGTTGAAAATTTTTTCATCATAGTCATTGTTGAACTTGGTCGCGATATCGCGTGCCAATTCCAAATGCTGTTTTTGATCTTCACCTACCGGCACATGGGTTGCCTGATACAACATGACATCAGCCGCCTGTAAAACCGGATAGGTATAGAGACCGACCGAAGCGCCTTCACGGTTCTTGCCCGATTTTTCCTTGAACTGGGTCATGCGGTTCAGCCAGCCAATGCGGGCAACGCAATTTAATAACCATGCCATTTCTGAATGGGCGGCAACATCAGATTGAGCAAAAAAGATAGCCTGCTTTGGATCAATACCGGATGCCAACAAAGTCGCTGCCATATTGCGGACATTCTCAGCCAGCGCATCGGGGGCTTGCGGCATCGTAATGGCATGGAGGTCAGCCAGAAAAAAGACGCAATCATCGCCTTCTTTCATTTCATTTTGCATGACCACCCAATTCCGGATAGCGCCCAGATAATTACCCAGATGGAGATTACCTGTTGGCTGGATACCAGACACAATGCGTTTGTTCTTGCTCATAATATTTAGATACCTGCTAAGATTATCGTTTATAGCGACGCTGTAAGTAAAATTTCAGTTCTTTTAAAGGAAATGTGCCAATCAGTGCCGCCGTCCCGAAATATAAAAACGAGCCAGAAAGCAATAACAAGGACAGGGCAACGATACGATAGGGGATGGAGGCTGTCGCCAAATGGTTAAACCACGGGATGAAAGGCCATAACCCAACCGCCATAATACCACTGGCAATCATGATCTTAACGCTTCTGGTCAAAAGCTGACGATCACAAGAAAAATGTTTTCGCCGCCGCAATAATCCATACAGCATGATAACATTGGCCCAAGCCGCAATAGCGGTAGATAAAGCCAATCCGACATGACCAAAGGGCTTAATAAACAAAAGATTCAATACCAGATTCAGCACCATCGCAATAACAGCGACACGCACCGGCGTCCGCGTGTCGGTGCGGGCATGAAATCCTGGCGTTAAAATTTTAATCAAAACATAAGCGGGCAGGCCTAATGAAAAAGCCGCCAGTGCTTTTGCCGAATTGACGCTATCATTCGCTGAAAAGGCACCATGCTGTAGCAATGAAGAAATAAGGGGCATCGCAGCAACCACCAATCCAAAGGCAGCCGGTACGGTCAAGAAAAGCGCCAGCTCAATCGCTCGATTCTGGGTGTAAATAGCTGCTTCGCTTTGATCTTCTGCCAATTGCCGCGACAGACTGGGTAAAATAGCGGTTCCGATACCGATCCCAACCAATCCAAGCGGCAGCTGATTGAGACGATCGGCATAATATAAATACGAAACGGCGCCTTCTGGCAAAAAGCGTGCGGCCAAAGCGGTCGAAATCAACAAATTAAACTGCACCGCTCCAGCGCCCAAAGCCGCAGGCCAAGTGATGGACAACATCTTTTTGACGGCAGGGGTCAATTTTGGCCAATGCGGATAGAGATGCACATTCGCTGATCGGCAAGCCCATATCAGCCATCCCAACTGCAAAACACCAGACAGACTGACCGCGATAGCTTGGGTCTCTGCGGTCATAAACGCATCATTACTGCGGAAAAAGACCAGCCCGATGATAAGCCCGATATTCAACAAAATCGGGGCGGCGGCATTGACCCAAAAGCGATGGAGCGAATTTAGAATTCCGCCTAAAAGCGTCACAATAGAAATAAGCGCTAAATAAGGCATCGTCAGCCGCGTCAGAAAAACGGCTAACTGGAATTCTCCGGCACTCCCCATAGGAAAACCACCCGTCATTATTCTAACAATAGGGGCGGCGGCGGCAATCATGCCTATTTCAAAAAGGATAAGTAAGGGTAACAAAACAGACAACACGTCACTGGCAAATCGTAATCCTGCAGCGAAACCGTTTTGTCCTTTTTTTTCAGCCTCTGAAATCGTGCGGTTAAACATCGGAATAAAAGCCGATGCAAAGGCACCTTCTGCAAACAAGGCTCTAAAAAGATTGGGTAATCGCCATGCGATCAAAAAGGCATCATTCGCTGGCCCAGCCCCAAGATATTGCGCGCCAAGGGTGTCCCGAATAAAACCAAGTATCCGGCTGATAAGTGTTAATCCCCCGATGGTCGCAGTTGCCTTCAAAAGGTGAAAGCGTTCAGGAGCGGGCTGAGTTTTATTTGTCATATCGTCATCTGGATAGAAGTGAAGAAAGCCGCTTAACAGCGGCTTTCTCACATCATAGTGACCCTTATAAAATAGAATACATAGAGGGCTTAAGCTTGTCCGGCCGGTTCTGCATTGGACAGCATGTCCTGCTGTTCGGTCTGCTGCATATAAAGTGCGGCAAAGTCGATGGGTTCCAGCATCAACGGCGGGAAGTTACCATCATGGACGGAATCAGCAAGAATACGACGGACGAAAGGAAACAGAATGCGCGGTGCTTCGATGTAAAGGAAAGGCTGGATCTGGTCAGCCGGTACATTCTTGATTGCAAACAACCCGTTATAAACCAGTTCAATATGGAAAACGACGCCTTCATCGGCCTTGGCCGAAACATCCACCTTCAAAGCGACCTCATAGACATCCTGTGCCATCGGCTGGGTGCCAATATTAAACTGCACTTCGATATGGGGCTGGGTCTGCCACTGATAAACGGCCGGTGCGTTCGGATTTTCGAAAGAAAGGTCTTTGATATACTGGGCTAAAATGCTGACCTGCGGCAAATTATCAGTATTGGTATTTGAGGCGTTGAAAGTGTTTTCTGACATAAACGGCATCCTTGCTCGGGTTAAAATGATTTCAAATGATGGCGTAAAACACCCGATCATAAAAGAGAAATGATTTGCGGGTGCTTTTGTTCGATATCGATCTGACTCACAAAGACATAATGGGATCAAATATGTCGAATAAAAGGAACTATGCTACATACGTTATCTAAAACTATCTGAATACAGCTTTGCCCCATCCGTTTTTTATAAAAAAATGTAATTTCGATGAGAATAATCAGTTTTTCTCAAAGAAAATCCTACAGGCAAAGCTTTTTTCGACCGGTTTTGACAGAGAAAGCCTCCCTTCCTGTGCCTTTTTTAAGCTATTTGGGCTGAAAAATACGGTAACATGTATAAAGATCGGGCAGATGCCGTTTGAAAGGCGCGTATATCTTGCCTATATATAAAAGATTAAATATCTCAGCGGGAATAAAATTCTGCTGTATTTTGTATTTGGAGGCATAGTGGTCGAGATCGTTGTTCTTGTGGTAGTGGCAGCCGGGCTTTGTGGATGGCTTTACAATGTCCTTGGGCGTCGTACCGGCCACGAACAGAGTTTTTCAAAACCTGCCGAGGTCTCATCGGCTGTTGCCGCCCAACCGAATGCAGCGCTGTTAATCCCTGCGACAGAAGAGAAAAAACGCGAAGAAGTCGTCCAACCCGAAGCATGGGATGGCATTCGGCGGATTGTCAGCCGTGATGCACATTTCGACCTGACAGTGTTTATCGAAGGGGCGAAGGACGCCTACGGTAAAATACTGGAAGCCTTCTGGCAGAATGACCGTAAAAAACTGGTCGATATGGTCAGCAAGGAAGTCTTGGAAGCTTTTGAACTTGTCATGGGCAAGCGCGAAGCAGATGGCGACCATCTGGAAAATCGTTTGGTTAATATCGATAAAGCCATGGTTCAAAAGGCGGGGGTTGATGGCGACAATGCCATTATTACCGTCAGCTATGACGCATGGATTTCTACCATGTTGCGCAACAAAGAAGGCGTTATGATCGCCGGTTCTTCGACCGATGCTTTGCCAACCCATGATGTCTGGACATTCAGCCGCAATATCAAACAGGAACCCAAAACAAGCTGGTTATTGGTTGAAACCTTAGCCGCCTCCTGATTTTCCGGCAGATATTCAACTTAAAAGGAAGGGGGATATCTAAAGAAGAACGGTAATGAAAAAACGTTTTGTTCTGTTTATGGCTGCAGCTGCTTTAACCGGACGTAGTGGTTGGCCTGATGGCCGTGCCTCGCAATCTGCGGCCAATAACAGACCATTCGACCAAAAGCCGTCTTTCTATTAATCTCCCTATGATCACGATCAACAAGCCTTCGTTAATGGCCCATCGACAGACCAGAGCCAAGCGACAGGGAATAGTGAAGCGCTTTATTACGCTGACAAGGCGTGGAAACGCAGACAATATTCGGGATCGTGATACCAATTTTTCCAAGTATCTCTTGGCTAAACAACATCAAACAAATTAAGAATTTTATGCTTATTGATTTAGCCAAAAACGTTACCGCTTATTCGTTGCGCTGTAAAAGCATTGCCTTGTTAGGGCTGGGTATTTTGGCGCTATCAGCTTGCCAGACATCTCGGCCTTCTGCATCTCACGGTGTGGCGCCTTCAAAAGCCAAGCCCCAGAATACAACGCCGTCTTCACAAAAGGCGAACCAGCTTAATCTCAAGCCACAGTCGACTTCAGTTTCGCGCTTGGGATTGACTGAGGATAATGCCAAAAAGGCCTTAGACGCCTTTCGTTTATCCTGCCCGTTCTTATCTTCCCATACTGATAAAAGCGGATTGACGTTGGGTCGCGATTGGGTCGCTGCTTGTCAGGCGGCCAAAAACCCATCCTCTTCTGCCACCGCTTTTTTTGATCGTTATTTTGAACCCGTTTCGGTTGGGGGCGGGGATGCATTTGTTACCGGCTATTATGAGCCTGAAATAGCCGCCTCCACACAGCCAAAGGCAGGTTATGCCCCTGTTTACAGGGTTCCTTCCGACTTGATCGAGTCCAATCTGGAAGACTTCTACCCTGATATGAAGGGACGGCATCTAAGAGGTTGCATCAAAAAAGGCCATCTCGTCCCTTATTATAGTCGGGCAGAAATCAACAAAGGTGCTTTAGAAAACCGTCATCTTGAAATCGCATGGGCGGTTGATCCCGTTGCTTTGTTCTTTCTTCAAATCCAAGGTTCCGGTCGCCTTAACCTAGAAGACGGTCGCGTTATCCGCATTGGCTATGCCAACCAGAATGGGCAAGAATATACGGCCATTGGTCGTTTGCTTGTCCAAAAAGGGGTTATTGAGAAAGGCCACACGACAATGGCTGGTATTGTCGAATGGTTGCATAACCACCCTGATCAGGCGCCATCGGTGATGGAAAGCAATAAAAGTTATGTTTTTTTTCAGGAATTGAACGAATCCGGTCCCCTAGGTGCGCTCGGCGTGCCAGTCACGCCTCAGATATCCCTTGCAGTCGACCCTGCTTATACCCCATTAGGGGCGCCTGTTTTTTTAATGCTTGATTCCAAGCATGGTGGTAATGCAGCATTTGCGAATGGCCTCTGGATTGCGCAAGATAAAGGCGGCGCTATTAAGGGGGCTAATCGTTTCGATAGCTATTGGGGATATGGCAATAAAGCTGAACATATCGCTGGTGGTCTTGCCAGCCATGGTTCTGCATGGCTTTTGTTGCCGAAAGGGGTAGCCGCACGTATCGGTTCTGAAAAACATGACAAAGCGCAGAAGGGGACAAAAATATCCGTCAGTGACGGACAGGACAGAAAGTCCAAATAACAAGCAAAGGGAATCTTCCCCGCCCTTTTCTGGACAGAAATCTGCGTCAAAATATCTTTCTGCAGAAGACCTTACTTTGTGGCGCAAAGTCGCCGTAACCGTGACACCTTTAGAACCGGAACGCTATCAATCCCTAGCTGAATTACTGAACAAAAATATTGCGCCTGCTGTTAAACCGCCGCCTATTTGTAAAGTCAGCAAAAAAATTAGCGAGCGGCAAAAAGTAACCCCTCCACCGCCTGTTTTTTCTGAGAAAAAATCTCTTGATACATTGGATGGGTCATGGGATCGAAAGCTAAGCAAGGGCAGTGTCGATCCAGAGCGTAGTATCGATTTACATGGCTATACCATGACTAGCGCTTATCGGGTTTTAGAATCTGCGCTGTCGCAAGCCATCAGCCAAGGCATCCGCGTTTTGTTGATTATCACGGGTCGTCCACCCCGCCGCAATGAACATGGTATTATTACGCGGGGTCTTATTCGTGGCGCTATCGGTGATTGGCTTAGTTTTTCACCCTATTCCGGCCATATCGCTGCTGTCAGAAATGCCCATCCGCGCCATGGTGGGGCAGGTGCCCTTTATGTCATTCTTCGCCGCCGCCGCGATGAAAAAAATATTACTATTAAAAATAAATAGAATATTTTTTTTATTTGTTTAATTGAAGACTAATTAAATAAAAATTAAACAGAGGGACGAATGGCTTTTGATCATTTAATATTGGTTAATTCTTATAATGGAAAAATACGTAGAGCGCCCATTGGTTTTTCATGGACAACTTTCTTTTTTGGTTTATGGCCAGCTGTATTTAGAGGAAGTTGGAAATATGCACTTTTGATGTTTTTAACTATTTTTCCAACATTAGGTATTTCTAGTCTAGTTTGGCCTTTTATTTTTAACCGCCTTTATCTTAATAGTTTATTAGAAGATGGTTTCCGCCTGAAAAGTTCAGAAAAAGGTACCTCAGTAGAAAGAATATCCATTTACAGTAGGCAAAACATTGCCCTTATCGTGGATGCTGACAAAAAAAATATTTAGCATTTTCAAGAAAAAATCCGGAATTATATCAGATAATTCCGGATCATTGGTCAGCTTACCCTAAGAAAGATTTGATAATATCTTCGTCAATCCGGCTTAATTGCTGAATATCTTCGACAGAAGCTTTTTCATCCACTTTATGCATCGTGGCATTAACCAAGCCAAATTCAATCACTGGACATAATTTAGTCAGGAAACGTGCATCTGAAGTGCCGCCGCTCGTTGAAAGGCTCGGGGTTCTCCCTGTGTTCTTTGTAATCGCCGCTGATACTTTTTCTGTCAAAACGCCTTTTTCCGTGACAAAAGCTTCGCCAGAAATTGCAAATTTTACTTTGGCCTTTGGCTCAATAGCTGCGACCCGTTTTTTCAAACTATCGACTAATTCAGCACCTTTATGCAGGGCATTGAAACGAATATTCAGCTGTGCCTTGGCAAGCGAAGGAATAACATTAGTCGCCTTGTTATCGCTTTCGATCGCGGTAACTTCCAAATTAGATGGCTGGAACCATTGATCCCCTTCATCCAGTAACCAGCTTTCCAAATCCGAAATAATTCTGGCTAAAACCGGAATAGGATTCTGGGCTCGATCTGGATAGGCAACATGACCTTGGATACCCGGAACGTCGATCCACATGTTAACCGAACCGCGTCGTCCGTTTTTAATCGTATCCCCTAAAACTTCCATCGAAGTCGGTTCTCCGACAAGGCAATAATCGGGTTTGATCGATCTTTCATTCAGCCATTCGATAATAGCCGGTGTGCCGAAGGTTGCAGGGCCTTCTTCATCTCCTGTAATCAGGAAGGATAGGGTGCCTTTATGCTCGGTATAGCGGGAAGCCGCCGCAATAAAGGCCGCAACCGAGCTTTTCATATCCACAGCGCCGCGACCTACAAGATAGCCATCTTTAATGGTTGGCGTAAACGGATCAGAACTCCATCCCTGACCGGCTGGCACGACGTCACTATGACCGGCATAGGCGAGATGCGGATGCCCCTTGCCTCGAAAAGCGATTAAATTAGTGACAGGGCCATCAGGCGCTTGGCCTTTGGTTAATAAATGAACGGTAAAGCCCGCCGCCTCCAAAGCCTCGGCCATAATATTCATGGCTCCATCATCAGACGGCGTTACCGATTTACAAGCGATTAGTCGGGCAGCAAGGTCAACAGGGTCAGGGGCTATAGTCATTTAATCATCCGAAAAATAAAAAGACGCTTACTATATTGTGAAACTGCATATCAATAACAATAGTATATGCAGATATTAAATAATTTTATTTGAGAAATTTAATTTTTAAAACTGCATTAAATTAAAATTAAATTTTTTATTTATGTTTTTTGCTTATAATAAATCATTTTTCTTTTCTTTACATTTTTATAACCTTTAAATCAAATATGTGTAATTGACAATCAATATCAATAAAGCATAACCGGAGAATATTCTAACAAACAAATTGAAAGAGGGCTTAAACGGTTATGGGGGGATCCAATACAATAAAAGCGGTATTTCCGGTTTTGATGTTTGCAGGCGGTTTCTTGACTGATGCAGACGCCCAAACAGCTTCAGCGCCAGAAATTAACATATCACCTCAAAAAGAGGCGGGCTCCCCGTCATCCAAGAAAAAAGAGAAGTCCGACGTCATTGTCGTCACCGCGACGGGCTTATCTCAGGCATCCTCAACCACAAAAACCCACAGCCCTATTATTGAATCGCCCCAATCTATTTCTATCGTCAGCCGTAGCGAAATAGAATTACGCGCCTCGCCGACTATTGCTGACGCGCTTGCTTATACCGCCGGTGTTCAGGCGGAACCTTCCGGCATTGATAGCCGCGTTGATGAAGTTTCCGTTCGCGGCTTCGGGGCAGGTGGCTTCTCTTCCAATAACAATTTCGTCGATGGCTTACGTCTGCCCTCTGGCGGGCAGTGGACTCGAACCTCCTTTGATCCGTTTTCGCTTCAACAGATCGAAGTTTTAAAAGGACCCTCTGGCGCCCTTTACGGACAGACGGCTCCCGGTGGGGTGGTCAATCTCGTTACCAAACGGCCAACCAAAAAAGTCAGGGTGAATTTTTCCTTCAGGGTTCCGGTTATACCGGTCTTGCCAATTGGCAGGGGCAGGCCTCTGGCGATGTCACTGGCAAATTAAATAAAAACGGCACGCTGCTTGGCCGTATTGTTGGTCTGGCACGTTATGGCGATACTCAGGTTAATCATGTCCAGACAGGGCGGTATTATGTTTCTCCAAGCCTGACATGGGAAATATCACCCGACACGACATGGACTTTTCTTGCCCAATACCAGCGCGATCAAGGCGGCTCCACATTCCAATTTTTACCAGCAACCGGCACGCTCTATTCTTCAAAAGGGCGCTATATCTCGAATAATGCCAATCTTGGTGAACCGAAATGGGATACTTTCAATCGTAATCAGGCGATGGCCGGTTCATTTTTCGAACATCACTTTAACCCGTTCCTGACTCTTCGGAACAATACCCGATACACCTATCTTAATACCCTCTATCGGGCAACGGTGCTTTCTGGCGATACTTTGCAAAGCTGTAGCGCCGCCATCGCGGGCTGTGTGGCGGGAGAAACGGTTAACCGCCGCGCTGTTGAAGGGCGGGGACGATCACAAGGCGTTGCTACTGATACCCAGTTGGAAGGCCATGTAAAGACGGGAGCGGTTCGGCATACTTTGCTGTTCGGTACCGATTATTTCTACACAGATTGGACGCATGATCGGGATTTGGTCGCCTCATCCTTGGTGCTGCCAATGCTCAATATTTTTGATCCGGTATCCCGTGGATCAGCCGGATATTCTTCTGCCCTATCTCCACAAGTTTATACTTCCACGATCAGCCGACAAAATGGCATCTATTTTCAAGATCAAATCAAATTCAAACGATTACGCATCACTGTCGGCGGAAGACAGGATTGGGCAAAAGATAATACTTTGAATCGCCTGACACAAAAACGTTACATCACAAATTCGAATGCGTTCACTTGGCGCGCAGGGGCAGTTTATCTATTCGATAATGGTCTCGCTCCCTATTTCAGCTATGCGAAATCATTCCAACCGCAGGTTTCCGATCCTTCAACCTCTTTGGATGGTTCGCCCTTTAAACCAACCACCGGCGATCAATATGAAGCCGGTATCCGCTACCAATATGGCAAAAGCATTTATATCACGTTTGGTGCCTATCAAATCACGCAACGGAATATGACCACTCCTGATCCGAATGGGGCGTTATGTGGAACCTCCACCTGTCTGGTGCAAACAGGGGAAGGGCGTGTGCGTGGCCTCGAATTGGAAGGTAGAGCCACCCTACCATGGGATATGGCAATCATCTTCACCGGAACACGCAGTGATGCAAAGATAACGGAATCTAATACCGCTTCACAGATAGGTAATTACTTACCGCAGGCGCCGAAATGGATGGCTTCGCTGTTCGTTGATCAGCGTATCCGACATGGATTTTTATCCGGCTTAGGGCTGGGCGGAGGTGTCCGTTATACCGGCCACAGCTATGGCGATACCAATAATACGCTGTCTATTCCGGGCTATACCCTGTTTGACTCTTTCTTGCGTTATGACTTTGCGAACCGTTTCCCACGCTACAAAGGCTTATCGCTTTCTCTGAATATGCGTAACATTGCCAATAAACGTTTTGTTTCTACCTGTACGGCGGCTTCTGCCTGTTATTACGGCCAAGGACGCAGCCTAACCTTACGGCTCGGCTACAATTGGGGAGGTGCTGCCTAATGTTTCTCTTTCTCGCCACGCTTCTATCTTGTTTAGGGTCTTTGCTCTTTTATCTCACTTCGGATAACCAAAGATTGCTACTCAATCCTTTGGAAAAACAGCCTTTCACGCTGATTGCGAGCCTGATCGAATTTATGGCGCTTCTGTTTTTGTGGCAGGAAAAAAGCCTCGCATCAGCCTTTTTGATCTTGGCGGTTCTCCTGATGATCGAATGGTCTTTTCTTCCATTGGTCATCGCTCTTTTCCCAAGGCGGAGACGTAAATTATGAAACAAAGCGTCTATCGACCCAATCATTCTTGGTTCTTGAAATTTGTTGCGGCTTTATTCTTGGGAGCTCCTCTGACGTTGGGCATAATGGGTATTGCTGGTCTGTTATGTCATAGCGAAGGAAATCCTCGCGCCATCTCATCGCAATTCCTGATGTGGATGATCTCGCCCTTATGGGTCAGTATTCTCAGCCTCTCTGGCCTGTTTCGCTCCACTCGTCAGGCTTGGGGTATTTTAGCCGGATGTAATCTTTTGGTCTGGGCAATCTTTTTTCTGGCACGGGGGTTCTACCTATGAAAATCCCGAGTAATCTCGTGCGTGTTTACCGTGACTTGCATAGCTGGGTCGGTATTGTCACCAGCCTGTTTCTATTTGTGGCATTCTATGCAGGTGCCGTCACAATGTTCGAACAGCCCTTACAAGATTGGGCATCCCAATCTATTTCTTTGCCTGCTCCGGTTTCGTTACATTCTACGCCTGAATTAATGGCGAAAGCCTTTGCTGCCCATCCAGAGGCTAAAAAGAATTATACCATTTCTCTCTTCCCCAATGCTGCTCACCCTGAACGTTTATCATGGTCTGCGCCTTTTGGGCATGGCCACGGCTCTCACGAGCTCACACTTGCGGCTTTGGATGAAAAAGGTGCGCTCGTCACAGTACAACCCCACTTTTCGGCGGCAGCTGATTTTATCGATCTATTGCATCAGCAGGTGGGGATACCGCTTCCCCATGAAACGGCATTGCTTGTTACGGGCATGGTCGCGCTTTTATATGCAGTTGCGCTGTCATCAGGTGTCATCATTTTCTTGCCAAAAATGGCTCAGAATCTTTTTGCCTTACGCCTCACTTCCAGCCTCAGAAGGATGTGGTTAGATATTCACAACTTGCTCGGGATTTTTTCGTTACCCTTTCATCTCGTCATTGCATTGACGTCTGTCGTCTTTGCTTTTCACGATCCCGTTTATGATGTTCAGCAGGCCTTATTGGCTAAAAGCCCTGCATCGATAAACCTATCGGAAAAAATAAAAGCATCCTCCCATTCTGATAAAATCTCTCGCCCCGATACAGCGAACTATCCAGAATCTTCGCCTCTATCCCCTGAAGAAATCGTAGATCATTTCGGCAAGCAAGCCCCGGGCTTCATCGTAGACAGCCTCAGCTATATGCAGAATAAAGAAGGGCGACTGATCTTACGTATTGCAGGTCATGACCCCCGCTACAGAATGCGTGGATCAACCAGCGGCTTTGCTGAAATTGATCCTTACAGCGGTAAAATTATTTCTTCTGATTATCTTCCTGGTCATCAATCAACCAGCTTTGCCATTCTGACAACTTTCTTCGCCTTACATTTTGGGAATTTTGGCGGTCTTCTTGTCAGATGGGGCTACGTCTTGCTTGGCTTGGGTGGTGCGTTTCTTTTTTATACCGGAAACCAGTTATGGATTAATTCCCGTAAAAGACGCGAAATCAAGACAGGAAAAATTTTACCTTCGACCCGATTTTTGGAATGTCTAACAGCAGGTTGCACTAATGGATGTATCGCCGGTATCTCAGCTGTTGTTTGCGCGGCTTTTTTGTTGCCTCATGGTGGAAGCTATAAAGACGTTGCCGCAATATATTACAGCGTATTCGCTTTCTTTGTTGGCCTGTCTTTTTGCCTAAATGCCCAACACCGAAATTCTATTCTGCTATTGGGGGCGGGGCTTCTGACCATTCTTATTCCGGTTATGGCCAGTGCATATGGTCATAAAAGCCTCTTCTTATCGTCGAATTTAAGCTGTAGCTTGATTGCTTGGTTCTTCGGGGATTTGCTTTTAATCGCGGCGATAAAGCAGAAGAATCTTCCGAAGAAGATATAAAAAAAACAGCTTCAGTGTATTTGTCTAAAATACGCTGAAGCTGTCATCAAAAACTATACTTTTAGTTAGATAATGGCGTCATAAACAGCTGCCCGCAATTCAGCCATTCCCGTGCCTTTTTCACTCGAGGTGACAAGGATTTCAGGAAAAGCAGCGGGATGCTGCCGCATTTCTGTCGTGATAGCATCCACCGTCTTTTGCAAAAGCTCGGCTTTCACTTTGTCTGATTTCGTCAAGACAACCCGATAGGATATTGCTGCGTCATCCAACATTTTCATCAGATCGCGATCAACATCTTTAATACCGTGGCGACTATCGATCAAAATCAGGGTACGCCGCAGAACAGCCCGCCCCCGCAAATAATCGTTAATCAACCATTTCCAGCGTTTAACGATATCCTTTGGCGCTTTGGCAAAGCCATAACCGGGCATATCCACAAGGCGCATTTCCAAAGGCTCACCAACATCAAAGAAGTTGAGCTCTTGGGTTCTTCCCGGTGTCGTCGATGCACGAGCCAAACTATTCCGATTGGTCAGGGCATTGATAAGGGAAGATTTCCCAACATTGGAACGGCCAGCGAAGGCGACTTCAGGAACGCTCGGGGCTGGTAAAAATTCCAGAGCCGGAGACGATTTTAAAAAATTGACGGCTCCGGCAAAAAGTTTTCTGCCTGCTTCCAGTCTAATATCTTTTTCTGGAATCATATTGAATATTAAGCTTTCTTTTTAGACAGGCGTTTTTTCTCTGCTCTGTCCTGCCGTTCTTCGGGGGTAGAATGGCGATGCTGTAACCACGTCATCTGAGCCAGTGAGATAAGGTTATTAAAGATATAATAAACCTGCAAACCAGCTGCTAATGGCGCCATGAATATCACCGAAATCAACGGTAAAAAGCTCATGATCTGCTGCTGTGCCGGTTCCAACTGCTGCGGGCTAGCACGGAATTGCAGCCACATGGTAATGCCTAACAAGATAGGCAATACACCAATCATCAGGAAATGGGGCGGCGTAAAGGACAGCAAACCGAAAAGATTAAACGGCGTTAAAGGATCCGGCGCCGACAAATCTTTAATCCAAAGGATGAAAGGCTGATGGCGGCTTTCGATCGTCACTAACAACGTTTTATATAAAGCGATAAAAATCGGGAACTGAATGAACATCGGCAAGCATCCGGCAAAAGGATTGACCTTTTCCTTCTGATAGAGCGTTACCAGCTCCTGCCGCATTTTTGCTTCGTCATTCTTATAGCGTTCACGAACAGCCTGCATCTTCGGTTGTAAACGCCGCATAGAGGCCATCGAAGCATATTGCTTGTTTGCAATCGGGAAGATCAATGCACGGATGGTGAACACCATCAGGATAATGGCGAGGCCATAATTACCGACATGCAAGAATAACCAGTCGAGATAATAGAAAAATACTTTTTCGATTATCGCAAACCATCCCCAGTCAATCGCCTTATCAAAATGGGGCAGATGTAACTGATCACGATAGCGGTCAAGGATGCGGACTTCTTTCGCTCCGGCAAAGACATCAACACTGGTGCTGGCTGTCTTACCTGCTCCAACAACGACCGGCGCAACTGTAAAGTCCGCCTGATAATGATGATTGGCGCTGCTCCGGAAATCGGTATCAATGGCAATCTTCTGGTTATGAGGTGCCAGTGCCGTTAACCAATATTTATCCGAAAAACCGATCCAGCCGCCTTGGGTGTTGTTACGGATGCTGTTGTCGGTGGCTTTATCAATATCGGCAAAATCAACATGATAGTTGACTGAACCATTGAAGACACCAATCGGCCCCGTATGCAGCGTCCAAGAGCTGGCCGTCTTAAAGGCACCCTGATGATTGGTCAGGACATAAGGCTGAACAACAACCGGACTATTTCCACGATTGATCACACTCTCAGTCGCATTGAACATGTAATCATGATCAACTGACAAGGTGATACGGAAAATCTGACCGTGGTCGTTATTCCAATAAAAATTAACAGGATGCTCAGCCGTCAGCTTGTCGCTGTCGGCTTTCCAAAGACTATCCGCCCCCGGTAAAACAACATTTTCGCCAGTCCAACCAAAAGAGGTGAACCAAGAATCCTGCGTTCCCGCTGGTGAGAATAATCTAACGGCAGGTGAATTCTTAGCGAGTGTTTCACGATGGCGAATAAGGGTCAGATCATCAAGGCGTAACCCTTTCAGATTAACAGAACCTTCGACACTCTCTGTCAAAATAGGCAGACGAGGCGTTTCCTGTAAAACCTGATTGACGGGTCTTAACGGTTTATCACCGGATTCTTCCGCCTTCAATTCTGCTTTAGGCTGATTGTTGGCCTGATGCGTTGGCGCTGGATTCGTCGGCAACCAATATTTGGTTACAAAGCTCCAGCCAAATAAAATCGCGGCCGAAAGAATGGTAACAATAACCAGATTACGCTGTTGATGCTGATCGTCCATATCGTTGTATCACCCTTTCAAGGCACCGGATCATGCCCACACCCGCCCCATGGGTGGCAACGGGCTAGACGTTTTATTGTAAGCCAGCTTCCCTTGATCGCCCCATATCGACGCCATGCTGTAATGGCATAAGCTGAACAACTGGGAGAATAGCGGCAGGAAGACGGCATAAGCCGGGATGGGCCCCATTGCCACAGACGGGCCAACAAAATAAGCGCATGGGCTATCATCGCCGCATACGCGCCAAAGCTTTTGACAATTGACGATGCAAATCATCATAATTGCCGTGAAAGGCAGCTCGCCGACCAATTAAAATATGATCGGCACCTTTAACACCGCCGACAGGCAGCAGTGATTGGATTAAAGCCCTAAAACGCCGCTTGATCCGGTTGCGAACGACCGCATTTCCGGTTTTCTTTGTTACCGTATAGCCTACACGCATATCCGGATTATCATCATGACGATGATAAACTAACAATATAAAACCGGGCATCGGTACGCGTTTACCGCGATTGGCCGCAAGAAAATCAGCGCGGCGTTTAAGAACTGCTACGCGGACAGTTTCTTGCGGCTGCGAGACCGACGGGCTGCCAGAATCTTGCGACCGCCCGGAGTTGCAGACCGGGTACGAAAACCGTGCCGGCGTTTGCGCACGAGGTTGCTCGGCTGAAAGGTGCGCTTCATCGCTCATTCCTCAACAGTATTTCTTGATTGTGAAAAAAGGCCACCGACATACGGCAGCCATATCTAATGGGCGTGAATAGGGAAGATGACAGAAAAAGTCAACGGTTGCTCCAAGATTCATTTTAACAGGATCATTCTAAATTAACTTTTTAACCAAAATTCGTAATTGGAAGGCTCTAAAAAATATTTTATTGAAGATTTTTCTTTCATAAAAGAAATGCAGAAAATATTACTTAAATAATAAAATTATAATATTGAAAGCGGGTTATAGATTGTCATGGTAACTTGTGTAGCTAGTCTGGCTTTTTTAGGCATAGAAGCCCGCCCTATTGAAGTTCAGGTTCAGCTTTCTTCTGGTGTTCCCGCTTTTACCATTGTCGGATTGCCTGATAAGGCTGTTTCAGAAAGCCGGGAACGGGTGAGGGCGGCTTTATCCGCGATTGGATTGGCGCTTCCTCCCAAAAGGATTACGGTCAATCTTTCTCCTGCCGACCTTCCCAAGGAAGGCTCCCATTATGATTTACCTATCGCCTTGGGACTTCTTGGATCGATGGGCATTTTGGATAATGAAACACTAAGCCAATATGTCGTCTTGGGTGAATTGGGACTAGATGGGCGGCTCATGGCATCTCCCGGTGCATTACCCGCTGCCATTCACGCGGCCTCTTGCGAATTAGGTTTGATTTGCGCTGATAGCTTGGGGGCAGAAGCGGCATGGTCAGGACTAGACGAAATTATAGCTGCGCCTGATCTCTTGCTTTTGATTCAGCATTTGAAAGGCAAAATCGCCCTTCCTCAACCAAAACCGAATGTCATTGATACGCCTTTCAATGGGCCCGATTTATCCTCTGTAAAAGGACAAGAACAGGCTAGGCGGGCTTTAGAAATTGCAGCCGCTGGCGGCCATAATATGCTGATGTGCGGGCCTCCGGGGGCTGGAAAGTCTTTGTTGGCCGCTTGCCTTCCAGGTATTTTGCCTCCTCTCGATAATCGGGAAGCCTTGGAAGTTTCGATGATCGCGTCTGTCGCTGGCACGCTACGACAAGGCGGATTAATTCAACAAAGACCTTTCCGTTCCCCGCATCATTCAGCTTCAATGGCGGCACTCATTGGGGGCGGTCAGCGAATAAAACCGGGGGAAGTTACTTTAGCGCATCTCGGTGTTTTATTTTTGGATGAGCTACCCGAATTTAAACGAACCGTGCTCGATTCTTTGCGCCAACCACTGGAAAATGGCGAAGTTTCGATCGCGCGTGCTCATGCGCATATTCGTTTTCCTGCGCGGGTGCAGCTCATAACCGCAATGAATCCTTGCCGTTGCGGCCATCTTGATGATGCAGCTTTGGCTTGCAGCCGCGCGCCCAAATGCGCAGCAGAGTATCAAAATAAGATATCAGGACCGTTATTAGACCGCATTGATATCCATATCGACATGCCGCCAGTGGGGGCGCGTGAGTTACTGCTACCGGAAGGGGAATCTTCTGCAACGGTCAAAGCGCGTGTTATCGCCGCTCGCGAAATTCAGCATAACCGCTATCAGACATATCAAGACAAGGTTATCCGCTGTAACGCCGAAGCTGATGGCGCTTTAATTGAAAAACTAACACCGATGGATAATGCTGCCCGAAAAATTCTCATGCAGGTGGTTGAAAAAATGCGGTTGTCAGCACGTGCCTATTACCGTCTGCTAAAAGTTGCTCGTACAATCGCTGATCTGGATGCTGCAGAAACCTTAAGCCGTATCCATGTCGCCGAAGCCTTAAGCTATCGCCACAGACAGCCTGTCGCTTAAACAAAAAAGCCCCTTAAAACTTTCGAATACCAATGGTATCCTTCTGTTTTAAAGGGCTTTTCTATTCACTTTAAAAGCTAAAAAGCTTAATTCTAGTGATCTAAGAAGCTCCGCATCTTCCGTGAACGAGAAGGATGCTTCAGCTTACGAAGTGCCTTGGCTTCGATCTGACGGATACGTTCGCGGGTAACCGAGAATTGCTGTCCGACTTCTTCCAACGTGTGGTCAGTGTTCATGCCGATACCAAAACGCATCCGCAAAACACGTTCTTCACGTGGGGTCAGGCTAGCCAAAACGCGGGTGACCGTTTCTTTCAGATTGGCCTGAATGGCGGCATCAACCGGAATAATCGCGTTTTTATCTTCGATGAAGTCGCCCAAATGGCTGTCTTCTTCATCACCGATCGGGGTTTCAAGACTGATCGGTTCTTTGGCGATTTTCATGACCTTGCGCACTTTTTCAAGCGGCATAGACAGACGTTCTGCTAATTCTTCTGGTGTCGGTTCCCGTCCGATTTCATGCAAGATCTGGCGGCTCGTCCGAACCAGTTTATTGATGGTTTCGATCATGTGAACCGGAATACGGATTGTTCTCGCCTGATCGGCAATAGAACGCGTAATCGCCTGACGAATCCACCATGTTGCATAGGTCGAGAATTTATAGCCGCGCCGATATTCAAATTTATCAACAGCTTTCATCAACCCGATATTGCCTTCCTGAATAAGATCAAGGAATTGCAAACCGCGATTGGTGTATTTTTTGGCAATCGAGATAACCAAACGCAGATTGGCTTCAACCATTTCGGTCTTGGCGATGCGGGCTTCTCTTTCGCCTTTTTGCACCATCGTCACAATACGACGGAGCTCTTTCAGCGTCATACCGGTAACTTGAGCAATCTCGGCCACTTCGGAACGGATACGCTCGATGCTTTCCGCTTCACTGGTCGTGAAATTCGCCCATTTTTTGTCTATTTTGGTAACGCGTTCAACCCAACCCTCTTCCATTTCTTTGCCCAAATAGGCATTGAGGAAGGAGTCACGCGGCACTTTATACCGCTCTGCCAGACGCAGCATCTGACCGTTTAAAGTTCTAAGGCGGCTGTTGTAGTTATAAAGCTGTTCAACTAGGAATTCGATGCGGGCGTTATGGAATTTAACGCTTTCGACTTCAGCGGTCAGCTCTTCTCTAAGCAACTGATAGGCGTCTTCTTTGTCTGCCGGAAATTCGTCATTAGCACCTAATGCCTGCATCCGTGCGCTTTGTAGCACCGAAAACTGCCGATAGAGATCAGCGATCTTCGCGAATTTTTCTAAAGAAGCCGGTTTAAGCTGCTCTTCCATCTGAGCCAGCGACAAGGTGTTTTCATCTTCCTCGTCCGCTTCACGCTGTATCCGCTGACCGTTTTCGTCTAGCTCGCCTTCACCTTCGGTTTCGTCTTCTTCCTCATCTTCTTTAAAGGAAGGACCCGCATTCCGTTCGGAGATTTCGTTGTCGCTATCGTCACCTTCTTCTTCGAACTGTTCAGGGGACGGTCCCTGCGTCAGCATCGCATCAAGATCGATGATTTCACGT
This sequence comes from Zymomonas mobilis, assembly GCF_006715975.1. Taxonomy (GTDB): domain Bacteria; phylum Pseudomonadota; class Alphaproteobacteria; order Sphingomonadales; family Sphingomonadaceae; genus Zymomonas; species Zymomonas mobilis_B. Next base: position 1,752,781 of record NZ_VFOF01000001.1, on the reverse strand, counting down.
AACTGTAGGGTGCCTTCGTTAAGGGCGTTTGACCATTCGATGATATTGTCAAAAGTAATCGGGCTTTCACACAGCCCTAAAATCATCGTGTCACGACCGGCCTCAATCCGCTTGGCGATAGCAATTTCGCCCTCACGGCTAAGCAGTTCAACCGCGCCCATTTCACGGAGATACATACGCACCGGATCATCGGTGCGATCGGTGGTTTCTTTCTTGGTGGCAACAGCCGGAGCAGGGGCAGAGCTGCCATCACCGCCGTCACCCTGCAACTCTTCTGCGGTGTCTTCTTCTTCTTGCTGACCATCTTCGCCGCTGTCTTCATTTTCGACGATATTGATGCCCATTTCCGAAAGGGCTGACATAATATCTTCGATCTGTTCCGAAGACATCTGATCCTGTGGAAGGGCTTCATTCAGCTGGTCATAGGTTACATATCCGCGCTTTTTGGCTTGCGTTATGAATTTACGGATCGACGTTTCATTCAAATCGATCAGCGGCGCATCACTGGCATTTTTCTTTGTATCAGCCGTAGTCGTCTCTGCCATCTAGCCTTCATCCACCCTTGTTCTAAGCTCGAATTCTACTCCGAGCATATAACGTCGTTCCAGAAAATCAGCACGGCGTTTGCGGAGCAATGCCTGTGCTGCCTCTAACTTTGCATAATCAGCCAGCAAGCGCTCATCTGTGAATGCCTGCCTCAGCTGTTGTTCTTCAGTTGCTAATTCTCTCTCCTCAACCATGAGATCAATGAGAGCAACTAAACTTTTCATCGCTAAATCCGGATCGATATCCGGCCGTGTAAAGGGAAAGCGTAAATCTTTTCTTATGTCCCATGTGTCAACGGCAACATCGGCTTCCGCTTTCAATATGGCTTTGATTGCTCCGCTATCAAGATCCGGCTGTTCAATGACAGCGGTTATCAGCGTATCTCGCCATTTTTTAAGCTTCGGGTCTAATACAGCCAGTTCGGCTATTCTTTCCAGCCGTTGTTTTAACACGTCAGGATATAAACTCAGCCCGATCAAAAGTTGGCGGGCATATTGATATTCAAGCCCCGTAAGCGTTGGGACAGGAAGATCGGAGGATATAGTGGGCAAGGGCGTCGTCTGGCCTTCCTGCCGCTTTTTATTCTTCCATCCGAAATTTTCATAAAACAGATTGCGAAAATTGCTGCGATAACCCCGCGCAATAAACTCATCTCGGCAGGATGCCGCCAACTCATCCAGTCTTTTCGATAAACCCGCACGTCCCTCTGGCGATTGAGGATCAATTTTCGAGGCTTCAAAACGGTATAACAATGTATCGAGCGCTATCGGCTGCGACAGAATCTCTTCAAACGCCGTTTTGCCCCGCTCTTTTACCAAATCGTCGGGGTCTTTTCCCGCGGGTAACGTGACAAAAGACAAGGTTTTACCGGGATGCGCCTGAATAAGAGCGCGTTCAGCCGCCCTAACTGCCGCCTTTTGACCCGCTGCATCGCCATCGAAACATAAAACGGGACGATCTTCGATGCGCCAAAGCCGTTCTATCTGATTTTCCGTTAATGCCGTGCCAAGCGGGGCAACAGCTTCATTAATTCCGGCTTGAGCCAAACCGATCACATCGAGGTAACCTTCGACAACAATCAGCCGTTTTTTTAGCCTTGCTGCCTGACTTGCTTTATCAAGATTATAAAGGGTGCGCCCCTTATCGAAAAGCGGCGTTTCAGGCGAATTAAGGTATTTAGGGCCTTTATCTGCGTTCGGATCACCGTCATCAGCAGAATCCAGCCGCCGCCCACCAAAGGCAATAACCCGCGCACGGTGATCTCTGATCGGGATCATCAGCCGTCCACGAAAACGGTCATAGGGTTCTCGCCCTTCAACCGAAATCAGCAGACCCACTTCGATCAGTTTTTCAACCGCATGATGTGACAGGGCGTTTTTTAAACGTCCTCGCCCATGAGGCGCAAATCCGAGACCAAAATTCTGCGCAATTGCGGGCGAAATGCCTCTTTCGCTTAAATATCGGCGGACATTCGCGCCTTCAATGCCATGCAGCTGCTCTGAAAACCACTTTGCCGCTTCTTCCATAATATCATGAAGACTGGCTGTTTTTTTCGCTTGTCTGACTGCCGCCGGATTAGCTTCGGGAATATCCATCCCGACTTGTCCAGCCAGCTCACGCACCGCTTCCATAAAGGATAATCCGCGCGTTTCGGTCAGAAAACGAATGGCATCCCCGTGCGCACCACAGCCAAAGCAATGATAAAATCCCTTTTCATCATTGACGTAAAAGCTGGGGGTTTTCTCATGATGGAAAGGGCAGCAAGCCTTAAATTCCCGTCCAGCACGGGTTAGCTTTACCGTTCGACCAATCAGCGCAGACAGCGTGATACGCTGGCGCAGTTCATCCAAAAATTCAGGAGGAAGGAAGTGGCCGGTGGTCATTATTGTCCCATGAGACCATAAAAAAGACGAAACGGCAGATAAGCGGTCATGCTGTCTATGCCGGTAAACGATAAAGTCGGATTTTTTTGTAGAACGGATGTGAGACTTTTATCCTGCCCTGACATCAAAGTCAGTTTTTGTCCGCGGTGTCTTCTGTTCAAGAACACCATCCCGCAAAGCTGGAACGGTATCAGGGCAAAAAAGAAGCAGGTATAAATAGAATATCGAATCACCCGATAATTATACCTTTGTAGCAAGAAATTCGGGTTTTATCCAGTTGAAAAGCATTTCTCTTTCAATGCGCTATAAGGATTAAGCGTGACTGTGAAAGTTGGTCATGAATAAAACCATAAAAAGGCATTATAATTTTACTATCCAAAGACTTTTCAAAAATTCTAAGCCTAACATGCCGCTATTTGACTCCATCCTTGCCAAATGGACGCCGCTTTCTATTCGCGATTTCTGTCTAACATTTGAGAAGGTTTGATCAAAAAAACGATGACCGAAGCAAGTCAGCTCTTGTCGGCTATGTTCTGGCTGGAAAGTTTGTGCGCTAAAATCTTTTTGTCGCTATTTGGGACAAAAGCTTAAACGCTTCCAAAATTACGCAGTGGGTTACTAATGCATTCTGACCCAATGCCTAATAGCAACCCTATTACCCTTCGCTGCTTTTATTACGGCTTTTTGTTTTTTGACAGCCGCACGAGCCCTAAAGAGTGGGGCAGGGATCATTTCAGAATAAAAGATATTATTGATCGGTCTTCTATTTTGTTAGATCAAAGGCTTTTTTGTCAAAAAGCGGGTCGCTCCTTCCCCGCTTTCTGACAAAAATAATCTGATCAGTAATTAGCCCTGATTTAGCAAGGATTTCACAAGCGGGCCCGCTTTGCTCATATCCATCTGGGTGGCATAGCGTTCTTTGATCAAACCCATAACCTTGCCCATGTCTTTGATCGAGCTTGCCGAAGTTTCTTGAATTAAACCAGAGATGGCCGTCTTGGCTTCTTCTTCACTCATCTGCTTTGGCAGAAAGCTACCGATGACATCTAATTCAGCTTGTTCTTTCGCGGCCAGTTCAGAACGGCCACCTTTTTCATACATATCGATCGATTCGCGGCGCTGCTTTGCCATTTTTAACAAAACTTCGATGACCAATTTATCGTCATCGGTTTTGTCATTTTCAGTGCGTTCTTCGATATCGCGATAGCGAACAGCCGCCTGAATCAAGCGCAATGCGGCGGTTTTCTCACTATCATGTGCCTTCATGGCAGTGATGAGGCCAGTTTTTATTTCATCTCTTATCATAAAAATGCCTTTAAATTGGGAATTCTGCGGACAGATCCCTGTTATTACCGAAAAAAACGACCATATTTGTAATGGAAACCGGTGCAAAAAACAGTGCAGCTTGCCGGTGAATGATCGGGCAAAGGAAAGAAAGCGATCAGTATAGCGTATATTTGTTGATTTTAATAGATTGACCAAAGAAACGACCGCCCTTACTGATGCGCCGTTTATCTATTTCCCGTCAGCATGAAAAAAAAGGAGAACCTCAGGTGGCTGATCCCATATCTGCACGCCCCCCACAAGGCGCAACCGGGGTTTTGGTCTTAGCCAATGGCCAAATGATATGGGGCCGTGGTTTCGGTGCGACCGGAGCAAAAGTCGGTGAGGTCTGCTTCCATACCGCGATGACTGGTTATGAAGAAATCATGACGGATCCCAGTTTCGCCAGTCAGATTATCAACTTCACTTTTCCTCATATTGGCAATGTTGGTGCCAACAGAGAAGATGCGGAAGCAACGACATTACACGCTCTTGGCTGTGTTGTTCGGGAAGATATCACCGAGCCTTCTAATTTCAGAAGCCTGTGGCGCTTTGATAGCTGGTTGAAAGATCACGACCGTATCGGTCTTGCTGGCGTTGATACCCGCGCCTTGACCGGATTGTTACGGGCAGAGGGTGCACAAAATGCGGTTATCGCCCATGATCCAACGGGACAATTTGATATCCCTGCCTTGATTGAGACCGCCCGCAGCTGGCCGGGATTACAAGGTATGGATCTCGCCCGTTCTGTTTCGACCCATCAAAGCTATAGCTGGCAAGAAGGCATCTGGTCTTTACAAAATGGTTATAGCGTCGTCGGTAACAGCAAAGGCCCTCATGTGGTCGCGGTCGATTACGGTTTAAAACATAACATCTTAAGAAATCTGGTAACTGCCGGTGCAAGGGTCACCGTCGTCAAAGCAACGGCCAGCTTCGACGAAATCATGGCGCATAACCCTGATGGCGTTTTTCTTTCCAATGGCCCAGGTGATCCGGCGGCAACGGCTGAATATGCAGTGCCCGTCCTTCGCCAGCTTCTCGATATTAAAATGCCGATTTTCGGCATTTGCCTTGGTCATCAGCTTTTGGGTCTAGCCGTCGGTGCAACGACCTATAAAATGCATCAGGGACATCGCGGTGCCAACCATCCGGTCAAAAGACTGGATGACAGCAAAGTCGAAATCACTTCGATGAATCATGGTTTTGCGGTTGCGTCCGACAGCTTGCCGAAAACAGCGCGTCCGACCCACATATCCTTGTTCGATGGTTCGCTTGCGGGTCTCGAATTGACCGATCGTCCGGCCTTCTCGGTGCAATACCATCCCGAAGCCAGCCCCGGTCCACAGGATAGCTATTATCTCTTTACCAAATTCGTCGATTCCATCACGAAAGGGCAGCAATAATGCGGATTAACCGCATCTGCCGCTCTTTCTGTTTTGTCTTTTCCTTTTCCCCGTTAAGGTTTTTGTGATGCCCAAAAGAACCGATCTTCAATCGATTATGATTATCGGCGCTGGCCCGATTGTTATTGGTCAAGCCTGCGAGTTCGATTATTCAGGGACGCAGGCCTGTAAAGCTTTGCGGGAAGAAGGCTATCGGGTCATTCTGGTCAACTCCAATCCGGCCACGATTATGACCGATCCGGATATGGCCGACGCGACTTATATCGAACCGATCACGCCCGAAGTTGTCGCTCGTATCATTGAAAAAGAACGGCCTGATGCCTTGCTGCCAACGATGGGCGGTCAAACGGCGCTGAATACGGCTTTGGCTTTGGCCAGCGATGGAACGCTCGAAAAATTCAACTGCGAAATGATCGGGGCGGATGCCATCGCGATTGATAAAGCAGAAGATCGTCTGAAATTCCGTCAGGCAATGGATAAGATCGGCCTTGAAAGCCCACGCTCTTCAGTTGCTCATTCGCTGGACGAAGCACTGGACGGTCTCGAATCTGTCGGCCTTCCTGCCATTATCCGTCCTTCTTTCACGATGGGCGGCACCGGCGGCGGTGTGGCTTATAACAAAGAAGAATTCATTGATATTGTTTCCGGCGGTCTCTCAGCTTCCCCGACACAGGAAGTCCTGATCGAAGAATCCGTAATCGGCTGGAAAGAATATGAAATGGAGGTCGTTCGCGACCGCCATGACAATTGCATTATCATCTGCTCGATCGAAAATATTGATCCTATGGGGGTTCACACCGGCGATTCTATCACAGTCGCACCGGCGCTTACCATGACGGATAAAGAATATCAGATCATGCGGAACGCCTCGATTGCCGTCTTGCGGGAAATTGGCGTTGAAACCGGTGGTTCTAATGTTCAGTTCGCGCTTAATCCCGAAAATGGCCGCTTGGTCGTTATCGAGATGAACCCGCGTGTCAGCCGCTCTTCTGCTCTCGCTTCCAAAGCAACTGGCTTCCCGATTGCCAAAGTCGCGACCAAGCTGGCTATCGGCTATACGTTGGATGAAATCACCAACGACATTACGGGCGCGACACCGGCCAGCTTCGAACCGACTATTGATTATATCGTCACCAAAATTCCGCGTTTTGCTTTTGAAAAATTCAAAAATGCTAAACCGCTTTTGACGACGGCTATGAAGTCTGTTGGTGAAGTGATGGCTATTGGCCGTTCTTTTCCGGAAAGCTTACAAAAAGCTCTGCGTGGTCTCGAAAGCGGTCTTTCCGGCCTTGATCCTGTTGAAGCATTGATCGGTGCTAATCCTTCGGTCATCGAAGCTGAATTGGCTCGCCCGACGCCGGATCGTTTGTTGGTCGCGGCTCAGGCTTTAAGAGAAGGCATCACGGCAGAAAGAATTTGCCAGATCACGCATTATGATCCTTGGTTTATTGCTCGCCTCTCTGAAATAATTGCCGCTGAAAACGAAGTCATCGCCAACGGCTTACCACTCGAAGCAGCACCTTTCCGCCGCTTAAAGGCGATGGGTTTCTCCGATAAGCGTTTAGCTGATTTGGCGTTGCAATCTTCGCATATTCGCGGTCTTGGAAAAGCACAGGCTAAAGGCTCCGGCATTGTCCATGATGCTTTACAGGCTCTGACCGGCGGCGTTACCGAAGCAGAAGTCTGCGCTTTGCGGCACAGCCTGAATATCCGTCCCGTTTTCAAACGTATTGATAGCTGCGCTGCCGAATTCGAAGCTAAAACGCCTTATATGTATTCCACTTATGAAGCGCCTTTATTCGGTGAAGCAGTTTGCGATTCACTTCCAACCGACCGCAAGAAAGTCGTTATTCTTGGTGGCGGCCCTAACCGTATCGGGCAGGGGTTAGAATTCGATTATTGCTGCTGCCATGCCTGCTTCGCCTTGGAAGCTGCGGGTTACGAAACGATCATGGTCAACTGTAACCCTGAAACGGTTTCAACCGACTATGATACCTCTGATCGCCTCTATTTTGAGCCGTTGACGGGTGAAGATGTCCTCGAAATTCTTCACAAAGAACAGCAAAACGGCACGCTTGCTGGCGTTATTGTTCAGTTCGGCGGACAAACGCCTTTAAAATTGGCGGCTGAAATCGAAAAAGCGGGCATCCCCATTTTGGGAACCAGCCCTGATGCTATTGATCTTGCCGAAGATCGCGAACGCTTCTCGGCTTTGGTTTCTGAATTAGGTCTGTTGCAGCCTGCTAACGGAATCGCTCGTAGCCGCGATGAAGCCATCAAAGTCGCTGAAAAAATCGGTTATCCGATCCTGATCCGTCCGTCCTATGTATTGGGTGGACGTGCTATGGAAATCATCGACGGCCCCACGCAGCTGGATGACTATATTCATACGGCCGTGAAAGTCTCCGGTGAATCGCCAGTTCTGATTGATCAGTATCTGCGGGATGCCACTGAAGTCGATGTGGATGCGGTGGCTGATGGCGATGATGTCGTTGTCGCTGGTATTTTGCAGCATATCGAAGAAGCCGGTATCCATTCCGGTGATAGCGCTTGCTCAATTCCGCCTTACAGCTTGCCTGCCCATATCATCGAAGAAATTAAAAAACAGACCGATCAATTAGCGCGTGCCTTAAAGGTTCAGGGACTGATGAATATTCAGTTCGCGATCAAAGGCGACAAGGTTTATTTGATCGAAGTCAATCCGCGTGCTAGCCGGACGGTGCCTTTCGTTGCAAAGGCTGATGGTCGTCCAGTCGCTCAAGTTGCCGCACGGGTGATGGCTGGCGAAAAATTACGAGATCTGCCGGAAATCAGTTGGCCGGAAGGCTATACCGCCGTCAAAGAAGCGGTCTTCCCATGGGCGCGTTTCCCGGGTGTCGATCCTGTTTTATCACCGGAAATGAAATCCACTGGTGAAGTCATGGGTATTGATATCGACTTCCCAATGGCCTTTGCCAAAGCCCAGCTTGCTGCCGGTAACGCTCTGCCACGGTCTGGCACTTTCTTTATCTCTGTCAAAGACAGCGACAAAGCTCAGATCTTTGCCCCGATAAAGGCTTTGACCGATCTCGGGATAAAACTGGTCGCAACCGACGGCACGGCACGTTATCTACAATCGCAAGGCGTTCCGGTCGAACGGGTCAACAAAGTCAGAGAAGGTCGTCCCCATATTGTCGATTTAATTAAAGACGGGGCGATTAGTCTGGTTGTCAATACGACAGAAGGGTGGCAATCTCTTCAGGATTCGGCATCCATCCGTTCTTCGGTGGTTTTAGCTCCCGTTCCTTACTTCACGACAGCTGCTGCGGCCATTGTTGCTGCGGAAGCTATTGTCGCAATAAAGGCGCGAAAGCTTGAAGTCCGTTCCTTGCAATCCTATCATTCAATGAAGCACGCCTAATCCCGATCTTTAATTGAGTGCAAGCAGGGCAGAATAATCTGCCCTGTGTGGGATTTACTTTTACCGTTTAGGGGATATTGCCTATGGCAGCCCAGGAAAAAATACCGATGCTCATTGAAGGTCAGAAAATGCTGATCGATGAGCTGGCTAGATTACAGGTCGAAAGACCAAAAATTATTGATGCGATCGAGGAAGCTCGTGCGCATGGCGATCTGTCTGAAAATGCCGAATATCACGCGGCCAAAGAACGTCAAGGACAGGTCGAGGCAATGGTCGCCGATATTGAAGGCAGGCTTAGCCGCGCGCTTATTATCGACCCTAAAACCCTGTCTGGTGATAAAGTAGTTTTTGGCGCAACTGTTCATTTAATCGATGAAGATGACAAACCGGTTAAATACCAGATTGTCGGACAGACCGAAGCCAATGCCAAAGGTGGCCGTATTTCTTATAATTCGCCTTTGGGACGCGCTTTGATCGGTCGTAAAGTCGATGATGAAATCGAGGTCACTGTGCCATCAGGCGATCGCTATTACCTGATTTCCAAAATCGAATTTATCTAGGTCTGGATTGTAAGCCGTGCGTCTGCCTCCCGCCCGTGCCACTACGGCTCTGGTCATTGTCACTTCCGGCGTATGGCTTACAAGTTTCTTACTAAAAGCTCAGGATCTTTGGGCAATGAAAGCGGGCTTTATTCCAGCTCGCCTTCACGGCTGGTCTTCTGGCGTGCCCTCTTTTCCTTTCTGGATAACACCCCTCTCTGCGACTTTTGCGCATGGCGGGCTGATGCATATTGCTTTCAACATGGCGATGCTGGCTTTTTGCGGGCGCTATGTCGAAATGATTATAGGCAGCCGCAAATTCCTATGGCTCTACGTCATCGGTGCCTATAGCTCAGCTCTATCACAGTATTTTTGCTATCCGACCAGCCAAGACCCTATGATCGGTGCTAGCGGTGCTATTTCAGCCCTATTCGGCGCTTATGCTATTTTGTTCGGGCGCGAACCTCAGATTTTTTCGACGCGCTGGATGAATCATGGCGTTCAGATTCTGTGGCTGGCCGCCGCATGGTCTATTCTTCAAATTTTAATCGGTATCAGCGAAAGCCCTAGTCTTATGCTGGCAACGGCTGCGCATATCGGTGGGTTTATTACGGGGCTTATTTGTATAAGACCGTTATTGTATTTCCATTACCATAATAAATTTAAGAAATATAAAATGTAGTCAAGATTGCCTTTGTTTTTTGATTTTATTACCTGAAAATTAAGTAAATATATTAATACTTTTGTTAGGAACTTAAAATTTAAGCGTTCTAAAAATTGTAAATAACAATCTTAAAAAGCAACTGTGTCATTTTATAGAAAATATCTCCGCCTTTTTTGCTTTCGGGCGGGATGAATGCACTGTTAAAGTATTTCATTCTATAGGGCAGGGCATTGATCTTTTTAAGGGTGGCCAATTTTAAGCCTAAAAGGCCTCTCATGTCATTTAAGAGGCCTTTCTCTTCAAATTTAAGAAGCTCTCGCTTGAAGCATTTTGATCAGAGCATCGAAGCCTTTATGCTCAACAACGGAGTCAAAATCGGCTCTCTGAGTTATCAACAGATTGATACCCGCAACAGTCATATTGCTGACTTTATAGCCCTGACTGGTGTGTTCTAATGTCCAAATAACATTAACCGGATCAGAACCTGTTTTCGTTACCTGTGAAAGAACAGCCGCACCGTCTCCGGCCGGAATGACGCGGATAATTTTCAGCTTTGCCGAAGTATAGTCAGAAATCCGGTTGGCATAGGTATTGATGATAAAATTGGGCAAGGCCGCCTTATAGGCGCTCAGCTGGTCTGGCGTAATCTGGCTTTTCCAGCGACGAACCAGACTTTCTCCGATTTCATCGACTTCAAAATACTGCGCCAGCAAAACTTTCAGCTTTTGATGGGCATGCGCTTTGTCATTATTCTGAGAGACCGATAACGCTTCCGCAATCAAGCCATTGATAAGACCACTTGGGGTCTGATTATCAATAGCCGCAAAAGCAGGACTACTCAGCGAAACAAGGGCAACAGGCACCGCAAAAAAACGCGCAACTCTTTTCATAATTCTCTTTTCCCGGACGGTGTCAGAAAAGTCGGTTTTCAAGGCTAAAGCCAGGCATTCTGGCATTTTGCTGATTCGGCTAATTTAAAAACACCTTTAAGGAGAATACCTGTGGATGCGCAGATTCTTCTCTATGGCTATTTCGGGCGAATCAATAATACTAGTCAGTACATAAAATATACTATCAAGTATAGATAAAACTGTACTGACCAGTATAGTTACACGGTAATAGCTGAACCTTTATTGAACCGGACTATTTTGATCTTGATCAGTCTTGTCGTTTTTCGATGGCGAACCTCTTAAAAGAGAGGCAATAAGCTGGAACAGCATCCCTCCCATTTTGGAACGCCATAAAAAGATAAAGCCAAGACCACTGACCGCAGCAACCGTTGCAAATGGCCGTTTTTGGGCTTCTTGATTAAGATGATCGACGGCTTTTTTACCCGCACGAACACCGGATTTTACCAAGCTACGGGCAATAGAACCCGGTTTTAGATGATTGGTCACATCGTCGAGCGAAGTCATAAGCTGGGTGCGAGCCTGCTCGAGTGCTGCTTTTTTCTGATTAATTTTAGACGTATGAAGCATAGTATAGCGGCCTTTCCAGACCGTTTCCTTCCGAATAACAGCCTTGGCAAGAAATTACGATGTTTTGGTCAGCCAGTAATAAGCAACCAACACCAGAATAATCGCAATAGGCAAGCCCACGCCTGCGAAAATCAAGCCTGCACCTAACGCGCCCACCGCATGGATCAGGGCAATAAATACGCCCACCAAAAGACCGACTAAGCCAATAATCGCAAAGGCTGCCGCCAAGATTAACGCGATGGCGGCCTTTACGATTCTTTTGACGCGCACCATGATGATTTCGCGGCAAAAGGCGACTTCATGATGGAAGAAGTTTTTGGCAGCCTGAACAAGATTCCGAAAAGACTGGATAATACCGGTCTCTTCATAAACAGAATCATCTTCTCCAGCCGCATCGGCTTCCATATCGCCTTCTTCCAATTTCGTCTCGGCTTCAAGAACAGCGTCTTTGTCGCTGATTTCTCCTGTAGCCACTTTTTCAGCAGCTACAGGGTCAATTTCAGCTTCAGACAAGGCCACGGCGATTTCTTCAGAAGTAACGTTCGATTCTTTTTCGCCTTTATTTTCCAGCGTCAATGTTAGGAATCCTGATGGCTGCTGTCAGAAGAGGATGCACTTGCTTCGTGATGATCGCAGGCATGATTTTCTTCACATTTATGTTTCTTGTGGCTGGCAAAACGGTAAAGGGCATAGCCTAAAGCCGCAGCAACGCCGACGCTCACAACTGGATTACGACGGATAATGTTATGGCCGCCCTTGGTGATGTCAGCCAATTTTTTGTCTTTCAGGGATTTTGACAATTTGCTGATATGTTTGGAAGCCTTGTGCATATAGTCACCATAGGAACTTCCCAGATTTTCGGCAACCAATTCAGCCGTCTGGTCAACAATTTTGGCAACATTATTAACGGCTTCAACCGCTTTATGACGGCCTTCATCACCGATTTCATGGATTTTTCCATGGAAGGGGCTGTGCTCTTGAAATAAATGATGAAGTTTATTTTCTTCTTTTTCAGCAAAATCTTTTGCTTCTGAAAGATGCGATTTAGCTTTGTCGGCGATGTATGATGCCGATTGGGCGATCTGATGCCCTATATGATGGCCTTCATGTTTAGCTTCGTTTGTGGCTTTTTCAGCTTTATTTTCGGCATTTTCATGCAAATCTTTGGCTTCAGATTTTACATTTGCCACAGTTTCATTTTCGGCCATTGTCTATACTCCAGTTACTCAATACGGAAAAATAATCAGTTTATCCTAACTATAGAATCGCATGAGAAGCGATAACGTTTCACCATAAGCAATATATTCATTGCAACAGTGGAATTGCCTTATGCGTCAAGGAAGGATAGATCATTCACGGACTGGGTTCAAAAAGAGACTCGTCTAAAAGATTTTAAGAAAGGTTTCGATATGACAGCTATTGTCAGTATCCATGGCCGTCAGGTTGTCGACAGCCGCGGTAACCCGACCGTTGAAGTTGATGTTACGCTTGAAGATGGTAGCTTCGGCCGCGCCGCTGTGCCGTCAGGTGCTTCCACCGGCGTTCATGAAGCTGTTGAACTTCGTGATGGTGATAAAACCCGTTGGGGTGGTAAAGGCGTAACCAAAGCCGTTCACGCTGTAAACAACGAAATTGCTGATGCTATCATCGGTCTTGAAGCTGAAGATCAGGAACTGATCGACCAGACGATGATCGCTCTCGATGGCACCCCGAACAAGGGTAAATTCGGCGCGAATGCTATCCTCGGCGTCAGCTTGGCTGTTGCTAAGGCTGCTGCTGAAGCTCGCGGTCTTCCGCTCTACCGTTATGTCGGTGGTACGGCTGCTCACGTTCTTCCGGTTCCGATGATGAACATCGTTAACGGCGGTATGCACGCTGATAACCCCATCGATTTCCAGGAATTCATGATTGCTCCGGTTGGTGCCAGCTCAATTAACGAAGCTGTTCGCATCGGTACCGAAGTTTTCCATACCCTGAAAAAAGAACTGTCTGCCAAGGGCATGAACACCAACGTCGGTGACGAAGGTGGTTTCGCTCCTAGCCTCGATAGCGCTTCTTCAGCTCTGGACTTCATCGTCGATTCCATCTCCAAAGCCGGTTACAAGCCGGGTGAAGATGTGTTCATCGCTCTCGATGCTGCTTCTTCCGAGTTCTACAACAAAGAACAGAACATCTACGATCTTAAAGGCGAAGGTCGCAAACTGACCTCAGCTCAGCTCGTTGATTACTATGTCGAACTTTGCGGTAAATACCCGATCTATTCCATCGAAGATGGTCTGGCCGAAGATGATTTCGAAGGCTGGAAGATCCTTACCGAAAAGCTCGGTGACAAAGTTCAGTTGGTCGGTGACGATTTGTTCGTGACCAACGTGAAACGTCTTTCTGATGGTATCAAACGTGGCATGGCAAACTCCTTGCTCGTTAAATTCAATCAGATCGGTTCTTTGTCTGAAACGCTCGCTGCTGTTAACATGGCAAACGACGCTTCTTACACGGCTGTTATGTCTCACCGTTCCGGTGAAACCGAAGACACCACGATTGCTGACCTCGCAGTTGCAACCAACTGTGGTCAGATCAAGACCGGTAGCCTTTGCCGTTCCGAACGTATCGCTAAATACAATCAGCTGATGCGCATCGAAGAAGAACTGGGTTCGGTTGCTAAATATGCTGGCCGTTCCGTTCTTAGAAACGCCAAATAAGAATCGCAGCTAGATCTGGTTTTTAAACCGGTCCGACTGAATGGGGACATTGAGCCTTGATTTATCGCGTAAAGCGGTAATTATAGACTCCATGTCCCTGATTCGTTCAAAGAACAGTCTTTTTCGTGCTGCTATTGGCCCCGCCCTTATGGTTGTTGTCTTGGGGGTCTTTATCGGCAATGCCTTATTGGGCGTAAATGGTCTGTTGGCTCTCGATGGTTACCGTCAAAAAATGGCCGTAAGAAAAGCGGAATTGACGGCGCTAGAGCAACAAAGAGATCGCCTTGCAAACAGCATCGCCTTGCTCAATCCCAAAGCAACCGACCCCGATTACGCCGAAGAATTGGTGCGTAAGGAAACACGTCAAATCCGACCGGATGAAGTGATTATCCTCGATAACCAAAAATAATTCTTCGCGCCGTTTTCTCTTCAGATGCCTTCCATTTCCTTGACATAATTATTTCCATTTATCTCTCAAATTTCCTGTAAAAACGCTATTTATAGGTGTTTTTGTCTTGGGCTGGAAATGACGTGCTGTGTCTTTCGCCAGATTGATATCTATTTGTTGTATCATCGGAAAACGGGTATATTCGGCGATGTTTTCAAAATAATTATGCTATAGTAAAAAATAATATCGCTTATCCGAGAAGCGTTTAACACAACCATGATATGGTTTTGATGAAGAACCTCAAAAAGAGACTTTGACGAAATCAATCAATATAGACAAATTATTAAAGACAGAAGGACGGATATTGGTTAAGCCCAAAATCCGTTTTTAATAAACCCGAGCTGTCAGGGCAGGGGTCAGACCTGTAATGTCGATTTATCCTGTCCGTCAGAATTTTTAGTCTTTTTTGACAGGAGGCCTTCTGCATGGCCAAAGCAACTCAGGATTCCGGTCGGCCTAATAAAGCTGATGTTGGGTCCGCTATTCCCAATCACGATTTGCCACCGATCCCCGGTCGCTATCACGCAGACCGGGAAGAGATGCTTGAATTTTATCGACGGATGCTCATGATCCGTCGTTTTGAAGAGCGGTGCGGACAGCTCTATGGTCTGGGACTGATTGTCGGTTTTTGTCATCTTTATATCGGACAAGAAGCCGTTGCTGTCGGTTTGCAAGCCGCCTTACAGCCGGGGCGGGATAGCGTGATTACCGGATATCGTGAACATGGGCATATGCTGGCCTACGGTATTGATCCGAAAATTGTCATGGCTGAATTGACCGGACGTGCCAGCGGTATTTCGCATGGTAAAGGCGGCTCGATGCATATGTTCTCCACCGAACATAAATTCTTCGGCGGAAACGGTATCGTCGGGGCTCAGGTGCCATTAGGTGCAGGCTTGGCCTTCGCGCATAAATATCGCAATGATGGTGGTTGTTCTGCTGCCTATTTTGGTGATGGTTCTGCCAATCAGGGACAGGTTTACGAAGCCTTCAATATGGCGGCCTTGTGGAAATTGCCGGTTATTTTTGTCATTGAAAATAACGGCTATGCCATGGGTACCAGCATCGAACGCGCCAATGCGCATACTGCTTTGTCTGAAAGAGGGCAGGGCTTCGGTATTCCGGCTTTGGTCGTTGACGGTATGGATGTGTTGGAAGTCAGAGGCGCTGCAACCGTTGCTGTTGACTGGGTTCAGGCTGGAAAAGGCCCCATCATTCTCGAAATGAAGACCTATCGTTATCGTGGCCATTCCATGTCCGATCCTGCGCGCTATCGTAGCCGCGAGGAAGTGAACGACATGAAGGAAAATCACGATCCTTTAGATAATTTGAAAAAAGACCTCTTCGCAGCAGGCGTCGATGAAGCCGAGCTTATCAAGCTGGATGAAGACATTCGCCAGCAGGTAAAAGAAGCCGCCGATTTCGCCGAAAAGGCACCGTTACCGGCTAATAACGAATTATATACCGATATTCTGGTAGGAAAGTATTGATATGGCCATAGAGCTTAAAATGCCTGCTCTGTCTCCGACTATGGAAGAAGGCACGCTTACCCGTTGGTTGGTAAAAGAAGGCGATTCCATCAAGGCCGGTGCTATTTTGGCCGAAATCGAAACTGACAAAGCCATTATGGAATTTGAAGCCGTCGATGAGGGGGTTATTTCAAAAATTCTGCTTCCCGACGGTAGTGAAAATGTCAAAGTCGGTACCGCTATCGCTTATCTCGGTACCGATGCCAGCGATGTAACGGTAAAAGGTGCGTCTGCCCCTGAAAACACCGACCAGCCAATTGCCGAACCCGCAAAAATAGAAGCCGCTGCCGTAGAAGAAGCCGCAACGCCGTCGGTCAAAGCCGTCAGCTCGGGTTCTGAAATACCGGAAGGCACCGAATTCTTCCAGCAAACCCTGCGTGAAGCCCTACGGGATGCGATGGCCGAAGAAATGCGGCGTGATGACCGTGTTTTCGTTATGGGTGAAGAAGTCGCCGAATATCAGGGTGCCTATAAAGTTACCCAAGGCCTGTTGCAGGAATTCGGTGAACGTCGCGTTGTTGATACACCTATTTCTGAATATGGTTTTTCTGGCATTGGTGTTGGCGCTGCAATGGAAGGCTTGCGCCCTGTTATCGAATTCATGACGATGAATTTCTCGATGCAGGCGATCGACCACATCATCAACTCCGCTGCTAAAACGCATTACATGTCCGGTGGGCAGGTCACTTGTCCTATCGTCTTCCGGGGGCCTAACGGTGCTGCTCCGCATGTCGGTGCGCAACATACCCAGAATTTTGGTCCTTGGTATGCCGCTGTTCCAGGCTTGATCGTCCTTGCCCCTTATGATGCCATTGATGCAAAAGGCCTGTTAAAAGCAGCTATCCGTTCTGAAGATCCCGTGGTCTTTTTGGAATGCGAATTGCTTTACAGCAAAACTTTCGACGTTCCGAAAATTGATGATTTTGTTTTGCCTATCGGCAAAGCCCGCATCATCCGCGAAGGCAAAGACGTTACGATTGTCAGCTATTCAATCGGTGTTTCTTTTGCTCTGACGGCGGCCGAAGCTTTAGCCAAAGAAGGCATTGATGCCGAGGTTATCGATCTCAGAACGCTGCGCCCGTTGGATAAGGAAACTATCCTTAAAAGCTTGGAAAAAACCAACCGGCTCGTAACCGTCGAAGATGGCTGGCCAGTTTGCTCAATCTCTTCTGAAATAGCCGCAATCGCTATGGAAGAAGGCTTCGACAATCTGGATGCGCCTGTTCTGCGGGTAACCAATGCTGATACGCCAACACCTTATGCCGAAAACCTTGAAAAACAGGCTTTGGTTAACCCCGAAGCCATTATCGAGGCCGTTCATAAGGTTTGCTATCGTAAGTAAATTTTAAAATTTTTATTTCTGTTTCCGAAATAGCGAGATAATGTCACATATCAAAGTTACACATAATGCTTACGATGATGTGTGTCAGAGTTCTAACTATTTCGGGAATAGTCAAATATGTCAGCCGGATATAAGGCCGCAAAAAAACGAAAGCCGTTGCTATCCAGCGTTCTATCGCTGCTGCTCGGTTTCGCAGGATTATCGGGTGGCGCTCATGAAGCCGCTACCGCTGCGACTGCACAAAAAACAGCCCAGTCAAAAACTCCTTTAATCTTGATCTCTATAGACGGTTTTCGGGCTGATTATCTCGATCGGGGTTTGACTCCCAATCTGCTCTCTTTGGCTAAAAATGGTAGCTACGCCAAAGTGATGCATCCCTCTTTCCCCTCCATCACCTTCCCCAATCATTATACCTTGGTAACGGGGCTCTATCCTGACCATCACGGTATTGTCGGCAATAACATGGATGATTCTTCCATTACGCCTGACAGCCATTTTAAAATGAGCGATCCGGAAGCTGTGGTAGACCGCCGTTGGTGGGATGAAGGCGAACCGCTATGGGTTACCGCCGAAAAACAAGGCGTTGTTTCCGCAACAATGTTCTGGCCAGGATCTGAATCCGATATTCATGGTGTCCGCCCTGAAATGTGGCGTCGTTATGATACCCATGTTTCCTTCCCGGAACGGGTCGATCAGGTCTTCTCATGGTTGGCATATCCCGCAGCCCATCGGCCACAATTCATTACGCTTTATTTCGAAAATGTTGACCATGCTGGCCATCTCTATGGGCCTGATTCCAAAGAAGTGAATGAAAATCTGGTCAAAGTCGATCAGGCTATCGGACAATTGGTGCAGGGGCTCAAACAACGCGGCGTAAAGGCTAATCTGGTCATTGTTTCCGACCATGGTATGGCGGCGACGTCCCCTGATCGCGTGATCGCTTTAAACAAGATTGTGGATTCTGGTGCTTATCGTGTCATTACTGGCGGGCCTTACGCGGGTATAGAACCAACCGCTGGTCATAACGTCAATGATTTGGCACCGTTATTTGCACATCACGACCATATGCAATGCTGGCCAAAGCATGAAATTCCTGCCCGATTGCATTACGGTCAAAATCCGCGCGTGCCTGCGGTTATCTGTATGGCTGATGTTGGCTGGTCGATTATTGGAAATGAAAGCATGGCCGCCCATCTTACGAAGGGAAGCCATGGTTATGACAATGAAACCCCTGAAATGGGCGCCTTATTCATTGCCAATGGCCCTGCTTTTCAAAAACATAAAGTTATCGACAGTATGAATAACGTCGATATTCAGCCCTTAGTGGCTCAGGTTTTAAAGCTGAAAGCCCCCAAGGGCGACAGCAATCTGACCGCTGCTGATATTGACCAGCGTTATTTGGCGCATAAATAAAAAATAATCGATGCCAGAGGCCTGAAATATGGCCTTTGGCGTTATTTCGATTGTGCCGAAGCTGAAAGAGAATCTACCAGAGGCATTATCGGGGATAAATCATAACCCGCATTGGCAGCTTCCGCGAAAATAACATCAGCATCCGCTTCACCGATTGCGGCACTGGCTAGCGCCCATAAAAAGGCTGATCGCGTTCCACTAAAACAATAGGCCAATATCGGCTTATCCGCTTTTTTCAGAATATCCGCCATCGCGACAATCGCATTTTCATCGATGCCTCCGGGGCGAACTGGAATAGCCGTATAGCCCAGCCCCTCTGCTTTTGCGGCGGCCTCAATAACGCTACCAGAAGGCTGGTTCGAGCCTTCGCCATCTGGACGGTTATTGATAATATGGCCGAACCCTTGCAAAGCCGCTTCTTTTATATCTTCGACCAACAGCTGTGGGCTAACAGCTATGTCATTATTCAGGCGTTTAAAACGGTTCATAGTCATTCCCGATTTCATGAATTTCAATAATTATGCCATGAAAAACAGACGGGTAGGGGACAAAAAACCGATAACAGTGAAATGCTCTATAACTGATTGAGGCGACACAGCCTCAATCAAAACAGGACGAAACAGCGCCTAAAAAAACTAATCACTGATAGTTTTTGGTTGTTTTTTTGCCTGCTTAAAAAGCCAATCTCTTGCGGCTTTGATATAGAAAAATTTCCGCGCAGATCCCATGTGATCGACATTTTTAAACGTCAGAAACGTAATATTTGCATCTTGCTCAAGGTAATTGTCGATCTGACGGGTCAATGATTTTTGATTATCAATCGGGAATATCTGCGCAGGATCAAGCCGTTCTTCTGGGCGAATAACTTTTCCGCCCGCTTCCCGCCAGACAGGGACGCATTTCTCATTCCAAGGCGTTGCGGTGCGATCTTCTGTGCCCGTAATGATCAGCAATTTTTGATGGGCAAGATTGCGCACATCATTCGGTCGCTGCTGACCCGCAATAATGAGACCCGCTGCAAAAGTATCAGGATGCTTTGCCATAAGCCAAAGAGAGGTCATTGCTCCCATAGACCATCCCGTGCAATAAACTCTTTTGGGATCGATTTTTAAAACTTTGTCGCGCCGATCTTCGCGATTGGGATTGCCATAATTCCACGTGTTTTTCAGAAGAGATTCAACCAGCTTATAGGTGTTTTCCACATCATAAGTATGTTCCCAATAGTCATTCATCGTCGTCCGCTCATAACGCGGAGTAATGACAACACACTCATGTTCCGCCTGTTCTTCCGGTAAACTCCACAGGCTGGCTATACATTGCTCGGTCAATGTTTGCGCACAATTCCCATCATAGCTTGTCCCTGAATGGGTGATAGCGAGCAAGAGCGGATAATATTTATTCTCGCCCCCTGCCTTTAAGAAGGATTTCGGCAGATAAATACTATATTCCAGCCAAGCCGAGCGTGTATCATCCCACCACCAATGGCTCTGCTCCCAATCATCTACGCCACGAATAACCACATGATTGCCGCGACGATCTGAGTTGCTCCAGACTGTCTTACTCGGGGCATAAATAGCACCGGCCACAGTCTTAATATTTTTATTCTGGATAATGACAACTTTATCGCTGTCTGTTGTCGGCAGACTTAAATCGGCATCATGTTTGAACTCAACAATAACATACCGTCCGGCTGTCTGTTGGCTCTGCCCTAATTGAGGCGTGTCATGCGTATAGATCGCAACGATAGGCCGCTCAATTGCCGGTTCCGTGGTTTTATTTTTATCGGGTTCTTCTGGCATTCCTGCGAAAAAACCTTTTACCGCAGGATAGACTGCCGCCTTATAGCTATCCAAATTCAAACTCTTGGAATCAATGGCGACATCATATTCTATGGCAACTCCATAAACTTTTTCACCGCCGCCCGTAACTTCGCAAAGCGCAGAAATTTTCTGAATACCAGGTGTCTTCACCTTATTGGGCTCTTCATCTTCGAAGGCTGCGGCTTTGAATCCATTGCCATTCCCCGAAGCATACGACTTTTGCGCTCCCAATACAGCTCCAGCCAAAACGGCACTGGCTGCCACAAAATTTCGTCTTGAGACCTCGGTCATATATTTTCTCTTTGCTCTGAGCGGGATAGAATGCTTCAGAATATTAATAATTGTGAAAATGAATAGCCGCTGAAAACAGCCTGACTTTTATTATTTGATGCAAAAAATAAGAAAAAGCGCAATCCGTAGAAAGAATAGTCTAGTCTTTTTGCGCCTGCATAAGCGCTATTGCGGCATCACTGGCTAATTGGTCTGCCCGTTCGTTATCAGGATGACCGGCATGCCCTTTTACCCATTTCCATGAAATATCATGCTGCCGAGTAGCTTCTAAAAGCTTCTTCCATAAATCATCATTTTTAACCGGTTTTTTGGCGGCTGTTAGCCATCCATTTTTCTGCCAGCCATGGATCCAGCGGGTCAAACCATCCATGACATATTTGCTATCGGTGGAAAGCTCGATCCGGCACGGCTTTTTGAGGCAGGAAAGCGCCTCAATAACCGCTTGTAATTCCATCCGGTTATTGGTCGTCAGATTTTCAGCTCCAGAAATGGCTTTTTCATGGCCTTGATAGCGAAGCAGCGCACCCCAGCCACCAAAGCCGGGGTTTCCTTTACAAGCGCCATCAGTCGCAATCATCACGACCATATTATCTGTTTTGGGATCGGGCATCAAAATTATAAGCCCAATGCTTCCAAAGAAGCATCCCGATAGAAAACTAGTCGTTTGAAAAAGTCGCGTGGGTCTTTCGGTACCACCAGCGCATCCGGCGGCGTATTCACCCAATCCCATGCGCGTGTCAGCAGGAAGCGCAAGGCCGCGCCGCGCAACAAAACGATAAAGGCAGCCCGTTCTTCTTCTGTCAGGGCAAAGCTTTGATGATAACCTTTAATCAGGGCTTTGGCATGGTCAACAAGAAAGCGGTTATCTTGATCGAAACACCATGCACTATAGGTGATAGCCAAATCCCATGCTCGTACTTCAGTGCAAGCAAAATAGAAGTCGATCACGCCTTTTAAGGCTTCACCTTCAAACAACACATTGTCGGGGAATAAATCGGCATGAATAACCGAATGGGGCAGGTCTTTCGGCCAAAATTGGTCAAGATAATCCAGCTCTTTTTTGACTTCGTCACCCATATGGGCTTCAATCTGGTTCATGGCCTCAAAACCGCATTTTTCAGCCAAAATATGCCAATTTTCTAGATTAAGACTGTTGGGACGATTTTTTGAAAAATGGGTCAGGCTTTTATGCATCTTGCCGAGCATTTCGCCGGTGGCACGGGTCTGTTCTGCCGATGGGGTTGGGGTCCAGCGCCCTTGCAGAAATTCGATCAAACAGGCAGGCCGACCGGCCAAAGTCTGAATTTGTTTTCCATCCCGACTTTTCCACGCTTTTGGAACAGGCAGATTTTCAGCAGCTAAATGGTCTGTCAAAGCCATGAAGAAGGGAAGCTCTTCAGGATTAACGCGCTTCTCATACAATGTCAGAATGTAAGAGCGGACATCGGTGGTAATCAGGTAGTTGCTGTTTTCAACACCTTCCGTAATCCCTTTCACCGAAAGCAACCGGCCTGAATCCGGATAAAGAGCTAAAAATGAAGAGACTTCATCATCACTGACCGAAGTATATACAGCCATGCACCACTATTCCTGCTTTATCGAATGGCTTCGCTCATTTTTTAATCTTGTTATTTTAAAATCAAGACGAGATTAAAAATTATATTAGCGCTTTTGAACACCATTCTGTTATTTTTATACGACCTTTTGTTACGCCTTACCTATTTTTTATCAAGTCGGGCGTCATGCTAATTCTTCATAAGCAAGGCAATAATTAGGCGGAATAGACAAAAATTTTGCCCATAGCGTATTAATTTATGCCTTACCTTCTTCTTTTTCCTTGTTTTCTTTGTTGCCAAGAAGGGCTGGCTCAAAAATCAAAGCGCAAATCAGCGTCCAAACCAGCGAGATCATCAGAATTTTACCCATGCTGGCCGTTCCAGGATGGGACGAAAGCCACAAGCTACCAAAGGCGGTGCCCGTCGCCATAGCCGAGAAAAACACGGCATGTGCCAGACTGGATTGCAACAAATTCCGCTCACCATTCCGCCAAGCCATCACAAAATAGATATGGAAGGCGACACCAACCCCGAACAGAAGCGGGAAGGCGATGATGTTGGCGAAATTGATCGGCTGATCAATGATAACGCAGCTTGCCAATGTCAGGAAAATCGAAAGAATAATCGGTGCCAATGTAAAGGCAACCTCGCGAATATTCCGCAACACAATAAACAAAAGCAAACAGACGGTGATAAAGGCAAGAATACCAGCCTGAATAAAGGCTTTTGCAATGGTATAAGCCGCCGCCTGCGTTGAAATGGGCATACCCGATGCCGTTGGGACTATCTTTTGAACAGCCTTAGCGAAATGGATAAGGTTTTCGTTGTTATTACTATCCCCGGAAGGGAATACCTCAATACGAATACGGCCATCTTTAGCAACCCAGCCTTCTTTTAAATTCTGGGGTAAGCCTTGACGGTTAACCGCTTCTGCCTGAAGCATCGCTTTCATTTGATCAAGCATGACTGCCAAAGGCATACAGAACATTTCATTGGTCTGCTGTCTGATCGCGGCCGAGCTTCTTGCCAAATTATCAAGCGAGTCTGCCAAACTACGGGCGTCGCTAGCCGAAGCTTCCGTGCTTGTGCCAGCCGCTTCGCGAAGAGAGGTTGCGGTCTGCCGTAAGGAGAGCTGAACTTCTTCATCACTCGGTGTAGGCAGCGTTTCAATCGGATTGATCGTCGGATCAAGAATCATATTGGCATCAGAAACAAGGGCCAGCTTCGGTTCCTGATTAGTCGGAACAAAGCTATCAATCGTGACGACTTGATCGACTTCTTTTAATTTCGACAGGCGTTTAACCCAATCATCGGCAGTCTTGCTATCAGGCGCAACGATATCAATCGTATTCGGTGTCTGGTTGGGATCTTTCATCAAAGATAAAAGGGTCGCCATCGCTTCGCCTTTGGGATTGCGAAGATGCAACGGATTAAAGTCGAATTGTACCCATGGCAAAAGAATGATGCTGATCAGGGTCAAACCGAGAAAACTACCGATGACCCAACGTCTTTCTTTGACCAGAAAATGATCAACCGGTGCCATATTCCGCCAACCGACATGATGACGCGGACGACGGGGACGAAACAGCATCAGCAAAGCGGGCAACATGGTCACTGAAAAGAACAGGGCGATCAGAATACCAACGCCAGCGATCATCCCTAATTCGGAAATACCAATATAGGCGGTCGGTAAGAAAGACAGGAAGCCAAGGCAGACAGCGCCCGCTGCCAAAAGCAAAGAATGCCCTAAAGCATTGGCTGCGTTCAACAGCGCTTTAGGCTGGTTCGGTTCTGATTCTAGCTCGGCCAGAAAGCGAACTGAAAGCTGGATACCAAAATCAACCCCCAAGCCAACAAATAACGGAATAAAGGCCACCGAAATAAGATTGAAACGGCCAACTGTAATCAGCCCAACGGCAGCGGTAACGATCAATCCGGCAATCGTGGTCAGCATGATCGCCGCCACAATACTCGGAGAGCGAACGGCCAACCAAAGGGTAATTAGCATGGCGCTAATCATGGCGCCCGCAACCAACCAAATTTTATCCGCCAAGGAAGCAAATTCTTCATCGGCTAAGGGCACTGAACCCGTCAAACGGATATTGACCCCGTGATCAGCATCTAATTTCAAATCACTGGCGGCTTTGTGAATAGCTTCGCTGGCTTCAAGCCCCGGCATCAACGCACTTAGATCAAGAACAGGTTGAGCTAAAATCAACCGTTTAAGCGGCGGTTTTAAAGCTGGATTTTTGCTTGAAAAAAGGAGCTGCCATGAAAACCAAGTCTGCTTTCCTGACAATTGATCGCGGATAGCTTTATCAATTGAACGTACCGGCGTCTGGATCTGATCCAGACTGGCCATATGGCGGTTGACCCCGATCAACATGGTATTCAAAGCATTATTGATACCACGTAAAGACGGATCAGAAGCCAAAGGCCCCAAGAAAGGCTGTGCCGAGATCAGCTGCTGCATGGTATCTTGGACATCCGGCAACTGGCCGAACAAAATACCTTCGCGCGCGAAAAAATCACCACCATCTGGTCGGGTAACAGTCAGAAAGTGTTTTTTGTCCTCTTTCAACTGCTCAGCTAATCGGGCCGCTCCTGACTCTGCTAATTCCGGTGTTTGTCCTTCTACAACGACTAGGGTGGTCCCCCCTGTAGATGGAAAAGCATCGGCAAATTTATCTTCATTAACGCGATAGGTTACTTTTGAAGAAATAAGAGTCGCCGTATCTGTATTGATGGCAAAATGTGACGCTGCAAAAAATGCAGAGACAAGTGTCAATACAAGGGTGAAGGCTAGAATTAACCGAGGGAACCGGCAGCTGATATCTGCCAGACGCGTTACAAGAAAACGATGCATGATGTGTCCGATATCACGAGATCAATCCGTATGGCTAGCCCAAGCGTTTTAGCTGTTACAACCGGACGATTCAGAAAAAAAGATAACCTTGCTCATAAAGTCATATCTTCTGCCACTTTTGTGGTCAGTTCAACGACTTCTACCGGCTTTGAGTTCCGTTGCAAGGCCGAGATAACGGCGGCGACAATACCATCAGCATCAAGACCGGCTTCGGCATATTGCCGTTCGGGCTTGTCCTGTGGCTGGAAACGGTCGGGCAGACGCAATGTTCGGATCTTCAAACCGTCATCTATTAGACCTTCATCCGAAGCCATAGTAAGAACTTGGGTTGCAAAACCACCCAAAGCGCCTTCTTCAATCGTGATAATAACCTGATGACTTTTCAGAAGCTGACGCGTCAGATTTTCATCCAAAGGTTTGGCAAAGCGCATATCGGCCACCGAAGTGGATAGGCCTTGCGCATCCAGACGATCAGCCGCTTTCAAGGATTCTTCAAGACGGGTGCCGAGAGAAAGAATAGCAACCTTGTTACCGCGACGAACCAGTCGACCTTTACCGATCGGCAAGATTTCTTTTTCGCCTTCCAAAGAAACGCCCACACCATTGCCACGGGGATAGCGCACCGAGATTGGACCTTGGTCATAATGCACCATCGTGTGCACCATATTGGCCAATTCCTTTTCATCGGAAGGCGCCATAACGACCATATTAGGAAGATTGACCATGAAAGCG
This sequence comes from Zymomonas mobilis, assembly GCF_006715975.1. Classification (GTDB taxonomy): domain Bacteria; phylum Pseudomonadota; class Alphaproteobacteria; order Sphingomonadales; family Sphingomonadaceae; genus Zymomonas; species Zymomonas mobilis_B. Next base: position 1,726,849 of record NZ_VFOF01000001.1, on the reverse strand, counting down.
ACGTCAAAGCTGCCCGCATGGGTGGCACCATCAGAACCAACTAAACCGGCGCGGTCGACTGCGAAGCGCACCGGCAAATTCTGAATGGCGACATCATGCACTAATTGGTCATAACCACGTTGCAAGAAGGTCGAATAGAGACAGCAGAAAGGTTTGTAACCGGCGGCAGCCATACCGGCGGCAAAGGTTACCGCATGCTGTTCGGCAATACCGACATCAAACATTCTTTCGGGAAAATATTGCTGGAAGCGGTCAAGGCCGGTGCCGGTTGGCATCGCGGCCGTGATCGTGACGATCTTGTCGTCTTTTTTTGCTTCCTTGATCAGCTGTTCCGAGAAAACCGACGTATAGCTGGGAGGACCTGGGGGCGCTTTTGCCTGCTTGCCGGAGACAACATCCAACCGCTGAACCGCATGATATTTATCTTTGGCTGCTTCTGCTGGTGCGTAACCTTGGCCCTTACGGGTGACGACATGCACCAGAATAGGCCCGTCTTTGGCATCGCGGACATTTTCAAGAACCGGAATTAACTGGTCAAGATTGTGACCATCAACCGGCCCGACATAATAAAAACCAAGTTCTTCGAAGAAGGTGCCGCCCGTTGCCATGCCGCGCGCATATTCATCGGCTTTGCGGGCTGCGGTTGCCAGACTTTTGGGCATCCGATTGACAACACCGCGCATCATATCGCGCAAATTCATGAAAGGACGGGATGAAATAAGGCGGCTTAAATAAGAAGATAGCGCCCCAACCGGAGGCGAAATAGACATTTCATTATCGTTCAGAATGACGATCAGCCGCTCTCCAGCGGCTTTGGCATTATTCATGGCTTCGTAAGCCATGCCCGCCGTCATTGAACCATCACCAATAATGGCGACGGCTTTTTCTTTTTTACCGGATAATTTGCTGGCCATAGCAAACCCGAGTGCTGCCGATATCGAAGTCGAACTATGTGCCGCACCAAAGGCATCATATTCGCTTTCAGCGCGCTGCGTGAAGCCAGACAAACCACCACGTTTCCGCAAAGTCTGGATACGGTCACGACGACCGGTTAAAATTTTATGGGGGTAGGTTTGATGGCCAACATCCCAGACCAAAGCATCATTAGGCGTATCAAAAACGTAATGGAGTGCTACCGTTAATTCGATAACGCCGAGACCGGAACCGAGATGGCCGCCAGTCACCCCCACCGCCGAGATGGTTTCTTTCCGTAATTCATCCGCCAATTGCCGGAGGCTGTTGCGATCTAATTGACGCAATTCTGCCGGTGTCTTTATTTTGTCTAACAACGGCGTCTTTTTATTCGGAAACATAGGCCTGAAATCAAACTCTGCATTAGGCACTTACCCGATAAAACAGAAAAATGTTTTAAAAGGTAAAGACTTCATCTGAAAAATATTTCGTTGCCTTAAAAGGCAAACGCGGCTTTTCTGTACACTTTCAACGCCTAGTTGTAAAAATAATAAAATAGGCCGGTGAAATGTCAGCTATCAAATTATCTACGGCTATAGGCCCAAATGGGGCATGTCATTTCTGAAATTTTGCCGGAGATCCTGATAATTAAGCTGTATTACAAATTTTTTATGACGGTAAGCTTAATGTCTCATAAAAATTCGTAATAATATTTTTCATTTTGGCAACAAATAAAAACAAATGCCTCCGATTAAAAACCGGAGGCATCGTTTGCTTAAATATCAAAGCAGAACGGATGAAATCCGTTTTACTGTTTTGAAATTAGAAAGCGCTCAGGAAGAGTTCTTCAACTTCTTTCTGAGTACCCTGACGCGGGTTGGTCAGAGCACAAGCATCTTTCAGAGCGTGATCAGCAAGAAGCGGCACATCTTCTTTCTTGGCACCCAGTTCGGTCAGGTTTGCCGGAATACCGATGGAAGCAGCCAGATCGCGAACGGCCTGAATGGTGGCTTCTGCGCCTTCTTTATCACCCAATTTGGCGATATCGAGACCCATAGCAACACCAACGTCTTTCAGACGACCAGCAACGGCAGTGGCGTTATAAGCCAGAACATGCGGAAGCAGAACTGCGTTGCAGACACCATGCGGCAGGTTGTAGTAACCGCCCAACTGATGAGCCATTGCATGGACATAACCGAGCGAAGCATTGTTGAATGCCATACCAGCCAGGAATTCAGCATAAGCCATAGCTTCACGAGCAGCCATGTCTTTACCGTTGTCGCAAGCAGCCTTCAGGTTCTTGGCGATCATTGCAGCGGCCTTCAATGCGCAAGCATCGGTGATCGGATCAGCAGCCGTTGAAGAGTAAGCTTCAAAAGCATGCGTCAGAGCGTCCATACCGGTTGCAGCGGTCAGACCTTTAGGCATACCAACCATCAACAAAGGATCGTTGACGGAAACCATCGGGGTAACGTGACGGTCAACAATGGCCATCTTAACATGACGGACTTCATCGGTGATGATGCAGAAACGCGTCATTTCGGAAGCCGTACCAGCCGTGGTGTTGATCGACATCAAAGGCAGGGCAGGTTTCTTGGATTTGTCGATACCTTCGTAGTCTTTGACTTCGCCACCATTGGTTGCGACCAAAGCAACGGCCTTGGCACAGTCATGCGGTGAACCACCACCGAGAGAAACAACGAGGTCTGAATTGTGTTCTTTCAGAATCTTGAGGCCGTCCAGAACTGCGGTAACAGTCGGGTTCGGCATCACGCCATCATAAACAGCAGAATCAATGCCCTGTGCTTTCAACAGGTCAGCAACCTGCTTAACAACACCGGATTTGTTCATGAAAGCATCAGAAACGATCAAAGCGTGTTTGAAACCGCTGCCGTTAAGATCCTTGATTGCTTTTTCAAGCGCACCTTCGCCCATTTCGTTGACGAAAGGAATATAAAAAGTCGAAGAAGCCATAGCTATAACCTCACCCTACATACTAGTTTAAAGCAACAAAGCAGAAACAACCATTTCTACCCTATTACTTTCTATTGTTTTTGCGTTTTTACCCCGTATCCCAAACTGTTTTTTCAGTCCGTTTTTTCTGACAACAAGTAAAATCATCGATTTTACGCATTTTCAGTCATCGGGAAGCGCAAAAGCAATATGTCTATCAGTTTCATCAGATCAAGGGGGGCTTACTTTTATTCCAGACCAACGGTCTGTCTTTATGAAGCGACCTCTTTTTCTGAAAGCCAAGATTTTTCTACTCGCGCCAGCGACGATGAGCAAGGCCGCGTGTTCTTTCTAAATATGTATTTTTTATATTAAGACTTATGCAAATTATGAAAAAGTTCACTTTTTATTGTGAAGATTTTATTTATAATAAGGTTATGGTTGTTGCTTTTTATAATTAAATTAAAGTAACAAATTTTAAATAAAATGTTTAATTTATAAATACTTAATGATAATTTTTTGGAATTAAATTCTTTTATATGGTTTATTTTATTTGTTGATCAGATGAAATCGCGAAAGATAAGCATAAAAAGAATCCAGTTATTTCATTTTGATTCCAATTTACTCATAAAATATCGGTCCAATGCCATAAATAAAGAGCAAGCAAACATCATTTGCTTTGAAATACAGACTATAAATTGTGGTATTTTAAAATAAAAGGATATTGCGATATTTAAATAATTTGCGCAGTTGAAATAAACAAACAAAATGGGATTTTTTGAAGGAATAGCCTGACTAGGTGGAAAATGGGGGTCGCGGTAGCTTGAGGAGGAGGGGGGGGAAGTGCTACCGCCACCCGCCCAGTCGAAATAGGGATATTCGCGCATAATAAAAATAGAAAAAAACGAAAATTATCGTTTCCATTTTTGATACGATCAATAGCGAAAAAGAAATGTAGGGTCTTTGGACAGCTTTCCTGTCACAAAAAACAGTCTCTAATCCTTTTGGGAAAAAATGCAAAAAGACCAATTTTTTTGCCGCGATAATCGGAAAATAAAAGAAAATTCTGAAAATTTTAGCGGTTTTTATATGGATTAGGATATTTTATGCTTTTAGAGTTCCAAAGAGATATTCTTTGTTGTTTTTAAACAAAAATCAGTAAGATGATGTCGTTTTGGAAACAATGATTCAATGGGGGGATATATTTTTATGAAACGCCATCTGTCACTTTTTCTTGTGACTACCGCAATTGCTTGGCAAGCACAGGCTATTCCTGCAGGTAATACCGCGCCACAGCCAACCGCAATTACGCAAACAATTCCGGTCGCCGTTGACAAACCTTATGACGGTTTGATCCGTCTTAATGTTGATGCGACAGACACCCAACGGGGCATTGTTCGGGTAATAGAAACGATCCCGGTTCAGTCTGGTGCCCTTACTTTACTCTATCCCGAATGGTTGCCGGGGCATCATAGCCCATCAGGTCCGATCGAAAAACTTGCCGGTTTGATCGTCACAGCCAATAATCAGGTTATTCCATGGCAACGTGATCCGGTTGATGTTTATGCTTTTCATCTGGATATTCCCGCTGGCGTGACAGAAATCACGGCACAATATCAATATCTCGCTCCAACCTCGGAGTCGCAGGGCAGAATTCAGTCCACGCCTGAAATGGTCAATTTACAGTGGAATACGCTGGCATTTTATCCCGCTGGATATTTTACTCGTCAAATCCAGATCCAGCCTACGGTTATCTATCCCACCGGTTGGAAGTCCGCCTCTGCTTTAGAAGTCAGTGGTATGACGCCGGACGGCCAATCGCCTAACGTTATCCAATATAAGGTAACCGATTTCGATACGTTGATCGATTCGCCGGTTATGGCTGGTCGCTATACGCGGACAGAAACGCTTGCTCCTGGCGTGCGTCTTAACCTGATCGCGGATAAGCCCGAAGATATGGTGATGACGGACAAGCAACTGGATGCCCATCGCCAGTTGATTACCCAAGCCGTCAAACTTTATGGCGCTCAACATTATAGCCATTATGATTTCTTGCTGGCCTTATCTGACAAGCTGGGCGGTATCGGATTAGAACATCATCAGTCTTCCGAAGATGGCGAAGGGGCTGACTATTTCTCGAAATGGGACAAATCCGCTGTTGGTCGTGATTTGTTGGCGCATGAATATAACCATAGCTGGGATGGTAAATATCGTCGTCCGGCTGATCTTTGGACACCCGATTATAAAACCCCGATGCGGGATAGCCTGCTTTGGGTCTATGAAGGTCAAACCCAATTCTGGGGTTATGTCTTGGCTGCCCGTTCTGGCCTGTGGCAACAAAAAGATGCGCTCGAAGCTTTGGCTCTGGTGGCTGCAACTTATGACAATCGGGCAGGCCGCCGTTGGCGTCCGGTAGAAGATACCACCAACGATCCGATTATTTCGCAACGCCGTCCGAAAGGCTGGATGAGTTGGCAGCGCTCCGAAGACTATTATAGTGAAGGTCAGTTAATCTGGCTGGATGTTGATAGCCTTTTGCGTCAGCAGACCCATGGTAAACGCTCATTAGACGATTTCGCCAAAGCCTTCTTTGGGATGCGTGATCGTGATTGGGGTGAACTGACCTATACCTCTGATGATGTCATCAAAACCTTGAATGACATTATGCCTTATGACTGGGCATCCTTCTTTAACCAGCGTTTGAACCAGCGTTCCACCCATGCACCTTTGGATTGGATTACGCGCGGCGGTTATAAACTGGTCTACAGCGATGAACCAACCAGCTGGATCAAAGGCGTTGAAAGCGCTCGCCACATGGCTGATCTGTCTTTCTCTTTGGGATTATCAACCTCGGAAAAAGGCAAGGTCTCTTCTGTAATGTGGGATAGCGCCGCCTTTAATGCTGGCTTGACCGTTGGAAGCGAATTGGTCGCGGTCGACGGCCATGCTTTTACGTCTGATCTGCTGAAAACCGCAGTCAAAAATGCCAAGACCTCCAAAACGCCGATCAAGTTGCTGATCAAACAAGGTGATAACTATCGTGATGTCGCTATCCCTTATTATGATGGATTGCGCTATCCGCGTCTCGAAAAAATCGAAAAGACGCATAGCTATCTCGAAGATTTGTTAGCCCCTAAAAACTAATCTTGATCCAAGATGAAAGGCAGTCAGGTTTGCAGGCTGATTAGATACTTGCCTGACTGCTTTTTCAGCCTTATTGACTAAAAGGTGCAAATTTCTTCTCCTCTCCGTCTGGAATTAGACAAATCAGCCCTGATGGCAAACTGGCAGAGTTTGAACCGGATGACGGCTGGAAATTGCGGCGCCGCTATCAAAGCCAATGGCTATGGTCTGGGTGCTGAACGCGTTCGCCATTATCTGGCACAGGCCGGATGCCGCGACTTCTTCGTTGCCAGTTGGGACGAAGCGCGCTTGTTGGATTCCTCTGAAAAAGACTTCTCTCTTTCTGTTCTGCATGGTCTCCGCGAAGAAGACCTTGGTTATGCGCTGACTTCATCAGTCAAACCAGTTTTATGCAGTCCAACCATGATTGCCCGTTGGAAAAGTTACGCGCCAGATCGTCCTTGTGATGTGATGGTCGATACAGGCATGAATCGCCTTGGGCTTTCAATGGAGGAAGCGGGATCAGGCCTTCTTGATGGGCTTCAGATCGAAAATCTATTGAGCCACCTTGCTTGCGCTGACGAAATTGACCATCTTCTCAATCAAATACAGCTTGACCGTTTTCGGATCTTAGCCGCCAGAAAACAGGCTAAAAGATATAGCCTCGCCAATTCTGCCGGTATTTTTCTCGATAAAGCCTATCATTTCGATCTGGCACGTCCCGGCTTGGCACTTTACGGCGGCCTTCCCGTTGAAAAAGCCGAAGGCGTGTTGAAACAAGTCGTTGGTATTTCTGCGCAGGCGATACAGGTAAGGGAAGTCGAAGCCGGTGAAGGTATCGGTTATGGCGTCTGTTTCACTGCGCCCCGAAAAATGCGGATCGCTATTTTACATGTCGGCTATGCCGATGGCTATTGGCGCGCCTTTTTCGAAAAAGGGCAGGCGGTCAAAGACGGTGTTGTCTGTCCTTTGGCAGGTCGGGTTTCAATGGATATGATTACCGTAGCCTTGCCTGATGGGTTGACGGCGGGTGAAGGCGATTGGTTCTCTGTTGATTTTACGTTACCCTCTGCGGCACAACAGACCGGATTATCGCAATATGAATTACTGACAGGCTTGGGACATCGTTACCAATCTGTCTGGCAGACGGTATGATATCGCCACCCAATGACAAACAAATATTACCTGTAAGGAGTGGATCAGCGTTGCTTTTCCCTATTCGGTGCTTGGCCGCTATCGGTCGTTTTTTTATCGCTCTTTTGGCTAGCATCGGCCGGATAACCCGTTTTGGGGCAATGATCCTTTATCGGGGTGCTTTGCCACCTTATTATCCCGGACGCTTCTTTCACGAAGTCTTTGAAATAGGCTGGAATTCGCTTCCGGTTGTGGCCTTGACCGCTGTTTTTACCGGCTCGGCCTTGGCACAACAAGTCTATTCCGCAGCCAGCCGCTTTTCGGCGCAATCCACTGTTCCGGCAGCGGTCGTTATCGGCATGGTGCGTGAATTAGGGCCCGTTTTGGTCGGGTTGATGGTGGTTGGTCGGGTGACTTCGGCTATCGCTGCCGAATTAGGTGCGATGCGGGTCACCGAACAAATCGATGCCATGGAAACATTACATACCGATCCCTATCGCTATCTTTTGGCACCGCGTCTTTATGCTGCAACAATCGCTTTGCCAGTATTGGTCATGTTGGCCAATGTTATTGGTATTTTCGGGGGCTATTTGCTTTCGATCAGCAAATTAGGCTTCAACCCTGAAAACTATCTCAAGGTGACGCGCGAATTTCTGCGGGCAGAAGATGTCCATATGGCTTTGGTAAAAGCTGCCGTCTTCGGTTTTCTTATGGCCTTGCTGGGTTGCTATAACGGATTTTTTGCTAGCGGTGGTGCCGCTGGTGTCGGTCGTTCTACGACGCGTGCCGTTGTCAGCGCGTTTATCATGATCCTGTTTTCGAACCTGATGATTACTATGTTCTTTTTCGGATAAAGATTTTTATGCCTCAAACACATCCCCTCATCCGGATTCGCGGGTTGAAAAAATCTTTCGGAGACCATGCTGTTTTACAAGGCGTTGATCTCGATATCGAAGCCGGTCAGTCTGTTGTGATTATCGGCCAGTCCGGCGGCGGCAAATCCGTTTTGCTTAAAACCATCTTGGGACTGATTGAACCCGATGCCGGCTCTATCGAAATCGAAGGGCAGGATATTGAAAAAATGTCCCAAGCCCAGCTGGCCAATATTCGCGATCATATCGGTATGCTGTTCCAAGGTGGGGCGTTATTCGATTCCTTGCCTGTTTGGCGCAATATCACTTTTGCCATCACACAAGGCCATTTGCGGGATACCGCAAAAATGCAAAAATTAGCTAGCGAATATCTGGCTCGGGTCGGGCTAGATGACCGTATTCTTAATCTTCGTTCCGGCGAGCTGTCGGGCGGTATGCAAAAACGGGTGGCTATTGCGCGGGCAATCGCTGCCAAACCAGAAATCTTGCTTTTTGATGAGCCGACCGCAGGGCTAGATCCCATTCGTTCCGATGTTATTGATGACCTGACGCTTAGTCTGGTGCGCGATAATGGGATGACTGCAATCACCATTACCCATGATATGGCTTCAGTCTGCAAAATCGCTGATAAAATTGCCTTTTTACATCAAGGGCAGATCATCTGGATCGGCAATACCCATGATCTTCGGACAACCGATAATCCCTATGTCCGGCAGTTCTTCGACCGTAAAGCCGAAGGGCCTTTGCATTGATAAGACCAATGCTAAATAGTCAAAAATGCTTGTAAGATGTTAGATCGAAAAAATAATATAATAACAGACATTATTATAAATAATTGAATACTTCGAACTAAAAATTTTATTAAAAATGAAAATTGTATTTTTTACAGTCAATTGAATCTGATCCAGATACAATTTTTGCACAAAAAACGAAGCCGCTATTCTGGAATAGCAGCTAGATATTAAGGTTGAATCTTATTCAATTATATATCCATAAAAGTGAAAATCGATAGTTATTCTCTTCATTTCTTACCCAACATCCGTTTTAAATAATGGCCGGTATAACTGCCTTCGGTCTCTGCTACCTTTTCCGGCGTTCCTGCTGCTACAATCTGGCCACCACCGGTGCCACCTTCTGGACCCAAATCAATAAGCCAATCTGCTGTTTTGATTACATCCAAATTATGCTCAATCACGACAATGCTATTGCCCTGATCAACCAGCGCATTCAGCACTTCCAGCAATTTTCGCACATCTTCAAAATGCAAACCCGTTGTTGGTTCATCTAAAATATAAAGGGTGCGACCCGTTGCCCGCTTGGATAACTCTTTTGCCAATTTAACCCGTTGGGCTTCACCGCCGGAAAGGGTCGTCGCCTGTTGGCCGACCTTGATATATCCCAAACCGACACGGGACAGCATCGCCATCTTGTCACGAATAGGCGGCACAGCATCGAAAAACTCAGCAGCCTGATCGACGGTCATATCAAGGACATCTGCAATAGATTTGCCCTTGAATTTAACTTCCTGCGTTTCCCGATTATACCGCGCCCCATTACAAACATCACAAGTGACATAGACATCCGGCAAGAAATGCATCTCGATCTTTTTGACACCATCTCCCTGACAGGCCTCACACCGTCCGCCTTTGACATTGAAGCTGAAACGACCGGCTTTATAACCGCGCGCCTGCGCTTCGGGTAAACGGGCAAACCATTCACGAATAGCGGTAAACGCCCCCGTATAGGTCGCCGGATTAGAACGCGGCGTGCGACCGATCGGCGATTGATCGATATCAATCACCTTATCAAGATGCTCTAATCCCGAAATGGATTTATAGTCACCGCTCAGCAACCGCGCGCCATTTAATTCTCTTGCCGCCGCCGTATAGAGCGTATCCAAAATAAGGCTGGATTTACCGGAACCGGAAACCCCCGTGACACAGGTAAAGGTGCCCAAAGGCACTGATGCCGTCACATTTTGAAGGTTATTGGCTGTCGCGCCTTTAATCGTCAGCTTTTTGCCATTACCTTTTCGCCTCTTTTCAGGAATTTCGATTTCTCGCCGACCTGAAAGATAGGCACCCGTCAAACTCTCGGGGCAATCAATGATATCTTGTGGCGAACCAACGGCAATAATTTCTCCGCCCATGGCACCCGCACCGGGGCCCATATCGACGACGAAATCGGCGAGCCGAATGGCATCTTCATCATGCTCGACCACCAGAACCGAATTGCCTAAATCGCGCAGCCTTTTTAGTGTTTCCAGCAAGCGGTCATTATCGCGTTGATGCAAACCAATCGAAGGCTCATCCAAAACATAAAGAACACCAGACAGGCCAGAACCAATCTGACTGGCAAGCCGGATACGCTGGCTTTCGCCACCTGACAGCGTGCCGGAAGAACGGTCAAGACTCAAATAATCCAGCCCGACATTATCAAGGAAACCCAGCCTCTCGATGATTTCTTTTAAAATCCGCTCGGCAATTTGATTTTGGGCAGGCGTCAATTTCTCAGGCAATTGCTTGAAAAATTCCAAAGCCGGTTTAACGGTCATCTTGGTCACATCATAAATATTATGATGATCGATCAATACTGCCAAAGCCTCCGGCTTCAATCTAGCACCATGACAGACTTCACAAGGTGCCGCCGATTGATACCGTCCGATATCTTCTCGAATGCTTTCGCTATCCGTCGTTAACAACCGTCTTTCCAGATTGTGGATAACGCCTTCAAAAGCTTTCTCGACCTCGTAAACCTGATTTCCTTCTGTAAAGCGAAGGGGAATAATCTCACCCTCGCTACCAAAAAGGATAACCTGCTGAATTTTTTCGGGTAATTTATTCCATGCGGTATCCAATGAAAAATCGTAATGCCGCGCCAAACTAGACAAAATTTGCATATAATAAGGGCTAGGCGGCGTGCTTCTTGCCCAAGGCATCAATGCCCCTTTCTTCAAAGAAAGAGACTCATTCGGCACAATCAAACGGACATCAAAATACGGTTTTTCTCCCAACCCGTCACAGGCAGGGCAGGCACCTTGCGGCGCATTGAATGAAAATAAACGCGGCTCAATTTCTGGAATGGTAAAACCGGATACCGGACAAGAAAAATGCTCGGAAAAAAGTAAGGGTTTAAAACTGCCTTCGTCGGCGGGCTCTATAACGGCGATCCCATCTGCCAATTTCAAGGCCGTTTCCAGTGATTGCGCCAATCGCGTTTCGATGCCTTCTCTAACAACCAAACGATCGACAACGACATCAATATTATGTTTGCGCTTTTTGTCGATTTTCGGAGCATCTTCGATCAGGTGATATTCACCATCAATCCGCAACCGCGAAAAGCCCGCTTTCTGCCATTCCGCAATTTCTTTTCGATATTCGCCTTTTCTGCCGCGAACGACTGGTGCCAATAAATGAAGACGACTGCCTTCTGGCAAAGCTATAACCCGATCAACCATCTGGCTCACGGTCTGCGCCGTAATCGGAAGCCCTGTTGCCGGAGAATAAGGAATCCCAACCCGCGCCCATAACAGCCGCATATAGTCGTAAATTTCAGTCACGGTGGCGACCGTCGAACGCGGATTTTTGCTGGTTGTTTTCTGCTCGATAGAAATCGCGGGGGATAAACCCTCAATATGATCGACATCAGGCTTTTGCATCATTTCCAGAAATTGGCGCGCATAAGCCGATAAAGATTCGACATAACGCCGCTGTCCTTCGGCATAAATAGTATCAAAAGCCAGACTGGATTTTCCAGACCCCGACAAGCCCGTCATGACGACAAGTTTATTGCGCGGAATATCGATCGAAACATCTTTGAGATTATGTTCGCGGGCGCCGCGAATAGAAATAGTCGAAAGCATAACAGGCAATGATCCTATCGTTCAGAAAATGGGGTCTGGTGATGAAGCAATGTCAATCAAAAGCGAAAAAAAGAGATGGATATTCTTCTTTTGTTCTACAAGGGGATTCCGCAATCAAAAATTATTATCCGCTAAAATATCTGGAAAGCGGCGCAAAATAATTATCGTCGCGTTATCGGGCATAATCATCATAGCGATAGGTATTTTGCCAGCGGTTCGACGGATATAAAAGCTGCTTATCCAGATGATTATAGCTGTGGTTATATCGGAATGGGTTATGGTTATAAGGATTATAACGCCGGTTATAACCTATCGATCCATATTGCGGCGCATAACCTGACCAACCATAATTATGGATATAGCCGGATTGGTTATATCCCCTCAAATAACCGGATGAACGCCCGCTACGAATATAACCCGACCGGCCATAATGATGAGTATGGGGATAGGCCATGGCCGAAATTGGAATAACAAGGGCAACAAAACCTGAAATGCCTGCAAGGCAAAGCTTTTTCAGCACGATTTTTCTTCTTTGGATATATTGCGGCGGCATAGCTGCCATGAAGCGCTGCTCCACAGCAGCCATTATTCTGATAAATCAGGCCGGATCGGAATTATGCTGAATATAGCGATCAACACCCATCAACTCGATCAGATTGAGCTGGGTATTCAAGAAATCGATATGAGCTTCTTCAGCCAGTAAAATCTTAACAAACAGATCGCGCGAAACAAAATCCTGCGTTGATTCAGCGTAGATAATCGCTTCTTTCAAATCGCTGACAGCCTTTTTTTCCAAACGCAGATCGGTTTTCAAAACCGCTGGGACATCTTCGCTGGCCGTGATCGGTTCATAGCGTTGCAGATTGGGTAGCCCGCCCAGATAAAAAATCCGCGCAATCAAAGCATCGGCATGGGTTCTTTCTTCAATAGATTCTTCGGCCTCTTTTCTGGCAAGGACGGAAACGCCCCAATGCTCCAGACTGCGGGCATGGAGAAAATATTGATTGATGACAGTCAATTCATTGGTAAGCTGACGGTTAAGGTGGTCGATTATTTTGGGATCTGCGCTCATTGTTCAGTGCCTTTCGCTAGCAAGCCCTAATCAGGCCGACATTATAATCTTATTATAAAAAAATTACTTTCCCAATATTATTATCACATAATTATATCGGAACGGGGCATTACTGTGTTTATATCCGGCCTTTCTCTTACTGATTTCCGGTCACACAAAAAGACACAACTACAGGCGGATGCAGGTTTGGTAATCCTGACCGGTGAAAATGGTGTCGGTAAAACAAACATTCTGGAAGCGATTTCGTTGCTTTCACCGGGGCGGGGATTTCGAGGAAGTCAGCTCTCTGACCTTATTCGAAGGGAAGGAGAGGGTGGTTTTGCAATTTCTGCCAAGCTTCATCCACTTGCGGTTTCCGGCGTGGTCGATCCGGTCACTATTGGTATTGGTCTAACGCCAAAAGCCTCCTCTCGTCAGGTGCGGGTCAATGGTGTCGCGACCTCCGCCAATTCTTTATCGGAATGGCTGGCGATATTATGGCTAACCCCCGCAATGGACAGGCTTTTTCTAGAAGGTGCTTCTGTTCGCCGCCGCTTTCTTGATCGTTTGACTCTGACGATTTTTCCGTCTCATGCGCGGCATTATACCCGCTACGAAGCAGCTATGCGGCAACGCAACAAATTACTCGCCGAAGAAAAAGGCTATGATCCCCTTTGGTTGGACGGTTTGGAACAAATGATGGCAGAACAAGCTGCCAATATTATTTTTTTTCGGCAACAGCTTGTCCAGCAGTTATCGGAACAAATTAACCAACAAGAAGACAGCCCATTCGCCAAGGCGGACCTCTTTTTGGATGACGGCATTGAAATAACCGAACCACTCGGCGGCGCTTCTGCTGATCAACAACCCGATATCATGCCTTATTTACAAAATATTTGGCAAAAAAGTCGGTCGCGTGATGCTGCTATCGGTCGTACATTACAGGGGCCTCATCGGGCTGACTTAAAGGTCGCTCATCATGCGAAATCAATGCCTGCCGATCAAACTTCAACCGGCGAGCAAAAAGCTTTGCTATTGGGGCTTATTTTGGCGCAGGTGAATTTAATAACCGAGAAAAACGGACAACCGCCGGTTCTCCTTCTGGACGAAGTCGCCGCCCATCTCGATCCCTCCCGTCGAGAAATCCTATTCGAAATTCTGCGATCAAAAGGAGGGCAAGTCTGGATGAGCGGTACCGAATCGTCTCTCTTTGACAAAGCGGGCAGTTCGGCCTGTCGTTTCCACCTCGATAAAGAGCAGATATTGACCGACTTTTGACCACCTATAAAATCTATCTGTTATCCGAAAGCGCTAGGCTTTTTACCTAGCTTGGAAATAATAGAATAATTCCTTTAAAATCAGTCGGCTTTTGCTTGGGTTATCCGTCACAGCCCGTTATAAGTAAAAGTTATGGCAACATCAAAACAGCATGACGATTATGATGCAGGATCTATCAAGGTTCTGCGAGGACTAGATGCCGTTCGCAAACGGCCAGGTATGTATATTGGTGATACGGACGACGGATCTGGTCTGCACCACATGGTGTTCGAAGTATCCGATAACGCTATCGACGAAGCCTTAGCCGGTTATTGCGATCTGGTTCAAATCGCAATTTATGACGATGGTTCGGTTTCGGTCGAAGATAATGGTCGTGGTATCCCTACCGGTATCCATCCCGAAGAAGGTGTTTCGGCGGCTGAAGTCATCATGACCCAGCTTCATGCCGGTGGTAAATTCGACAATAACGCCAACAGCAATGCCTATAAGGTCTCCGGCGGTCTGCATGGGGTCGGCGTTTCCGTTGTGAACGCGCTCAGCAATTATCTGGAACTGACCGTTTGGCGCGATGGCTACGAACATCGGATGCGTTTCGAACATGGCGTTGCCGTTGAACCGTTACAGGTTGTCGGGCCTTCCGATAAACGAGGCACCCGTGTGCGCTTCCTGCCTTCAGAAGCCACCTTCAAAATTACCGAATTCAATTTTGAAAAGCTGGAACACCGTTATCGTGAACTAGCCTTCTTGAATTCCGGTGTCCGGTTACAACTGACCGATAAACGCCCCGATCCCGAAAAAACGGTCGAATTATATTATGAAGGCGGTATCGCAGCTTTCGTAAAATGGCTTGATCGCGCTAAAACCGCTCTTATTCCTGAACCAGTCGCTATTCATGGTGACCGTGATGATGTGGTAATTGATGTCGCTCTCGAATGGAACGACAGCTATTATGAACAGGTTCTTTGCTTTACCAATAATATTCCCCAACGGGATGGTGGAACGCATCTTGCTGCTTTCCGAGCTGCTTTGACGCGGACATTAAACAATTACGCCGATAAATCTGGCTTATTGAAAAAAGAAAAAGTTCAGCTCACCGGCGATGATATGCGCGAAGGGCTGACGGCTATTATTTCGGTAAAGCTTCCTGATCCGAAATTCTCCAGCCAGACCAAAGATAAACTGGTTTCTTCCGAAGTCCGTCAACCGCTTGAAAGCCTGATGGCTGATAAAATGGCGGAATGGCTCGAAGAAAATCCGGCGCATGCCAAGGTGATTATCCAAAAAATCATCGACGCGGCGGCCGCTCGTGAAGCCGCCAAACGCGCCCGTGAATTAACGCGTCGTAAAGGCGTTATGGATATCGCTTCATTGCCGGGTAAATTGGCCGATTGTCAGGAACGCGATCCAACCAAATCAGAAATCTTCATCGTTGAAGGGGATTCCGCAGGCGGCTCCGCCAAACAAGGCCGTAACCGCCATAATCAGGCGATTTTACCGTTAAAAGGTAAAATCCTGAATACCGAGCGCTCACGCCTTGACCGGATGCTTTCTTCAAAAGAAGTCGGCACGCTTATTCAGGCTTTAGGCACGGGTATCCGCGACGAATTCAAAATTGAAAAGCTGCGCTACCACAAAATCGTCATTATGACCGATGCTGATGTCGATGGTGCGCATATCAGAACGCTGCTTTTGACGTTCTTCTATCGTCATATGCCTGCGATCATTGAAAACGGCCATCTTTACATTGCTCAGCCGCCTTTGTTCAAAGTCGCCAAAAACCGTTCAGAAGTTTATCTCAAGGACGAAGCCGCCCTTGATGGCTATCTGATGGAAGGCGGCGTTGCCAGCATGATGCTGCACACCGCACAGGGTGACCGTTCAGGCAATGATCTTCATCAAATGGTCGAACATGCACGCCGCATGCGTCTTTTGATGAGCTATGTGCCGAAACGCTATAATCCGGAACTGATTGAAACGGCAGCTTTGTCGGGTGCGTTCAGCCCTGAAATTGCTGACGATAATCGGATCGATGCCATGAAACGCGTTGCGGATATCATGGATCGTTCAGATTCCGAAAGAGATGCCCATTGGTCAGTGGACGCGATCTCGGAAGGCTTCTTGTTCCGCCGTGTCTGGCGTGGCGTTACAGATGCCCATACATTGGATCTGAATTTCATCCATTCTTCAGAAGCGGCAAAGCTTAACCATCTCGTTTCCGAACAGGCTGACAGCTATATGTCAGATACTCCGGCGCGTTTGGTCGCTTTGGCAGCGCAGATGGATGAAGAGGCCGGACAATATATCTATCGTCCTTCTCAGCTTTTCGAAGCCATTCTGGCTGTTGGTAGCAAGGGCTTGTCAATTTCCCGTTATAAAGGTTTGGGTGAAATGAATCCCGAACAGTTATGGGAAACCACATTAGACCCCGCCAACCGTTCTATGTTGAAGGTCGAAGTCGAACAGGCGGATGTCGCTGATGAGATTTTCTCACGGTTAATGGGTGATGTGGTCGAACCGCGTCGCGACTTTATCCAGCAGAATGCTCTGTCGGTTGCTAATCTAGACGTTTAAAAGCCGTTTAAATCTGCTTTAATAAAAGCCGGCCTGAATTTTTCGGGTCGGCTTTTTTTGAGCCTTACTTGTATTCAATATAAGAAATGTTCCTTGGTTACCTGCGATTTGGTTATCCAAAGCGATCATGCTGAATAACCATTCTGTATCTTGGTTAGTCGCTACAAGAAATCTTCAACCAAAGTCTTTCGATCCATTTTTCTTTTGGATGAGTTGACCTTTGAAATCTTCCTTATGCGAAGAATATATATAGAAGCCCCAAAATTATGGCCTATTTTGCGCTTTTAAACGATCGTCGTCCCAACGGGGATAATTCTTCCGCATCGCTGTCTGGCTCTTACCGTTTTTTAAATTTTCTCAATTTTTTGATAAAATATCGAGTTTTTATGATTGGATTTTAAATATTTAGATTTGTTCATTTAGACAATATTGTAAAATATTGTTATATATATTTAATTTTCAATCTATTATGATGGGTGACATAGTAAACATTGCACCTTGATTTTCGTTATATCCCAATTAATAAAAATAATATTATATAGTATATTTTGATAATTATTTTCGTAACAAAAATATGGATGACAATAATGAAATTGTATTTAGCCGCCTTGAGCATTATACCAGCACTATTTACAATATCATGTAATACAGATCCAAAGTTACCTACAGAATCAAACTTTAAAAAAGCAGTTAATCAATATTATCAAAAACATTGTATTCCGCTAAGTGTTAGAGAATTCCGTAATACAAGTTTTCCAATATCACTAGAATTAAAAGACAGTGATATTCCAAAATTACAATCTTTAGTGTCAGTTGGGCTCTTATCTGTGAGTGATACTATGGGTAAGGGGGACTACATTGATTTATTTGATAAAAAATTGATTCCCAAAAAAACATTTTCTCTAACGGAAAAAGGGAAAAAATTCTTAGACAAGGACACAATATTTTGTGCTGGGCATCTTAAAGTAGACACCATTGAAAATTTCACAGAGCCTGCCTCTTCTCCTTTTGGGGGCGTTAAATTTTCAGGCGTTATCTTTACAACCTCCCCTGAAGATTTACCTGATTGGGCTCAAAACAACGAATTACAGACCCAGTGGCCAGAATTGAAAAACCTATTGGAAAAACATAGAAAAGGGCAATTAGCTTTCATCCAGACCAATAAAGGCTGGATTGAAGAACATGACTTGAGAGAATAGATAATATTGTTGATTGGGGATTACTTTGCGGAAAAAATTAAGATTACTCGTTAGTAATCCCCAAAAAAATCAGGGTGATCTGGAGAGAATACTTGCTGCCTGATCCGATGCTCCGCTGTTTTGCTCCAGTAACGGATGCCCATACCCGTTTACTGATCCTAGGAAGCCTTCCGGGGGGCGCCTCACTCGAAAAAGCGCAATATTACGGACATCCCCGCAATCAATTCTGGCGGCTGATCGGTGATATTATAGGGGAAGATATAGAGGCTGCTGCCTATCCTGAACGGTTGGCGACGCTTTTACGCAAACATATAGGTCTCTGGGATGTTATCGGAACCGCCAAAAGGCAAGGCAGCCTTGATAGTAACATCCGAGATGTCAGCCCCAATCCCCTAGGCAATTTGATAGATAATCTGCCTCATCTAAAGGCCATTGCCTTTAATGGTCAAAAAGCCGGCCAATTAGGCATCAAAGAACTACAGAAAATAGCAGCAGACCTACCTTACATTATCCTGCCTTCCAGCAGTCCGGCGCATGCTGTCCCTTATGCCGTGAAGCGAGACGCTTGGATAACGCTCCAGAAATTTATCCTAGAATAACACTCTAAATATAAGGAAGCAGTGCCTTTGGGGATAAAGACACTGCTTTCAATGAATGTTTTATTCAGAAATACATTCCAGAAACGTTACATCCAGCCCTTCGCTGACCGGCTGCAAATCTTTCACTAACTTCTGGAAATGCGGCGTGCCACCATGGATGCCAATCGCGGCATTATTTGCCCAACGTTCGATGAAAACAAAATGGCCTTTCCGCTGAAGGTCTTTATGCACATCATATTTGATGTTGCCTTCTTCGGCACGGGCAGGCGGTACAGCCGCTTTGATGAGTTTCTCAACTTCGTCTTCATGACCGGCTTTCGCCTGAACAGAGGCGACAATATCAATAGCAGTAGACATTTTATTTTCCTTCAAGATGGAACCCGAGGGGTGGTTCTCGGGATAAATATAGCGGCGTGGGCGTAGAAATCAGCATTGAAAGGCTGTTTTTTTGGCTTTTCTTGAATGGTTATGGAGAAGGGGAGGGGGAAGCGAAGAAAGTTTCACGAGATTTGATGTGAGGACTCCGTTGATTTGGTTCTATTTTCGTCAAAAAAGTTGTTTAAAAACAGGTAGTTATAAGAAAGTTGACAGAAATGTGAATTTTTTGCTTGCAAGGGTAGCGTGAAATGCATAGAAGGCCTTCACACCGACGGGGCGGCCCACTAAACGGGTTGCTTACCGAGGGGAAAATCTTCGAGAATTTGAAGGAATTCAAACTTCTTGGTTGACTAGAGTTAGTCAAGGGGTTAAGAAGGTTTTTCGCTATTTGACATTGTGAGTAAGAATGAAGGGACATGTGGACGGCGGAGCTGTTCGGTTTGTCTGGCTAACTTTAGGGTTAGTTAGAGTTTACGGATAGCACCTAGGTCGTTCATATGTCTAGATTGTAGATATTAAATTATCTGCAGTTTGTGCAAGAACGCCTTAGTCAAAAAGCTCAAGGCTGTTTGATTGCTGGTTTAGGCTGGTGATTAGATGGTAAGAAGTGAACTTGAGAGTTTGATTCTGGCTCAGAACGAACGCTGGCGGCATGCTTAACACATGCAAGTCGAACGAAGGCTTCGGCCTTAGTGGCGCACGGGTGCGTAACGCGTGGGAATTTGCCTTCAGGTACGGAATAACTAGGGGAAACTCGAGCTAATACCGTATGATATCGAGAGATCAAAGATTTATCGCCTGAAGATAAGCCCGCGTTGGATTAGCTAGTTGGTAGGGTAAAGGCCTACCAAGGCGACGATCCATAGCTGGTCTGAGAGGATGATCAGCCACACTGGGACTGAGACACGGCCCAGACTCCTACGGGAGGCAGCAGTGGGGAATATTGGACAATGGGGGAAACCCTGATCCAGCAATGCCGCGTGAGTGAAGAAGGCCTTAGGGTTGTAAAGCTCTTTTACCCGGGATGATAATGACAGTACCGGGAGAATAAGCTCCGGCTAACTCCGTGCCAGCAGCCGCGGTAATACGGAGGGAGCTAGCGTTGTTCGGAATTACTGGGCGTAAAGCGTACGTAGGCGGTTTGATAAGTCAGGGGTGAAAGCCCAGAGCTCAACTCTGGAACTGCCTTTGAGACTGTCAGACTAGAACATAGAAGAGGTAAGTGGAATTCCGAGTGTAGAGGTGAAATTCGTAGATATTCGGAAGAACACCAGTGGCGAAGGCGACTTACTGGTCTATAGTTGACGCTGAGGTACGAAAGCGTGGGTAGCAAACAGGATTAGATACCCTGGTAGTCCACGCCGTAAACGATGATAACTAGCTGTCCGGGTACATGGTATCTGGGTGGCGGAGCTAACGCATTAAGTTATCCGCCTGGGGAGTACGGTCGCAAGATTAAAACTCAAAGAAATTGACGGGGGCCTGCACAAGCGGTGGAGCATGTGGTTTAATTCGAAGCAACGCGCAGAACCTTACCAGCGTTTGACATCCTAATCGCGGGAGATGGAGACATTTCCCTTCAGTCCGGCTGGATTAGAGACAGGTGCTGCATGGCTGTCGTCAGCTCGTGTCGTGAGATGTTGGGTTAAGTCCCGCAACGAGCGCAACCCTCACCTCTAGTTGCCATCATTAAGTTGGGCACTTTAGAGGAACTGCCGGTGATAAGCCGGAGGAAGGTGGGGATGACGTCAAGTCCTCATGGCCCTTACGCGCTGGGCTACACACGTGCTACAATGGCGGTGACAGAGGGCCGCAAGCCTGCAAAGGTTAGCTAATCTCAAAAAGCCGTCTCAGTTCGGATTGTTCTCTGCAACTCGAGAGCATGAAGGCGGAATCGCTAGTAATCGCGGATCAGCATGCCGCGGTGAATACGTTCCCAGGCCTTGTACACACCGCCCGTCACACCATGGGAGTTGGATTCACCCGAAGGCGCTGCGCTAACCCGTAAGGGAGGCAGGCGACCACGGTGGGTTTAGCGACTGGGGTGAAGTCGTAACAAGGTAGCCGTAGGGGAACCTGCGGCTGGATCACCTCCTTTCTAAGGATAGTCGAACATATCTTTTAGATAGTTTGACTGTACATAGAACATACAAAAATTCCGCCGTCCTCATGTCCCTTCATCTTGGAAAAAGCCTGTTGAGCATATAATATGCTTAATGGTGGTAAAGTTAGCCTATGTGCTATTGCCAATGGGCCGGTAGCTCAGGTGGTTAGAGCGCACGCCTGATAAGCGTGAGGTCGGAGGTTCAACTCCTCCCCGGCCCACCATGGTTCAGGTAGGGAATTTCAAAGGGGCCTTAGCTCAGTTGGGAGAGCGCTAGCTTTGCAAGCTTGAGGTCATCGGTTCGATCCCGATAGGCTCCACCAGAAATTTTCTGGCTGTTTTCCGAAAAAAGATGAAGAGAAAATGAATCCTTCTGATGATATCAGAAGGCTAGGGAATTCATTCCCGAATGTTATTTGAAATTGTGAATGGAATTATTGAAAATCGATGCCGCGACTTCGGTTTTCGGATGGTCACTTCTGTGACTGTTTGAGAGACGAAAGTTGCATAAAGTAAAGATATTCAATTGATGCTGAGATTTAACAAAAAGCATCATCGGTGGAAGAAGCAATTCTGATATTGATGGTGGAAGTTCTCAAGCGTGAGGTAAGAGCATTTGGTGGATGCCTTGGCATACACAGGCGATGAAGGACGTGGCACGCTGCGATAAGCTACGGCGAGATGTGAGCAATCTTTGACCCGTAGATTTCCGAATGGGGAAACCCACCCTCACCATTTAATTTCGATACTGCTTAGGCAGTGGCGGAGTTAGGTGGGAAGGGTATTACTGAAGTGAATACATAGCTTTGGTGA